>JAFTEL010000159.1 GCA_017453685.1 Clostridia bacterium
AGACCGCGACGCGATCGTCGATCTGCAAACGGCGGCGTTGAACGGAGAATATGACGTTCTCCTCGTCTTTATGTTCGACCGCCTCGGCAGGCGCGACGATGAAACGCCGTTTGTCGTCGAATGGTTCGTGCAGCACGGGATCGAAGTCTGGAGCGCGACCGAGGGGCAGCAGCGCTTTGACAGCCACGTCGACAAGCTGATGAACTATATCCGCTACTGGCAGGCGTCCGGCGAAAGCGTGAAGACGTCCATCCGCACGAAAACGAGGATGGGGCAGCTGACCGAGGAAGGGCATTATACCGGCGGCAGCGTTCCTTACGGCTACCGCGCCGTGGACAAGGGACGCAAGAACAAACGCAACCGCACCGTGCTCGACCTCGAAATCAACGAGGAGGAAGCCGCCGTTGTGCGGTTGATCTTTCAGAAGTACGTCAACGAAGGGATGGGCTCGCTGCGCATTTCAAGATACCTGCATGAGCGAAATATCAGCGGGCGGTCCGGACACGGTTTTCCGAACGTCAGCATCAATCACGTTTTGAAGAACAAGGCGCTGACTGGCTATATCATCAATGGCGACGCGGTTTCGGAACACATCCCGGAACTCCAGATCATTGACAAGGACACCTTCCAAAAGGCGCAGGACATTATGGCGGACCGCGTTACGCACAGAAACGCCTATCCGCTCAACAGCAAAGGACAGGCGCTTCTGGTCGGCAAGGTTTACTGCGCCCACTGCGGCGGTCGGCTGACTTTGACTACCAGCGGCAGCACCACGAAGGTCATCGACGGCGTCAAGCGGAAGATCCCGAAGATCCGCTATCAGTGCCACTACAACGTGCGGCATCCCGGCAAATGCGACGGGCAGTCCGGCTACGGGATGAAGAAGGTCGACGAGATCGTCGACGAGGTTGTTCGGCTGAAGCTCGCGCAATTCAAGCGCGCACCGATGGCGGACGTTCTGGAGCGTCAGCACAAAAAGGACGTCAAGTCCGCCAAAGCGTCTGCAGACGGCGCGGCGAAGAAGCTCGCCGCGCTCAAGCGGGAGCTGGAGGCATACCGGAACGAAACAATCAAGGTCATCCGCGGTGAAAGCAAGCTGACCGTTGAGCTGTTAAGCAGTCTTGTCGAGGAAACGAACCAGAAGATTGCACAGGCGGAGACCGCTCTGCAAGCGGCAAACGCGCATTATCAGGATGTCGTTTCCTCGTCCAAACAAGCCGAAAAGGAATATGGCCAACTGCTGACGTGGGCGGATATTTATGAGCGCTGCACTTTCGCCGAAAAGAAGATGATCGTCGCCAATCTGATCAAAAAGGTCACCGTCGGCCGCGACTACAAAATAGAGATCGAATTCAACTTTACCTATGACGAATTCCAAAAGTTTTCGCGTTCGGGGACGGCAGAATTGTGAAAAATGGTTTGTGAATCCGGTGGAGTAGGTTTCTGTGAATGCAAAAATGAAATTTTTAGAAAAAGTTAGAAAAACGGCAGGTTTTGTGACAAAACCTGCCGTTTCTGGTGGACCTTAGGGGGATCGAACCCCTGACCTCAAGATTGCGAACCTTGCGCTCTCCCAGCTGAGCTAAAGGCCCAAATATTTGGTTGGTATGTGAATCTGCTGCGTTCATCATATTCACAATCCGAATTTCGCGGGTTGTGAATCCGGTGTCGGCTGCGGGATCAAGTTTCAGGACAAAAACCGTACTGCGTGGGCTCCCAGCTGAGCTAAAGGCCCATGTTGTGGGGCTGCGGAGCGTGAAGATCGCCGCGCAGAAATCATTATAGCACGTTTTTTCGAAAATGCAATCTTTTTTTTAGTTTCCGGACAAAGTTTTCCGGAAAGCTGCGCACAAGAGGGCGATCGAGGGTCGTTCGGGGCGCAGAATGCGCCGCGGGGGAGCGCTGATCGTGCGCCGGTCGGGAGGCGTGGCGCGGGAAGACGTCGACGCAACGCGTCGTCGATGCGATCCCCGACGGGCGCGGCGCGGGCGGCGGCGCGGGTCAATATCTTTTCGAAAATATATGAATAATTTTTCACTTTTTTCAAATTCTTTTGCTGTCATTTTTCATAAATCTGTGCTATAATGGAGCAAACACACCGGGCGGCGCGCCGGCAGACAGCGATCCGCCGCACCGGGGCGGCGTTCACCGTAAGACGACCGCAAGGGAAGGGTTGCCCATCGCCGCGGGGTGGAAGCGTTTTTTCCCGGAACAAGGAGGCAATGCGCATACCGACGATCTATTTGGGGCAGCGGGCGGTATATACGCTCTCGACGCTGCTGGCGTACCTGGTCGACCGCGCCGGCGCGAGCTGCACGATCGCGCAGGTCCTCGCCGGGGCGTTCGAGGACAGCATCAGCCGCCCGTACTTCAACCAGCTGCGCAACGACCTGTTCCAGACGCTGGAAGAGCTGGGCGTTATGGACTGCCTCGACGTGGCGCGAGGCGCCGCCGCGATCCGGCGCGATCGGGTGGAGTGCGACTACTACGACTATCTGGACGGAAAAACAAATCGCAAGCCGACCGAATACATGACGCAGTACAGCTTTGGCGAATATACGCTGGCGACGCTGCTGTAGCGCCCGCTTTCGGTCAGAAGAAACTTGCGTTTCGGGGGACCTGCTGCCGCAGGTCTCCTTTTTTGCGCCGTGGAGAGGTTAAAAGGCACGCTTTTGGTGAATTTTACCATATCTCCACCCCAAAATAATTGGAATTTGTGAAAGCTTTTTGCGGAAATCATACAAATATCATACGTTTGCTGATTATTATATTATTGTAGAAAAAGAAGTATCGGCTGCGTCCGTGAAAGTGAACCCCAAAAGTTAGACATTTTAAAATTAGGCGACCTGAAGGGTCTGGTATCTGTGCTGAGCAGGTGTCAGGCCCTTTCGTTTTAGCTTGATCCTGCGATTATTGTAGTAGTCGAGGTAGTCAACGAGCTCAGACTTGAAATGCTCCAGGGAGTCAAATTCTTGAAGGTAAAGCAGCTCTGTTTTGAGTAGTCCGAAGAAATTCTCCATAACAGCG
>JAFTEL010000160.1 GCA_017453685.1 Clostridia bacterium
ACCGGCAGGCAGCCGACGGTCGCGCTGAAGGTGACGATCAGGATACTGTAAACCGCCGTCAACAAACGGCGCACCAGCTTCAGGCGGATCTCGCCAAACGGATTCGCCGCCAGCAGTTTGCGCCCGACGGTCAGCAGTCCGATCGTGGCCGCAAAGGAAAGCTCAAAGGAAGCGCTGCACACGGCATAGGGGTTAAACAGCAAAATCGAAAACGCCGCCAGCCCCAGCGAATTGAGCGGACTGATCCGGCGGTGGAACAGCATCGCGCCGAAAAACGCGCAGACCATGATGCACGCGCGCACCGCCGAGGGCGTAAAATCGGCCACCGCCGCATAAGCCCACGCCGCGGCGATCGAAGCAGCGGCGCCGAGCTGACGCCGAACGTGGAGCGCCCGCCGCAAAAAGCCGTAGAGCGCCAGCACGATCAGATTCATGTGCAGCCCCGAAACGGCGATGATATGCGCGACGCCTGCGCGGCTGAAAGCAGCGTAGGTTTCATCGGAAAGACCTTCCTTTTCGCCTGTGACCATGGCAGCCGCCGCATCACCGGCTTCGCCGCCGACTTGCTGCGTGATCCGCTCAATCAAAAAGCGGCGCGCGTAAAACGGCCAATCTCTTGCCGGATTCCGCTTTGCCCGCTGAACGGTGAGATTTTTCGGATACCAACAGGTCAAAAACACGCGGCCCGCGCGGCGCGACCACGTCTGGTCGGCATATAGCTTGCCGGTAAACGTGACACGGTCGCCGGGTTCGAGATCATAGTTCTCGTTGGTGACGATCGTCACCTTCAGACCCTCATCGGTGCGAATGACCGAAAAGCAGCGGCCCTGTTCCGCGTTCACACTCGTTTCACCCGTCGCCGTGCCGTGCAGCGTGCCGATCTGGCGATCCATCGCGAGAGCCGGTTCCCACACGGCCTTCTGCGTTGCCGTGAACAGCACGGCGGCCGCCATCACGCCGAGGAACAGCACCGCGGCGCTGCCGCGTTCGGGCAGGCTTTTGAGGAACAGACACAGCCCCAGACATACCGCCGACGCGGCAAATAGAACGAGCGAAAAATCAGGCAGAAGGTTCAGCGCGAAAAGCGTCGCGGCAAAGCTCAGCCCGATGCAGGCGAACGGGTTTTTGATCATTTTCGCTTATTTGAAAAACAGCGGAAGCTTTTCCAAGAACACGATATCCTTGCGGTCTGCGGCGTCGCCTTCCGCCAGCACGGCGGCCTTGGCGACCACGTCGGCGTCAAACCGGGCGATCAGCTCTTCCATGGCGCGCAGGGACTCGCCCGTGCTGATCACGTCGTCCAGGATCACGACACGCTTGCCGCGGATCTGCTCGCCGTCCGCCCCGTCAAGGATGAGCGTCTGCACCGCGTCGGTCGTGATGGAGCGCACGTTGACGGTCACGGGGTCTTTCATATAAAGCTTCGCCTTCTTGCGGGCGACAAAATACTTTTTGCCGCTCTGACGGGACATTTCATACGCCAGCGGGATGCTCTTGGCTTCCGGCGTGACGATATAATCGAATTCCGGCAGCTTTTTCAGCAACTCCTTCGCGGCGGCAATGGTCAGTTCCACGTCGCCGAAAATGATGAAGCCGGCAATATCCAGCTTGTCGTTGATCGGGCAGCGCGGTAAATGACGCTCGCAGCCCGCGATGGTCATGGTATAATATTCGCTCATTCGTTCTTTATCCTCTTTTCTGTTCTGGCTTTGAGAAATTGTAATTTATTGAACTGAAGCTCGAATGAATTGACGGCTTCGCCGTCATGAATTGGCTGCGCCATGATTTCTCGCTTCGCTCCATGAATTGCATCGCACAGCGATGCATGGTGGGCGGGCGCTGCCCGCACCCGATTACAAATGCCGGCCGCAGGCCCCTTCATGCGCGAAGCGCAATTCATGACCGCAGGTCAATTCATGCACAAAGTGCAATTCACGCGCCGTCAGGCGCAATTCATTTCGTAATTTGGCTGAGCCAAATTACGATCAGCCGGGAGGCCAGGTGAAGTCGCGGCCGCCGAGCAGATGGAAATGCAGGTGCGGCACGCTCTGCCCCGCGGACACGCCGCAGTTGGACACCACGCGGAAGCCCTCTTTCAAGCCGAGCTCATCCGCCACCTTGGCGATCACCTCAAAAATGTGAGCGACCATGGCGGAATTCTCGGTCGTAATGGCGGCGGCGGAGGGGATATGTGCCTTGGGGATGACCAGCACATGGGTCGGCGCCTGGGGGTCAAGGTCATAAAAAGCCAGAACGGTTTCGTCCTCATACGCTTTTCTGGACGGGATCTCACCGGCGGCGATTTTGCAGAAGATACAGTCGGACATAACAAGCTCCTTTCTTTTTTACATAATAATACAGATACTATTTTACCCTTTTCCTCCGATGTAGTCAAGACAATTCCGCAAACACTTGAATTTGCAGAGAAAGAATGATATAGTAATAACCAACAAACAAAAGAGGTGTT
Source organism: Clostridia bacterium (assembly GCA_017453685.1). Taxonomy (GTDB): domain Bacteria; phylum Bacillota; class Clostridia; order Oscillospirales; family Acutalibacteraceae; genus UBA8612. Next base: position 2,468 of record JAFTEL010000160.1, read on the forward strand.
AATGATGAAAGGAACCACCAGAATTTTCGCGTTTTTGCTGTGCTTGACGATTCTTGTCGGCGTGTTCACCGCCTGCTCCGGCGGGAGCGGCACACCCAGCGACTACTCTGACGCTTACGTTATCCGCACCACCAACAAAGCCGAAAAGAAATACGGCGTGCATCCGCAGGTGCGCTTCACCATCGAGGTTGAAGGCGGCGAGACCGGTCAGGTCACCATCGAGCTCTATCCCGAATACGCCCCCAAAACCTGCACCAACTTTATCAAGCTGGTCAAGAAAGGCTTTTACGACGGGCTGACCTTCCACCGCATTGTGGATAACTTCATGCTCCAGGGCGGCGATCCCAAGGGCGACGGCACCGGCGGCACGGACCCCATCGAGGGCGAATTTTCCGCCAACGGGTTTGACAACCCCATTTCCCACACCCGCGGCGTGGTCTCCATGGCGCGCAGATCCGACGACATGAATTCGGCAAGCTGCCAGTTCTTCATCTGCTATTCCGATAATCACGCTGCCGAGCTGGACGGGCAGTACGCCGCGTTCGGCAAGGTCGTTGACGGCATGCTGTTCCTTGACACGCTCGCCGATCTGGAAATGGATCTGGGCACCGACGGCCGGTTTTCCAAGCCGGTGAAAAAAGTCACGATCAAATCCTCCGAACTGTTCAACGTCAGCAAAGGCGAAACCGCCGTTGTTCTTTGATAACGCTCAAGACGCATAAAAAAAGCAGTTGAGAAAAATCTCAACTGCTTTTTCTTTTTTCTGTTACGCGTTTGCGGGTTCGGTCACGTCAACGTATTTGCCGACGAACGCCCAGACCTTTTCCCAATAGGTATCGGGATCGACGCAAACGGATTCGGCGTGCTTCGCGCCAGGGATGGTCACGATCTCCTTTTCACCGTTAAAGGCGTCATAGTTGCGGAACACCATTTCAAACGGCACGAAATCGTCCGCTTCGCCGTGAACGAACAGCATGGGCGTCGTGGATTTTTCGAGCTGGTTGACGGAGGACGCCTCTTTGAAATCGATGCCGCCGTGCGCCTTGGTCATGAACTGACCGGCATTGAGGAACGGGAACTTGGGCAGATGGAACAGTTCGCCGATCTGGTAGGAGAACTCATCCCACACGCTGGTGTAGCCGCAGTCTTCCACGGCGCAGACCACGTTGGCGGGCAGCTGCTCGCCGACGGTCATCATCACCGTGGCGGCGCCCATGGATTCGCCGTGCAGTACGATCTGCGCGTCGGGGCAGCGCTGCAGGATGAAATAGATCCAGCCGATGACGTCATAGCGGTCCAGCCAGCCCATCGAGATCCTGTGATCGCAGCCGTTCTTGTGGCCGCGCATGCAGGGATAGATCATGTTGAAGCCTTTTTTGTGATACTGTGCGCCGTATTTCGCCATGCTGTGGGGGTTGGCGGTGTAGCCGTGCACCAGAATCACCCAGCGCTTGCTGTCGGGGAAATCGTCGATACATTCAGCGGTGGTCACTTCGCCCAGGCAGTTGGTGGAATGAACGTAGGTGTGATTCGTTTCGCCGAACCAATTGGGAAGCGGAGCGGAAAAATCCGTGGGTTTGAGGTCGTCCATGCGCGCCGGATTCTTTTCGCGCTTGCTCTGCGCAAAGGTCAGCCCCTCAAAAGTGAGCGAAAAACGGTAAAGCGCCTCGCCGACGGCAAGGGTCAATCCGGCGGCGCCGGCTGCCGCGCCGGCCGCACCGAGGAACAATTTGGTCGATTTTTTCATTTTATCTCTTCCTTTCCGGTAAAGTCATCGCAAACTGTATCTATTCTATGATAGAGGATTATCCGATTTCCGTCAAGAAAAAAACTGCATAAAAACAAAAAACGAGCCTTGTTCAACATGAACAAGACCCGCAAAGGCAGAAGAGCATCTACTCTTTCCTAATTTCGCTGACCACGGCGGAACCGATGATCAGGACCGCGCCGATGAGATTCAGAACGCTGAGCGGTTCTTTGAGCAGAAGGGCGGAAAACAGCAGCGCAGACACGGGGTCGATATAGCTCAGTACCGCGATCGTCTGCAGTTTCAAGCCGTCCATGCTGCCGAAGTACAGGGTGTACGCGAGCCCCGTATGGACGACGCCGAGGACGAACAGCAGGACGACGGCAGGCCAGCGAACGCTCCCGTTGCTAAAACCGCCCGTCAAAAGCAGATAGGGCAGCATGACGAGCCCGGCGGACAGCAGCATCACCGTCGTCCGCTGATAGGGGTCGATCCCGGGCGTTTTCTTGTTCATGATGACGACGGCGGCATAGAAAAACGCGGCGCCCAGCCCCAGCAGAACGCCCCGGAGATTCCCGCCGCCGCTGTTCCCGACAACGCCGGACACCAGCACCATGCCGGCGATGGAAACGGCGGCGCAGGCTGCTTTTTTGCCCGTCAGCCGTTCTTTGAAAAGGAGGGGCGACAAAAGGATGACGATGGTCGGCTGCATGTAGTAGCAAAGCGTGGCGACGGCGACCGTGGTGTGACGATACGCTTCAAAAAGCAGCATCCAGTTGATCCCGATCATGGCGCCCGTGATGACGAGCCGCAGCAGATCGCGGGACTGCAGCTTCGCGCCGACGGATTTTTTCCGCACTTTGGCAAAGATCAAAAGGAACAGACCGCCGAGGATCCCGCGCGAGAACGCCAGCAGAGCGGAGGAAAGGGGGATATAGCGACGCAGCACCCCGATCGTGCCGAAAATCAGCATCGAGGAGATAAATGTCGTCATCGACCTGCGGTCATTTCCTTTTTCCGTCATCGTCTCACCACCAAGTCGAATTTTGGCTTTGCCAAATGACGACAGCTGAATTCGCCCTTCGGGAGCTAAAATTCGCTGCGCGAAGCACAATTTCGCTTATTCTCCGCCGAACGTGTCCCGAATCGCTTCCAGATAGCCATAACCGTACACGTCGTCGGGTTCGAGATAGCTCATTTCCGTCCACTCATTCCAGGAATTGACCGTGATGAGCGGCACGTCGTTATATTGATCGGCGTATTCCTTCGCGATCTGCAGCGCCTTTCTGAACTGCTCGGGCGTGTTGTCCGTCACGATCGGATAGGTGATGTGCTGATAACGCGGGTTATTGTCCCAACCGACGGAGGCATGCGGATAATACGGCACGTCGTATTCCCGATGGATGCGTTCAAACTCCTCGGCTGCCTTCGGCAGACCGTTTGCGTAACCGCCGCCGAAATCGACAAAATGCACATACTGATAATGCGTGACGGAATCCAGTCCGAGATATTTGACCAGTTCCTTGGTCGAACCTTCATACGCGGGGTCGATCATGCTGACATCCACCGCGCGTTCGCTGTAAATCACGCCCTGCAAATGCAGATCGGGGAAGCCCGCCTCTTTCACCATCTGACGGAACGCTTCCAGCGCCTCTTTGGTTTGGTCGACGCCGCCCAGACCCCGCACCAGATTGCTCAATTCATAGATCATGAACACGGGGCAGCCGTTGATTTTATAGTAATTCGGGCGCTTGAAGTACAGATCAATCACACGGCGGCAGACGCGGTCAAATTCGCTCCTCGGCTGAGACCCGTACCAGATGATCTCGTCCACGTCCGGCTGCCGCTTATCCCAAAGATAGCCCGCGTCGTGGTTTGCCCACATGAGATAGAATTGCATCTCTTTGTTGTTCGGCGCGCCGAGAAAGCCGTCATCCAGACACTGCTCGAGGAACGGTCTGCGGTCATACCAATACCAGTCGTAAATGAACACGTTGACGCCGTGGCGCAGCGCCTCTTTAATCTGGAACTCCATCACCTTCGGGTCGGCTTCATCGACCGTGCCCCAAAGCGGCTTGCGGGGCAGTATCTGCCCTTCCACGCGCGCTTGAGCGCTCATGACCGACTGCCACTCGCCCATCCGCTTTTCCCAGAACTGATAGGCGCGCGGTTCTTTGCCCGTGTAGGACGGCCAGATATACGCCGCGACATCATATTTTTTGGTGTTTGGGTTATTCATAGCAGCACATCCTTTGTTTTGTCTCATTCACTATAAAGGAAATCCGTGAACAATTCAATGGAAAAAACAAAAAAAGCACCGCTGACGCAGTGCTTTTTCGTGGAGCTGTTAGGCGGATTTGAACCGCCGACCTCATCCTTACCAAGGATGCGCTCTACCTACTGAGCTATAACAGCAAAATGGCGACCCGGAACGGGCTCGAACCGTCGACCTCTAGCGTGACAGGCTAGCGTTCTAACCAACTGAACTACCGGGCCAAACGCCCGTTGCGTTTGCCGCAACAAAGACTATTATACCGATTAAACGACGTTTGTCAAGTAATTTTTAAAAAAAGGAAAAGTTTTTATTCGCTCGCGATCATGCGGTCGATCTCGTTCTCGTACCAACCGTCGGTCTGCGTTTTGACCAGATAGCGGTGCCGCCCGTTCGGGTCGGGGGCAAAGTTGTTCCGACCGGTTTCGGGGTCGACCGAGGCCGTCCCTGTCACACAATCGAACCCCGCCGCCTGCGGGTCGCCCAGCAGCGCGACGCGCACGAGCATCGGGTCCCACGCACAGCGCCCGTTGGGCGAGCCGTGGTCAGCGAGCACTTGTTTCAGATGGTCGCCTTCTGCCAATTTGCCGCCGACGATGACGGTATCCGCCGTTTCAAAGCCCAGAAAAGTGATCGGCGCGGGACAGTCGCGGCAGAACGCAGCCGCCGCGCGGGCGGCGCGGGGCGTGGCGGCGAAATTGTTTTCCCAGCCATTTGGCTCATCCCACTTGCCCGCCATCATCCACAGTTGAGCGACCTTTTCGGCGAACAGCTTCGGCTCTTTGGCCAGCGCCGCCGCCAGAACCTGCGAAAAGCCGATCTCGATGATCTCCACGGGTTCCTTCGCCCGCCGGAGCGTTTCGAGATAGAGCTGAGCCGCGTCGGGCGCTGTTTCGTTTTGGAACGGATCGCCGCTGCGTTTGGCCAATCTTTCTTGATACGGCGGCCGACCGCGGTAATCGGTCGCTTCACGGTCGACGCCGATCGGAACGTCGCTCAGCCCTTCCAGACGCAGAAATTCGCGCAGCGACGCGCAGGAATAGGGCATACAGGCGTTGATCCCCACACAGTCCAGCGCGATCTCGCCGCGCTTCACGGCGCAGGCGAGCAGCCGCATCGCCACGGCGTCGTCGCAATCCGTCCACCAATCGGTGCCCGCAATAAAATGTCTCATGCGGCAGCCGCCTTTCTCTTTTTTCTTTTGAGCACGAGCGCGGTCACGCAAAGCGCAATGCCGATCACGGCCAGCGCGCAGCCGATGAGCTGCACGGCGTTCGACGCGGGTTCGATCGTGCCCTGCGTGCCGTTCGCCGTAACGGGCAGCTTGCGGATATGCTCGCCGTCAAAGGTCTCGGCGTGTTCCGCTGTCAGCGAGAAATCGCCCCGTTCGGCGCCGCGCTTCGCCTGAAATTCGAGCGTGCACAGCGCGCCGGAAGCCGTGAGCGGTTCGGTCGCGGTGTAGACGATCTTGATTTTGCCGCTCTCGTTTTCCGCCGCTTCAAGATAAGGCGACAAGCCCTCGCACGCGTCGCCGGGCGCGTATGTTCCGGTATAGCGGTAGCTGCTCGCGTCATAGGTCAGCACGAATTCCGCCGTGTAGAGGTTGGAGTTTTCATCCACGCGCAGGCTCAATTGCGTTTTCTGCCCGCCCTTCACGGTCGGCACGGCGCAGGAAAAATCGACGGCGGCACAGGGCAGAACACACGCGGCAAGCAGAAGAAGTGCGGTCAGGACAGAGATAAGTTTTTTCATAAGAATCCTCGCTGAATCTAATTATGAATTCGGAATGCGGAATGCGGAATTGTGTGGGTCGCTTCGCTCCGAATTGTATTTGATCCATTTGCCCGAAAGCTTTAGCACATCAGGAAGCCCGATTCAAATTCGTGTCGAAGGAAAAGCAGTATTATACTCTTTTGCTCTTTGCTGGTTCTTCCGGCAAAGTGCGTCCGATCGCAATAATTCCGAATTCCGCATTCATAATTCCGAATTAACGAAAGGGCTGCATCAACCGATACAGCCCTTGGTGTTATTGCTTAGGGATTACTGTTTTTTGCTCAGGATGAACAGGCAGGCGCCGGCGCCGGCAACGGCAACGACGATCACGGCGATGATGACGATCTTCTTCACGTCAACGCTCTTCTTCTCGGTCTGTTCCTCGGTGGTCTCTTCCTCGAACAGGTCGTCATCGGCAAAGGTGTAGATGTTGACATATTCGGTGGTGGTTTCGTCTTCGGAGCTGGTCTCTTCGATCGTTTCATCTTCCGCAGCGGCGGTCGCGATCACAGAGGGCTTTTTGGTGACGTTCTTGTTGCTCTTTTTGGTGGTCTTGGTGGTTTTCTTGGTGGTGGGGGTAGCTTTTTTCGTGGTGGTGGGGCGGTCGTCAAAGGTCACGATGGGGTTATCCTCGGTCGTGGTCTCGTCTTTTTTGGTGGTCGTCTCGTCCTTTTTGGTGGTCGTCTCTTCTTTTTTGGTCGTGGTTTCTTCTTTTTTGGTGGTCGTTTCTTCCTTTTTGGTGGTCGTCTCGGTCTTGGTGGTGGTGGCGATCGCCGAGGTGGTCGGATCGTCGGCCTCAACCGCCGTGGTCAGAAGCACGGTCGCGGTGAAGGTCAGGATCAGGCAAAGGACAAGCGCCAAAGCGTTGCGGAATTTTTCATTCATGGTCTTTTTCTCTCCTTTTCATTTTTTGCCATAATACAAAAGCATTATACCATATTTCTCGGGATAGTCAACAGGAAAAAGCAAAAAATGTTCAAAGTTTGTTAATATTTTAAGTGGTTGTTCGCATATTCCCATAACGCGTCGGGCGTGTTTTCGGCTTCGCCGTCGATCACGGCGTCCAGCAGCTTTTCCAGCAGTTCGCCCACCGCGCGGCCGGTCACGCCGAGCCGTTCGGTCGCTTCGCTGCCGCTCACGGCGAGTTGATTCACCGTCACGCAGTCGCCCCGTTCAATGATCTGTTCCAGCAGCGTTTGAGCTTTTGCGTATTCTTCGGCGGCGAGCGCGCCGGTCAGAGAAGCAAAGGTAAGCACGTTGGCGGCGTTTTCCCCGCCGCAGGCGCCGAGCAGCCGCCGCATGGCGGGCAGTTCGGGGCGCAGCTTTTCGGCGGGATAGGCCACGGCGGTCACGGCCTGCGCGATCAGCGCCTTGGGGTAACGCAGCCGCCGCAGAATCGTCTCGGCGTCGCAGCCCCGTGTGAGCAGCGCGAGCTTGACCGCGAGGTTCGGCGCTTTTTCGATTTGCTCCGCCGCCGCTTCGTCGAGCGAAACCTCGGGCAGCACCACCGCCAGCACGTCGGCATGCTTTGTCAGCACGTTTGCGCAGCGGCCGCCGAGCAGTTTGGTCAGTTCGACCTGCACGCGCTCCACGGCGATTTTTTTGAGGTTGTCTTTCAACCGATGCACGGCGCGGTCGGTCGCTTCTTCCACGGTGAAATCCAGCGTGGCGGCGAAGCGCACGGCGCGCATGATGCGCAGCGCGTCCTCGCCGAAGCGGGTCTCGGGATCGCCCACGCAGCGGATGATTTTTTTCTTCAGAT
>JAFTEL010000161.1 GCA_017453685.1 Clostridia bacterium
AACTCCAACCCCGCCACCATCATGACCGACGAAGCGCTGGCGGATCAAATTTATCTGGAGCCGCTGACCGTGGACACCATCGCCCGCATCATTGAAAAAGAACGCCCCGACGGGCTGCTGGCGGGCCTGGGCGGTCAGACGGGTCTGACCATCTCCATGCAGCTGCATGAAAGCGGTGTGCTGGAAAAATACGGCGTGAAAATTCTGGGCAGCGACATCAACGCCATCAAAAAAGCAGAGGACCGTGATCTGTTCCGCAAAACGATGGAAGAGATCGGCCAGCCCTGCGTGCCCAGCGAGATCGCCAACAACATCGACGAAGCGGTCGCGGCAGCGGCAAAAATCGGCTACCCCGTCATCGTGCGCCCGGCGTTCACGCTCGGCGGCACGGGCGGCGGCATCGCCGACAACGAAGAAGAATTCATTGAGATCGCTACCATCGGTCTGGATATGTCCCCCATCACGCAGATTCTGGTGGAAAAATGCATTTCCGGCTGGAAAGAGATCGAATTTGAGACCATGCGCGACGAGTGCGGCAACGCCATCACCATCTGCTCGATGGAAAACGTCGATCCCGTCGGCATCCACACGGGCGACTCCATCGTGGTCGCCCCCGCGCTGACCCTCGCCAACAAAGAATATCAGATGCTGCGCACGGCGGCGCTCGAAATGGTCACCGCGCTGGGCATCGTCGGCGGGTGCAACTGCCAGTTCGCCCTTGACCCCGACAGCTTTGAATACGCCGTGATCGAGGTCAACCCCCGCGTTTCGCGTTCCTCCGCGCTGGCGAGCAAGGCAACCGGCTACCCGATCGCGAAGATCACCACCATGCTCGCGCTCGGCTACCATCTGGACGAGATCACCAACGAGATCACGGGCAAGACCTGCGCCTGCTTCGAGCCCGCCGTCGACTACGTGGTCGCCAAATTCCCGAAATGGCCGTTTGACAAGTTCATCGGTTCGAGCCGCAAGCTCGGCACCCAGATGAAGGCGACCGGTGAAGTCATGTCGATCGGTCAGTCCTTCATCGAAGCGATCATGAAGGCGGTGCGCGGCGTGGAGATCGGACTGGATTCGCTCAACGCCAAGCCCATCAACGACGACGATATCATGACGCGGCTCGCCGCGCAGGACGATATGCGCCTGTTCACGATCTATGAGGCGCTGAAAAAAGGCGTCAGCGTCGACACCATTTTCGATATTACCAAGATCGACCGCTATTTCCTCTACTGCCTGCAGAAAGCCATCGCGCTGGAAGAGGAACTGAGCTCGCAGCCGCTGACGGAAGAGCTCTATCTGAAAGCCAAGAAATCCGGCTTCCCCGATTCGTTCATCAAACGCCTCACGGGCGCGGAAGAACTGCCGGAATTTCATTACAGCTACAAGATGGTCGACACCTGCGCCGCGGAATTCGACGCACAGACCCCCTACTTCTATTCCAGCGCCGACAAAGAGTGCGAATCGCGGCAGATGCCCCGCAGCGGCAAACCGGTCGTCATGGTGCTCGGCTCCGGCCCCATCCGCATCGGTCAGGGCATCGAGTTCGACTACAGCTCCGTCCACTGCGTGTGGGCGCTGCGCAAACGCGGCTACGACGTGGTCATCGTCAACAACAACCCCGAAACGGTTTCCACCGACTACGACACCGCCGACCGCCTGTATTTCGAGCCTCTCACGCCCGAAGACGTGATGAACGTCATCGAGGTGGAAAAGCCCATCGGTGTGGTGGTCGCCTTCGGCGGGCAGACCGCCATTAAGCTGACGCAGTATCTCGTGGATCACGGCATCACCATTCTCGGCACCTCCGCCCACGGCATCGACACCGCGGAGGACAGAGAGAAATTCGACGCCTTCCTCGAAACCATCGGCATCAAGCGCCCGAAGGCCGTTTCCGTCAACACCGTTGATGAAGCGCTCATCGCCGCCAAGATTCTCGGCTACCCCGTTCTGCTCCGTCCGTCCTATGTCATCGGCGGTCAGGGCATGAGCGTTGTTCGCAGCGAGGAAGAAGTGCGCGAGTTCATGGAGATCATTCTCTCCGGCAAGATCAGCAACTCTGTTCTGATCGACAAATACATGCCGGGCATCGAGCTGGAGGTCGACTGCATTTCCGACGGCACGACCGTTCTCATCCCCGGCATCATGGAACACATCGAACGCGCCGGCATCCACTCGGGCGACTCCATCGCCGTTTATCCGCCCTATAATCTGAGCGACGGCATGAAGGACACGGTGGTAAAGACCTCGGTCGAGATCGCGCGCGGGCTCGGCACGCAAGGCATCGTCAACATCCAGTATCTGGTGATGGACGGTCAGCTGTACGTCATCGAAGTGAACCCCCGCGCCAGCCGCACGGTGCCTTATATCAGCAAGGTCACGGGCATCCCGATGGTCGACCTCGCCAGCCGCGCCATGCTCGGCGAAACGCTGGTCGATATGGGCTACGAAAACGGGCTCGCCCCCTCCTCCAAATACTACGCCATCAAGGTGCCGGTGTTCAGCTTTGAAAAGCTCACCGACGCGAACACCATTATGGGTCCCGAAATGAAATCGACCGGCGAAGTTCTCGGCATCGGCAGAACCAAGACGGAAGCGCTTTATAAAGGGCTTGCCGCGAGCGGCATCGACGTGGCGGAGATTCGCAAAAAGCCGAATCAGGGGATTCTGATCTCGGTCGAGGATTATGACTACACCGACGCCATCGCCCTTGCCGAACGGTTCACAGACCTTGGCATCAGCATCTACGCGACGCCCGACACCGCCAAGGCCATCCGCGCCCGCGGCATCGACGTGACCACGGCGCACAACGTCTGGGAAAACGACGATATCAACAACCTCATCGAGACGGGCACGGTGAATTACGTGGTCTACACCGGTGCGGTGATGGATTATTCCGTCGGCGATTTCCGCGTACTGTACCGCAAATGCATGAACCTGAAAATTCCGTGCATGACCAGCCTTGACACGGCGCTCGCGCTGTCCGACGTCATTGCCGCCTGCTACGATCAGGGTAATACAAGGCTCATTGACATCACAAAAGCGTTCTGAAAACAACCGCCGTACCGACTTGTTCGATGCGGCGGTTTTGCTTTGAGCTGACAAGAAGGAACGAAACATGATTCGAGAAAAACTGATTTCGCTGAAGGAAAAGATCACAAATAATCCCTCGTTCACGGTGAAGGAGCAGCTCGGCTATGCCGGCGGCGTTTTCGGGAACGAGATGGGACAGGACAGCGTCAACACGTTTTCCGACAAGTTCTTCCGCGACTTCATGGGCATCGAAAACCGCCTCATGACGATCATGGGCAATATTTTCACCGTGACGGGGCTTGCCGTCGCGCCCATTGCCGGCAACGTAGTTGATACGCCCGTCAGACAGGGCAAGCGCACGCCGACCAAAACCGTCCTGCTGCTTTCGCCCATCCCCTTTGCCGTCGCGTCCATGCTGCTGTTCGTCGTCCCCTTTTCCAACGCGTTTTATAATTTTCTCTGGACGCTTGTCATCAAACTCATCTACAACACGGCGGACGCGTTTTATGACACTTCTCTGACCGCGATGTCCCTGCGCATGACCACCAACGCGAAGGACAGAAAGAATTTTTTCACGCTCGCCACACTGGCGCAGGCGCTGGGCTCCATGCTGCCCGGCTGGCTGATCCCCATTGTGGTCGGCTCGGCCAAGACCCCGTCGGGCAAGCAGACCGGTTATTTCTTCGTTGCGCTCATCTTCTGCGTACTGGGGCTTGCCGCCATGTTCGCGCCGTATTTCACGCTCAACGAAAAACTGCGCGTGGAAAAGCGGCCCGATAAAGTCAAAATCAACTGGGACAGGAACACGATCGCCACCGTGCTGCACAGCCGCTCCTTCGTCACGGTGCAGATCGGCAACTTCTTTGAGCAGATCCGCCAGCTTTCCTACAAGCTGCTGCCCTATATCTATGAGGACTGCTTCGGCGATTACAAGATGAAGGCGATCATCGACGCCGTGAGCGGCACGCTTTCCTACGCCGGTCTTGCGTCGGTTCCGTTTTTGAACAGCCGCTTTTCCGCCCGCACCATTATGTCCGGCAGCTACGCGTTCACCGGCGTCTTTTATTCCCTCATGGCGCTGTTCGGGATCAAATACAAAAAAGATAAGATTCGGCGGTTCCGCTATCTCATCGGCCTGCTGATCGGGATTTCCGGTATGCCGAACAACGCGGTGATCGCCACGAAAAAAGTGCTGATCGGCGACGCCACCGACTACATGGAGTGGTATTCCACTAAAGAATTCGGCACGCCCATTCGCAGCGAAGGGCTCATCAGCACCACGCAGAGCATTTTAGGCACGGCTTACAATTTCATCCGCACCAATTTTTACAACATCAGTTTTGAAAAGATCCGTTATAGCGAAGGCGCCTCCAAAGCAGGTTTGGAACAGAGCGGCAGCACCCTGCGCGGGCTCTATCTGATGTTCACGCTCTGCGGCGTTTTCGGCAATCTGCTGGCCGCCGCCACCTATCTGTTTGACAACTTCACGGGCAAGCGGAAAGAAGCCATCATGGCAGAACTGCTGGCGTTCCGCGCCAGGCGGGAAGAACTGCGGGAGGAGATCGGCGCAAGTGAAACCGAATAAAGCACAGCAGCTTCTGCTGGATTGGTGCGGCTATTTGCTCAAGCAGCAGATCACCGATGAAAATGATCCATACTACGGCGGGTTTCGGTGCGAAGCGTGTGACCGCGTCCACGGCCGCGCGGACAACGCCGTTTTCCCGCTGATCTGCGCCTATGCGCTGACCGGTGAGGAGCAGTATCTCGACGGGGCAAGGCGGCTGCTGCGCTTCCGGCGGCTTCTCGCCCACGAGGACGGCAGCATGCAAAACGATTTCGACAGCGAGTGGAAGGGCATCACGGTCTTTTCCGCGCTCAATCTTTCCAAAACGCTGGCTTATTTCGGTGAAAAACTGCCCGCCGATCTTCGCGAAGAATTGAAACAACTGTTTGCCGCTTCCGCGGAATGGGTTTATCAGAATGTGAAAATAGGCTTTCGCGCTAACATAAATTACTACTGCGCCGCCGCTGCGGTCAACGCCATGGCGGGCGCGCATTTCGGCAGCCAAGCCTGCACGGAACGTGCGAAAGAACTGCTCGCTTATTGTATGGCGCAATTCACAGACAGCGGTCTGATCGGCGGCGAAGGACAACCGCACGGTTTCCGAACCGAAAAAGGCTGCGCGCCCGTCGACGTGGGGTACGCGATGGAAGAATCTCTCCCCTGTCTGATCGACGCCGCCGCGGCTTTGCAGGACGGCGCGGCGCTCGACCACCTGCGCCGATATGCCCGCAGGGCGCTGGACTTTCTGCTGCCTGACGGCGGCTGGGACAACTCCTTCGGCGTGCGGAACAATAAATGGACGTATTACGGCAGCCGCACGGCGGACGGGTGCCTCGGCGCGTTTGCCGCGCTTGGCAAAACGGACGCGGCGTTTACCGAAGCGGCAAGGCGCACGGTCGATTTGCTTCGCGCCTGCACGCGGGACGGCGCCCTTCATGGCGGTTTGCACTACCAAGAATACGGTCAGCCGCCTTGCGTTCACCACACGTTCTGCCACGCGGCGGCTTTGGCGGATGCACTGTGCCGCGGCTTGACGGAAAGTAACCCCACCGCGCTCCCCTGCGACGAAGAAGCGTCCCGGGTCAAATATTACCCCGAACTGGACACTTACAAGCTCTCGGTCGGCCCGTGGCTCGCCACCGTGACCGCCTATGATTATATCACCTACACCTTCCCCCGTGGCGCGGCGCACGCTTCGGGCGGCTCGCTGTCGCTGCTGTATCACCGCAAGCGCGGCGCGGTCATCGCGGGCTCGGTCTATGAATACAAGCTGACCGAGCCGAACAACATGCAGCAGCCGAAAGCCGTCGCGCACCGTTCGCTCATCCCCCGCGCGGAATACGAAAAAGACGGCGTCGCCTACGCCACCTGTTTGGATGGCAACGCGGCCGTGGAAGTGACGCAGGAACGGGATTCCGTTCGCGTCAGCGTCCGCGCGCGGTTTTGCGACGCGACGGAACGAGCCGTGGAAGACGAACTGCTTGCCGCGCTGTTTAGCTATACATTCACTGCGGACAAGGTCACGATCACGGCAAAGCTGAATCAAAAGAAAGACGGCGTTCGGTTCGTGCTGCCGATTATCAAGAATACGGTAACTGTGACCGCCGACGCGCCGCATCAGTGCCAAGAGATATTCTTTTTGACCGGCGGCTTCGGCGCGGATGAATACGTATTATCCCTGACAGAACAGGAAATCCAAATAGAGATCGGAGAGAAAGATCATGAATGAAATCTTGAAGAAGCTTGACAGACCTGTGCTCACCCGCTTTGACGTGCCCTACCCCGCCGCGCTGATCTTCAACGCGGGCGTGACCAAGTATAACGGTCAATACGTGATGCTCTTTCGCAACGATTACGGCAGCTTTGAGGAACAGCGGCTCGACGGCACCAACATCGGCTTGGCAACGAGCGCCGACGGGATTCACTGGACGGTTGCGCCCAAGCCCTGCTTCGCGCTGAAAACCGACGAGATCGAGCGCGTTTATGACCCGCGCCTGACCGTCATCGACGGCGTTTGCTACGTCTGCGCGGCGGTGGACACCAAGCACGGCATTTGCGGCGGCATCTTCCGAACGGAGGATTTTACAACCTTTGACCTGCTCTCACTTTCCACGCCCGACAACCGCAACATGGTGCTCTTCCCCGAAAAAGTCGGCGGACTCTACACGCGGCTGGAGCGCCCGATGCCGGTCTATTCCCGCCGCCACCGCGACCGCTTTGACATCTGGTTCGGGCAATCGCCCGACCTGCGCTTCTGGGGCAATCATAAGCTGGTGATGGGCGTGGAGGACGTACCCTTCGCCAACGATAAAATCGGACCCGCCGCGCCGCCCGTCAAGACCGAAAAGGGCTGGCTCACCACCTTCCACGCGGTCAACCTCGACCCCGACCGCGGCAAAAACGGTTGGGAGGCGAAGTGGACAAAGAGCTACACCGCAGGCGTCATGCTGCTGGACTTGGACGACCCGAGCAGGATCGTCGGCAAATACAGCGAGCCGCTGCTGTTCTGCGACCAAGATTATGAGGAAGAGGACGGTTTTCGCAAAAGCACGGTGTTCCCAGGCGGCATGATTCTGGAGGACAGCGGCGAAGTCAAGTTTTACTACGGCGCGTCCGACACCGTGGAATGTCTCGCCACCGCCGACGTGAACGATCTGATCCGACTTTGTTTAGAGGGAAAATGACAAAAGAGCGGAAGCCAATGCGGTTTCCGCTCATTTTTTATGTTCGCTTATTGGAAGGCTTTTTCGTAGTTTTGGCGCCAGACCTTCAGCGCCTCTTTGTCATACTGCTCCGGCATATTCGCGGCAATGTCAAGCTGCTTTTCCATCTTGCCCATCAGCGCCGCCAGTTCCAGCAGCAGATCAAGGCGTTTGATGCCGCGCAGCGCGGTGGAAACCAGCTCGGGGAAGGTCATGCGCAGCATGTGACCAGCAGAGGCTTCCACGAGCATCTTTTTGTTGACGATGCCCTTGCCGATGAGGAAATCTACGTTTCTGTCGTCGGTTTTGAGCAGCCAGTTCTTCATCATGTTGATCGCCGAATGTTCCGCGCCGATCTCTTTCATGTACTGCTTCTGATAGCGGTACAGGTTCTCGACCGAAAACGGGTCGCCGATCGGCTCGGCGATGACGTCGGCCAGCATTCTGCCCGCACGCATACCGGCCGCCATACCGCTGCCGAGCATGGGGATGGTCATATAGGCGCTGTCGCCCACCAGCGCGTAACCATTCGAGACCATAGTGGCGATGGGATGACGCACGGGGATTTGCAGCAGTTCGCCGCCGGTCACGATCTCTTTGCCGATGATGGGGTTGTCGCGGCGCAGATCGGCCAGCGCGTTGGTATAGCGCGCGTCGGTCAGCTTGCCCAAGCGGCCGATGAGCACATCGGCCGCCTGCTCGTCATAGGAAAGCAGACACCACGAAATGCCGTTCTCGCCCAGATGCTTGAGGTAGGCGCAGTTGGTGAACTCCGGCCGCTTGGTGCCCTCGGGGCGGCGGAAGAAGGTGCGGCGCACGACGAAGGTATCGTTCGGATCGATTCTTTGTTCAATGCCGAAATCATCCGGCAGCGAATTGCGGATGGGCGAATTGACGCCGCCGCAGTCAACGACCAGACCGGCGTCGACCTTCGTGCCGTCCGCCAGCATAACGCCGACCGCCTTGCCGCCTTCGATGAGCATCCGATCAACTTTCGTGCCGAAATGAACCTTGGCGCCCGCCTTGGTCGCCAATTCTTCGAGCCACGCGTTGAACGGGCGGCGATACATGGCAAAATCCAGTTCCTCCTCCGGCACGGGAACGAACACCTTGACCGATTGAGAGGGCGGAATGAACGTCCAGCTGCGCTTGCGGGTGTGGATCTCCTCCGGCGGCAGAGGAAGACCGACCTGCGGGAAGGTCTCCTCCATCATATCGTCCGTCCAGTTATAGGCAACCTCATCCCTTTGCTTCGCCTCATAGACGTTGACGTCAAAGCCCGCGTCCGCGGCAAACTTCGCAAAAGCAAGACCGCACTGGTTCGCACCGATTACAACAATATTCTTCACAGAATCAACCCTTTCATCCTGTTCATTCGATCGTCCATGGAAAATCTTCCGTTTCGTCAATGGGAGCGTCGATATCACAACTGTAACCGAGGATCTCGCAGTCGCCCGCGGCATTATCCTGCGACACGGCAAAGTAAGTCTTGCCATCGTCGCCGATCGCAGAACCGTCGCCGCAGACGTGAATGACCACGCCGTTTTCCAGAAGAATATCGCAGATATATTTTCGCGGCAGAACTTTAATTTCTTTGAAAATTGTGATATCATCCGGTATGATATCGAACACCCGCCTTCTTTCGACGCTTTACTCTGTTATCATATTGCATTATATATAATTTTTGATTCTTTTTCAAGGTCAAGGTGAAAAATATGGAAGAAAAAACGAACGTGATGCGTATTTTAGAACAAAAGAAGATCGCCTACGTGCCGCACACCTTTGCCGCCGAGGGGGCAAAGTCGGGGCTGGAGATCGCCGCGCTGTTCGGCTTCGATCCGGCGAGAGTATTCAAAACGCTCGTGACCGTGGGCAAAAGCGGCGCGCATTACTGCTTTGTGATCCCCGCCGAAAACGAGCTTGACCTGAAAAAAGCCGCCGCGGCGGTCAAAGAAAAATCCATTGCCATGATCAAATCCAGGGAGCTGCTGCCGCTCACCGGCTACGTGCACGGCGGCTGTTCCCCCATCGGCATGAAAAAAGCGCTGCCCACCGTCGTTCACGAAACCGCGCCGCGCTTTGAAACGATCCTGTTCAGCGCGGGCAAGATCGGGTTCCATGTCGAGGTGAGCTTTGCCGACCTGCAAAAGGTCATTCGGGTACAGACCGCCGATCTGACGGTTTAAGAATTTAGGATATAAACCGAAAAGTTCAGATAGGCGGCAAAGGTCAGCCACAGCAAATAGGGCGCCTGCAGCAGCCCCGCAACGCGCCGCGTTTTGAAAAAGGCGATCGCCATCGCCGCCGCCAGCACCCAAAGCAGAATAAGCCAGACAAAGGCAAACAAAAACGCCCGCAGGTTGAAAAACAGGAGGCTCCAGAAGAAATTCACCGCCAGCTGCGCCCAGAACAGCCACAGCCCGATCTTCCGGTAATCGCCCGCGGCGTTATACACCATGGCGGCGCTGACGCCCATGAGCAGATAGAGCAGCGTCCACACGATCGGGAACAAGGCGGCGGGCGGCGCGAGGGCGGGCTTTTCCACCGTTTGATAGATCATCATGTTTTCGCCCGTCAGCAGCGCGGAAACGGAGCCGACCAGCAGAGAAACCGCCGGAAACACAAGAAAGGGAAGCACTTTTTTCCTCATTTTCATCACCCTTTTCAGCATATTGAAAAGGCGCGGAAAATATGACGAAACGGGTGCCGAACGACAGACAGAAAAACGACCCGCCCTCATACACGAAGGCGGGTCAAACCGTGAGAAAAACCTTTCGGTCTTTTATTCGTGATCGATCAGCGGCGTATCGGTGAGAACCGTGATCGTTCCGTTCGTTTCGATGGCGACGATCCAGAAGATGGCCGGCGTTTCCCAACTGGGATTTTCCGAGGCAAGGACCCCGTCAAACTTCAAAAGCGCGTATTCGCAATCCGTGCCCTTGCCGTAAGAAAGAGCGCCGCCGAACGAGGCTTTGTCGGAAGTGCCGTTCGCCACGGTGAAAAACTTTGTTTCGATCTGCGTCTCCGGATGTTCCGCGTCAAACAAATGGCAGCGGGAGATCAGCTGCGTCGTGTCGGAAAGAGACTGGTAAACGTGGGAATTGCCGAACGATATCAAAATGCATTTTTCTTCGTTCATCTCTTTGCCGCCCGCAATGGAAATCCCGATGCGGTTTTGGTCGGCGGGGAGCTCTTCGTAATCCGACAGATAATCGATCGTCAGGTTGTTTTTGATGATCTCCTCATGCTTCTGTTTCACGGCGGGGTCAACCTCGTTCTTCCCGCCGCAGGCGCTCATGCAAAAGAGCAGCGCAGCGGCCAGAAGAACCGCCGTGCACTTCGTGAAAACCTTCATGTTTCACCCTCACATTCCCTGCCGTTTTGTTTCGGCATAGGTTTCAACAGTTACAATATAAACCAAAGTGTCTGGAAAAATATGAATATTTAGTAACAAAAGAATTATACTTTTCTGTCGATTTTCGGTACAAAGCCGTTTGCCGCCGGTTCCGGCGCTTGCTTTGCGGAATTAAACGCCGCCGGAGCTTGCATTTCCGCGCGCTTTCTGGTAAAATAAGTTTAATTATAGTGCGGAGGTACGATTTATGTTAAAAGGTCTTTTGAAAGTCACAGCCGCGGCTGCCGCGGGCTATGCCCTGAAATCCAAAATTCTCACGCCCGGCGCCGCCGTTACCCGCGCCGCGAACGCCGTGAAGGTCACCAAGGAATCCCAGACCGATTACAATAACGGCATCGCCCTGACGCCCCCGATGGGCTGGTCGAGCTGGAACCTGTTCCGCAACAAGATCAACGAAGAGCTCATCCTGCAGACCGCCAAGGCCATGGTGGACAGCGGTCTGGCGGACGCGGGCTACACCTACATCAACCTGGACGACTGCTGGCAGTCCTCCTCCCGCGACGAAAACGGCCGCATGATGGGCGATCTGACCAACTTCCCGCGCGGCATCAAAGCGCTGGTGGACGATATCAACGCCCTCGGGCTGAAGGTCGGCATCTATTCCTCCAACGGCACGCACACCTGCGAAGACCTGCCCGCCTCCCTCGGCCATGAAGCCGTTGACGCGCGCACCTTTGCCGACTGGGGCATTGAGTATTTCAAATACGATTTCTGCCACAATCATCCCGTCACGACCGCCGCGCCCGGCATTGAAAAGATCACGCTCGGCGAAATCGGCGGCAAGGATTTCATCACCTATCACGCCTGCGAAGCCGAACTGAGCGGTCACGCCAGACTCGCCACGAACGAGCCGATCCGCGCCGGGGAATACATCACCGGTCTGAGCGGCAACATCGGCGCCGCGACCTTCACCGTGAAAGTCGACGAAACGAAAGACTACGTGCTGACCATCGGTCTGAGAAAATTCGGCCCGTTCTATAAATACTGCCACGTGACCGTGAACGACAGCGACGTTTACGAAGTGGACATCGCGCCGAGCATGGGGCTCACGCCCGACGGTCGCCAGCAGGTCATCATCGCCCTGAAGCAGGGCGAAAACACCATCAAGTTCCACAACCCCATTACTTCCCGGATGGACGGCGCCGCCGTGCAGTACATCAACATGGGGCGCGAACTGAAAAAGGCCACCAAGGCCGTCGCGGAAGAGACCGGCAAGCCCGAAAAACCCATCTGCTACTCCATCTGCGAATGGGGCTGCAACCGCCCGTGGAAATGGGGCCGCGAAGCCGGCAACCTGTGGCGCACCACGATGGACATCAAACCGTTCTGGGCGAGCGTGGTCGGCATTTATGAGATCAACGTCAAGCTCGCCAAATACGCGGGCCCCGGCGGCTGGAACGATCCGGATATGCTCGAAGTGGGCAACGGCGACCTCACCGAAGAAGAGAACCGCTCGCACTTCAGCCTGTGGTGCATGATGGCGGCTCCGCTCATCCTCGGCAACGACCTGCGCAGCTTCGTCAAGGAAGACGGCACGCCCGACCTCGACAACCCGATGCTGCAGATTCTCACCAACCGCGACCTGCTCGCCATCGATCAGGACCCGCTCGGCATTCAGTGCCGCCGTCACAAGACCACCATCAAGGTCGACACGCTGGTCAAGCCGCTGAGCGGCGGCGACGTTGCCGTTTGCTTCTTCAACAAGTTCGGCGAGGCCGAAGAGGAAGCCGTGAGCATCCGCGAACTGCTGGAGACCGAATACTGCGGTCTGCCCGAGGCCGAAGCTTATGAAGTGACCGAGCTGTGGAGCGGCGACCGATACGACACGCCCGATGAAATTTCCGCGATGATCCCGCCGCACGGCGTGAAGGTCTACCGCATCAAGGCAAAAGAAATCGCCGAATAAACGAAAGAAGCTTTTATTATGACACCCGAACTGGAAAGTATTATCCGAATCGTCAGAGAAGCCGCTAAAATCATGCTCAGCGCGCACGACGCGGAAAACGCCGTGACTGCCAAAGAGGGCAAGAAAAACTACGTCACCAAATTTGACGTAGCCGTGCAGACCTATCTGTTCGAGCAGCTCGGCAAGGCGTTCCCGACCGCCTTGTTCATGGGCGAGGAAGGTACTGAGAACGCCGAAAGCAAGGCGCTGCGCTTCATCATCGACCCCATTGACGGCACGACGAATTTCATGCAGAATTACCGCTGCAGCGCCATTTCCGTGGCGCTGTGCGAGGGCGACGAGATCAAAAAAGGCGTGGTCTACGATCCCTACACCGACGAGATGTTCTACGCCGAAGCAGGTCAGGGCGCGTTTTATAACGGCGAACCGATGCACGTGAGCGACCGCACCCTGGCGGACGGCATGGCGCTGGTCGGCACCTGCCCCTATCACCCTGAAAACACCGACGCGACCTTTGCGCTCATCCGCCGCGTGTTTGATTACAGCCGCGACATTCGCCGCAGCGGCTCGGCGGCTTACGACATCTGCTGCGTGGCGCAGGGGCGCGCCGAGGTGTTCTTTGAGCAGGAGCTGCAGCCGTGGGATTACGCCGCGGGCACGCTCATCGTGCGCGAAGCCGGCGGGCGGTGCGAAACCTTCGACGGCAAAGACCCCTGCCTCTCGCACGGCAGCGACGTGATCTTCGCCAACCCCAAAGCGTTTGACGAATTCAAAAAGCTGTTATAATCCAATAGCAAACAAAGCAGCGCGCCGCTTGTCAGCAGACAAGCGGCGCGTTTTGCTATGTTATTTTAATACCAAAGCCACCCGAACAGCATAATTCGGATGATCCACTGCCAAACAGTGTAGCTGACGGTGACGATACAATGATCGGAAACGCTGTTGCCGTACTCATCCGTCACGGTGCAGGTGATGATCGCCGTGCCGCGCTTGACGCCGGTGACTCTGCCGTTCGCGTCTACGCTCACCACGTTCGGGTTGGAGGAGGAATAGCTGACCGTGTATTCCGCGCCCTCATCGGCGGTGATCTGAGGTTGAGGCGTGGTGGAAAATCTGTAATTGAGTGTGAAATCGCTGATGGCAACGGATTTGACGGTCGGCTGCGCGGGCGTCGCGTTCTTCTGCCACACGGCGTAGAGCGTCACGTTCCCCATCAGATTGAAGCTCGCACCCGCGCTGAATTGCGCCGTGGTCGCGCCTGCGCTCGTCGCCCATCCCTTGAAGGTGTAGCCGCTGCGGGTCGGTTTGGTGTTGGAAAGTGTGATATTCCCGCTGCCAGTCTGGCTCGCGGGCGCGCCCGTGCCGCCGTTGGCGTTGTAGGTGAGGGTGTAGGAGGCTGCGCCGGGGACGGTCACGGTGATCGTTTTGGTGTCATAAACAATACCGGTATCCCCGTCTTTGATCGTGACCTTGACCGTTGTGGTACCGCCGGCTTTGCCGGTGATGGTCAGCGGGCAGGTCATGCCGTTCCAACTACCCCAACTGGCAGAACAAACGGAGGTGTCGGCGATCAAATAAGAAGCTGTCACGCCTCTGGTTTCCCGGCCGACCGTGCAGTTGACCGTTTTGGAGCTGCCCGCGGAAACGTTGACCGACGAGGATGACAGGCTCAGCGACGGATTGCTCAGCTTGAGCGCCCAGCGCTGTGCGTCGCTGCCGTTATCTTGATATTGAATAATGTTGTTGCCGTTGGTTGTTCCGCAACAGTAGTTGTCAACATTCAAATAAGAGTTTTTGGCTACGAGCTTATAATAATTTCCAACGGGAATTACATAGAATTTCTGATTATCAACGCCATAGTCTTCATAGGTGTAAATATTGCCGTCATTCACCATACTGACTCCCGCAACGTCAAGCACCCTGTTGTTATAATATGCGTTTTCAATGGTGTAGGTACCGTCGCTGTTTTTGCGGAACAGCCAGTACTGATCTGGCCAATCGCCGTCGGCAATAAAAACATTGTAGTTGTTGTTGCTGTTTGTCGAAACCTTTAGACCGCTTCCACACTTTGAGGTGATCGTATAAATCCCCTCGGCTAAATCCGTGGTATAGGGAATGGCGGGAATGGTTTCGTTTATGGTTTTGCCGCAGGAGCAGGTGCGTACCCGCGTGCCCGTTGCCGTTCTGGTCGGCGCTTTTGAAATTGTCGCCGAAGCCATATAGTCGCAGGTGTGGGACCGAAAATCAGGTCTAATATAGCATTTTGCACTTGAAGCCGCTTCTAAAGAAGCAAAAGGCGCGGTATTTTGACTTTGCTGAACAACAACGATATTGCTGCCTCTTATTTCTGTAACAACTGCAACATGACCATACTGACCGGCGTCTGTTTGGTAGATGTCGCCGGGCTGCGGGTTGGAATACACCCGTGTCCACCCGCTTGGAAGCGCGTTGTCGTCATAAGTGTTGGCGTTCCCGGATGGATTTGAATAGCCCAAATAGGCATAGTAGTAATGAATCAAATCAATGCACCATGCTCCGTTCCCGTCATAATCCAGCTTTTTTCCGGCAAACACCAAGCTGTTTACATAAGCAACCGCTTCCGCCTGTGTGTGTCCGTTGGTGCCCGCCATAGCTTTCATTGAAAACTGACCAAGCTCTTTCCCGCTGCTTGCGATCGTACCGAGCAACAGCACCGCACAAAACAGCACGGACAGCATTCTTTTGACTGTTTTTGACATCCTGCATTCCTCCGCAAATAAAAAATGCGCAACCAGAGGCTGCGCACGAAAAACACAGCTCCGATTGTCGCCAAACGAATCGTTAACATTCTCCAAACAAAGCGCATCGCCGAGCAGGCGTATCGTCACGCCGTCAAATTTATCAAGCCCGGTCTGACCGAAAAAGAAGTCGCCCTCGCGCTCGATTTTTACATGCTGCG
>JAFTEL010000162.1 GCA_017453685.1 Clostridia bacterium
GCTGGGCGCGTTCGGGCTTTGCGCCCTGCTCATGTTCGCCGGTTACGGACTGCTGACCATCATCCTCAACGCCTCCATCCGCGACTTTACGCCGGAGGGGATGGCGGGTCGGTTCCAGGGCATCCGCATGATCTTCATGGTGCTCATCCCCATGGTCGTCGGTCCCGCCGTCGGTTCCCGCGTGATCTCGGCGTACAGCACCGCGACCTATCTGAACGAATACAAGGAAATGGTGAAGATCCCCGTGCCGCAAATCTATCTGGCGGCGGCGATCATCGGCGTATTCGTCCTCATCCCCATCATTTTCGTGCGGAAAGATTTCAAGAAAGTTAATTTCAGTTAAATCGGGATTTAGCGCGCTCGATGCGCGCTAAATTCCGGTCGATATACGCCTGCGGCGTTCGATATATTTGCGATGCAAATTCGATATATGGAACTTGCGTTCCATTCGATATGTTCGGCTTTGCCGAACAAGACTTGTCCCGACAGGGACATATCGAGTGCGTCAGCACATATCGAACTGAAAGTATATCGAATTGCGCAGCAATATATCGAGTTGGGCATCAGCCCGACAAATTCCGATTCATCCAAAGAAGGTGTCCCTTTGAAAAAAATCAACAAAAAAACCATCCTGTTCGCCGCGGCGGGGCTGCTCGTTCTGATCGGTCTTGTCGTGGGCGTCTGCGTTCCGGCGAACCGCAAGCCCAAGCTCATCCCGCTGGAAAAGGCGGGACTTGACGGCAAATCGGATATCATGCTCGCGGCCGACCACGGGCTTTGTGCCCTCGCGCCCGAAAACAGCACGGCGGCGTTCGCTTTCGCCGGGGAATACGGCTATGCCGGCGTCCGCTTTGAAGTACGCCGCACGGTCGACGGCATTTGGGTCGTGATGGAAGAAGACGACGTTCGCGGCGCGACCGACGGCAAGGGCAAAATCAGCGAAATGACCTTCAAGCAGGTTTTGCGCTGCCGCCTCGACAAAGGCCGCGGCGCCAGACGATATGACGGCGATCCGCCCATCGTTCCGACGCTGGAGCAGGCGCTCGCGGTCTGCTCCCAAAACGACCTGACGCCCGTGATCGAAGTCAGACAGAGCGGCGCGGACTGCGTGGAGGAAGTGCTCCGTCAGGTCGGCGGCCGCCAAAAGAAGGCGTGCGTGCTGATCTTCGCCGAGGAGGAGCAGATCAGCAAGGCAAAAGAGCTGCTGGCCAACCCCGCGTTTACTTTCAAGGTGGAAAGCGTTCTGCTGTGCCGCTATGCGGAAAAGCTCAGCGATAAAGCGCTCGCCGAAGCCAAAAAGACGCCCGACGTCGCCGTTTGTTTTTCGGCGGCAGACAACAAGATAAAAGCCGTGAAGCGGTTTGCGGACGAGGGGCTCACCCTCTTCGCGCTTAAGGTCAACAAGCCGAAGCTCGCCAAGGCGCTCTACGACGCCGGCGTGCGCCGCTTCACGACCGATAAACTGGTCTATGAGCCGATCCTCTCGGAAGAGGAAAAGACCACGGAAAAACCGCACGTCACCAGACCATCGACCACGGCGAAGCCGACCGAAAAGCCGTCGGCGACTGCTCAGTAAAGGAGGATGCCCGATGCCGTACAGCAAACAATGCCCTTTCTGCGGCGAGACTTTGACGATTGACGAAGTCGCGCAGGCCGTGCGCTGCGGCGCGTGCGGCTCGGCGTTTGCTCCGGAAGAACTGCGGGTGCAGAGCGAGGAAGAAGTCCTGCGCCTGCTCGGCGAACAAGCCAAAGAAGAAACGGAACGCGACGGCTTTTTGTGCGAAAACTGCGGCGCGCAGCTGATCGCGGACGAAACAGCCGGCGCGACCTTCTGCTGTTTTTGCGGCGCGCCCGCCATGCAGCCCGCGCCGATCCCCGACACGATCGAGCCGGAGCTGGCGCTGCCGTTCGCCGTTGACCGCCGCGAAGCGCAGGATCGCTTCGTCCACTGGTTCGGCAGAAAAAAACTGATCTCGCCCGCTTTCCTCGAAACGGCAAAAGCCGGCAGGATCAGCGGCGTTTACGTGCCGTTCTGGCTGTTCGACTGCGCGATGGAGACCCAACTGCACGCGGTCTCCTCCACCACCGAGACCGTGCGCTCCGAGCAGGACGAAGCCGTGACCGCGAAAGAATATTATCACTATCGCGCCGTCAAGTCCGATTTCACCGCCGTGCCGACGGATGCGAGCGAGAGGATCGACGCGCGGCTGATGACCCTGCTCGGTCCGTTTGACCTGACGCAGCTGGAACCGTTTGACCCCGCCTGCATGGAAGGCATTTTCGCGCAAAAGAACAGCCTCACGCTGCAGCAGGCGTTTGCGCAAGCGCGCGAACAGTTGGAAGCAGCCGCGCGGCACGCGGCGCAGGAAGCGCTGGAGACCCAAAGCTATGCGCGGGTCAGCTCCTGCCGCCACTGTTATGAACATATCCAAGCCAAATACGCGCTGCTGCCCGTCTGGATCATGACCTGCAGCGACCGCGGATTCACGCACCAGTTCTTTATGAACGGGCAGACCGGCAAGATCGTGGGCGAAACGCCGCTGAGCCTGTCCCGCAGTCTGCAATGGTTCGGCGGGATCGCCGCCGCTGCCGCCGCCGCGGGGGAATTGATCTGGCTGGCGCTCGACAAACTGCTGTGAACGGAGGGAACGGAGCATGATGAAACGAATAACGGCGATCCTCTTCGCCTGCCTGCTGCTGCTCGGCCTTGCCGCTCCGGCTTTCGCCGAGGAGGCGCCCGCCGAAGGGAACGGCGCGCAATACGGCAATTATGAAGACGATTGGTTCGACAACGGCTATGAGGGACTTGAAAACGAGCCCCCCGTCGCCGACAAAGAAGAAGTGCCGACGACGCAGCGCTGGTTCCAGCGCCTGTCGATCGTGCCGATCGTGATCGGCGTACTCATCGCCGCGGCCGCGGTTTACCTGCTTTATCAAAAATCCCGCCCGGAACCGCTCAGCCCCGCGCCGTTTGAGCTGCAGGCTGAAACAAGCGTGACCGCGCGGCAGGACCGGCTGGCAAAGGAAGCGCACACGACAAGAAGTTTGTCTGCGACAAACTTCAGTAAAGAGTGAAAAGAGAAAAGTGAAGAGAAAAGGAAGGGCTTCGCCCTTACCCAATGATAGAATAGAGGAAGAAAGCCACATGACAAACAACGAAAAACTGGCGCAATTGCTGTTCCCGCATATCAGCAAAACGCCGCAGGATTATGAAGCCATCTACCCGCCCAGAGACTTGCCCCAGGGCGCGCGCGTGACCCGTTTTGCTCCGAGCCCGACCGGCTTTCTGCATATCGGCGGGCTGTTCACCGCGCTGTCGGACGTGCTCACCGCCAGGGCGAGCGGCGGCGTCGCCTATCTGCGCATTGAGGACACCGACAAAAAGCGCGAGATCGACGACGGCGTGAGCGCGATCATTGAAGGCTTCCGCGCGTTCGGCATCACGTTTGCCGAGGGCGTGACGGGCTTCGGCACCGAGAGCGGCGCCTACGGTCCCTACACCCAAAGCCACCGCGCCGAGGTCTACCAGACCATCGCCAAGGATCTGGTGCTGCGCGGGCTGGCGTATCCGTGCTTCTGCTCCGAAGATGACCTCACCGCCCTGCGCGAGCAGCAGGAACGGGACGGCGCGCTGATCAAGGGCTATTTCGGCAAATACGCCAAATGCCGCGATTTGAGTTACGAGGAGCAGGAACGCCGCGTGCAGGCGGGCGAAAGCTGGGTGCTGCGCCTGCGTTCCGACGGGCAGGAGGACAAGCGCATCGTGTTTGAGGACGTGATCCGCGGCAAAATCGAAATGCCCGAAAACATCACCGACACGGTGCTGCTCAAGGCGGACGGCATCCCGACCTATCACTTCGCTCACGCGGTGGACGACCATTTCATGCGCACCACCCACGTGCACCGCGGCGACGAATGGATCGCCTCCGTGCCGCTGCATATCGCCCTGTTCAAGGCGTGCGGCTTCCGGGTGCCGAAATACGTCCACGTTTCCCCCGTGATGAAGGAGGACAACGGCGGCAAGCGCAAGCTCTCCAAGCGCAAGGACCCCGAGGCGGCGGTGAGCTATTTTGTCGAAAGCGGCTACCCCGCCGACGGCGTGATCGAATATCTGATGACGCTGCTCAACTCCAACTTTGAGGATTGGCGCAAGGCGAACCCGACCGCCGACCACTGGACTTTCCCGTTCAACGTCAAAAAAATGAGCGTGAGCGGCTGCCTGTTCGATCTGGCAAAGCTCAGCGACGTGTGCAAAAACACCATCTCCGTGATGACCGCCGAACAGGTGCTGGAAAGCGTGCTGACGTGGAGCGAGATTTACGACAAAGAGCTGTTTGAGCTGCTCAGCGCCGACAAGGAATTTGCCCTCGGCATTTTCTCCATCGACCGCGGCACCGCCAAGCCCCGCAAGGACTTAGCCAAGTGGAACGAGGTGCGCGATTTTGTCACCTATTATTATGACGCGCTGTATCAGCCCGTTTTTGAAGCCGACGAGCGCTTCAGCGCGGCGGAGATCAAAACGGTGCTGACCGAATACCTGAAGGTCTATGACCCGGCGGACGACAAGGATCAGTGGTTCGCCCGCATCAAAGCCCTGTGCGAGCCGCTCGGCTACACGCCCAACGTGAAGGAATACAAAAAGCAGCCCGACGCCTTCAAGGGTCACGTGGGCGACATTTCCGGCATGATCCGCCGCGCCGTCACCTCGCGCGCCAACACGCCCGACCTGTGGGCGATCATGCAGCTGCTCGGCGAAGAAACCGTGCGCGAACGCATCACCAACGTCATCAACAGCCTTTAAGAGAGGATCATCAATATGGCAGAAGAACTGAACAAAGAGTATTCAAATTTTATTCACGACGCGATCGACGAGGATCTGGCCGCAGGCGTCAACAACCGTGTGCAGACCCGTTTCCCGCCGGAG
Organism: Clostridia bacterium; assembly: GCA_017453685.1. Taxonomy (GTDB): domain Bacteria; phylum Bacillota; class Clostridia; order Oscillospirales; family Acutalibacteraceae; genus UBA8612. The sequence goes on from JAFTEL010000162.1 coordinate 4,925, forward strand.
CCCAACGGCTACCTGCACATCGGCCACGCCAAGGCGATCTGCATTGATTTCAGCACCGCCGAAAAATACGGCGGCGTGTGCAACCTGCGCCTCGACGACACCAACCCGTCCAAAGAAGACGTGGAATATGTGGACGCGATCAAAGAGGACATCGCGTGGCTGGGCTTCAAATGGGAAAACTGTTTTTATGCCTCCAGCTATTTTGATTTCATTTATGAATGCGCCATCAAGCTCATCAAAAAGGGCAAGGCCTACGTGTGCGACCTGAGCGCGGATGAAATCCGCGAATACCGCGGTACGCTCACCGAGCCGGGCAAAAACAGCCCCTACCGCGACCGCAGCGTGGAAGAAAACCTTGATTTGTTTGAACGCATGACCAAGGGCGAGTTCGCCAACGGCGAGCGCGTGCTGCGCGCGAAGATCGATATGGCGTCGCCCAACATCAACATGCGCGACCCGGTCATTTACCGCATCGCGCACGTGTCCCATCACCAGACGGGCGACAAATGGTGCGTTTACCCCATGTACGATTTCGCGCACCCGCTGTCTGACGCGAAGGAGGGCGTGACCTATTCGCTGTGCTCGCTCGAATTTGAAAACCACCGCCCGCTTTACAACTGGTTCATTCAGGAAATAGGCTTTGAGGACCCCCCCCGGCAGATCGAGTTCGCCCGCCTGAACGTAAACTATTGCCAGACCAGCAAGCGCAAGTGCCTGGAAATGGTGGAAAAAGGCGTCGTCAGCGGTTGGGACGACCCCCGCATGGTCACGCTGTGCGGCATGCGCCGCCGCGGCTACCCCGCCGCCGCCGTGCGTGATTTCATCGACCGCGTGGGCGTCTCCAAGGCCTACAGCGTGGTGGATTACGGCCTGCTCGAAGCCTGCGTGCGCGACAACCTCAACCAGAACGCGCCCCGCGCCATGGCGGTGCTCGACCCGCTGAAGGTGGTTATCGACAATTACCCCGAAGGGCAGACTGAAACGCTCGACGTCGAGGTGCACCCCGACAAGCCCGAGCTCGGCACGCGCGCCGTAACGTTCTCGCGCAACCTGTTCGTGGAGCGCAGCGACTTTATGATTGAACCCGTCAAAAAATATTTCCGGCTTTATCCCGGCAACGAGGTTCGGCTCAAGAGCGCCTATTTCATCACCTGCACCGGTTACGAAACCGACGAAAACGGCGAAGTGACCTGCCTGCACTGCACCTATGACCCGGCGAGCAAGGGCGGCAATTCGCCCGACGGACGCAAAGTCAAAGGCACGCTGCACTGGGTGAGCGCGGATGACTGCGTGGACGCCGAGGTTCGGCTTTACGACCGTCTGTTCAACGTGGAGACCCCCGAAAGCGAAACCGACCTGAACCCCGATTCGCTCACCGTGCTGCAGGGCTGCAAATTAGAGGGCGGTCTGAAGGACATCAAGCCGGGCGACACGTTCCAGTTCATGCGGCAGGGCTACTACTGCGTGGATAAGGATTCCTCTGCCGATAAGCTCATCATCAACCGCACCGTCGCGTTGAATTCTTCCTGGAAGTGAGGCAAAGACCATGAAAGCCGTTTATCGCGTTGTTTCGGCGCTGCTCGCGGCGCTGATCTTTCCGGCGATGTATTTTCTGAATCTGATCCACTACATCATTGAACTGAAGATCACCGAAGGCTATCTGAACGACAACATCGTTCTGCAGGAGATCATCAACATCGTCACCGACTTTTTTAAAAAAACCAGCCACAAACCGATGGGCGCCCATCTGACCGAGGTTCTGATGCCGCTGAAGGCTTCCGCGATCGTCACCGCCGTTTTCATCGTGCTCACGGTGCTCATGGCGCTGGCCGTGATTTTCTGCTCGGCGTTCACCAACGCGCGCAAGGTCAACCTGTGCTTTGCCGTCGGCGGCATAATCTCGACCATCGGCGCCATGGCGGCGTTCAATCACATGACCTCGCTTATCATCAACGGCACCGTGTCCGTCAGCTCCGTCATCAACGCAGCCATGTCGGATTCTTCCTCATTCCTTGCGGGCGTCGGCGCTCTGCTGGGCGCGGGCGGCGCAACAGAATATCTCGGCAAGCTCCTGCTGCTGCGGCTGGGCTCCGCCTTCACCGCCACGGTGATCCTCTTCTCTTTCATCGTTCTGTGGACGTTGGCGTTCCTGCTCATCGAGCTTGACCCCGACGCCAAGGCGAAAAAGAGTTTAAGAGGTCAGAACAAAAAATTAAAAGGTCAGAATTAAGAATTAAGAGATTAGAATAAAGAATCAGAGGTTGGAGCAAGAAGAAAGCGGTTGAAGAAAAAACCTCTTAACTCTTACTTCTTACCTGAAAAGAGGGGGGAGCGAACGCCTTGTCCATCCCAAAAGAAAATATACGCAATTTCTGCATCATCGCTCACATTGACCACGGCAAATCCACGCTGGCCGACCGCCTGCTGGAGCTGACCGATTCCGTCGCCAAGCGTGACATGACGGCGCAGCTGCTCGACGATATGGATCTGGAACGCGAACGCGGGATCACCATCAAAGCCCACGCGGTCAAGCTCGATTACCACGCGCAGGACGGCAATGATTACGTGTTCAACCTCATTGACACGCCCGGTCATGTGGACTTTAACTATGAGGTCTCCCGCTCGCTCGCCGCCTGCGAGGGGGCGCTGCTGATCGTGGACGCGTCGCAGGGCGTGGAGGCGCAGACGCTGGCCAACACCTACCTTGCGCTGGATCACGATCTGGAGCTGGTGCCGGTCATCAACAAAATCGACCTGCCCGCCGCCGAGCCTGACCGCGCCGCCGCCGAGGTGGAGGACGTGATCGGGCTGGACTGCTCCAACGCGCCGCGCGTTTCCGCCAAAACGGGGCTGAACGTGGAACAGGTGCTGGAACGCATCGTGCAGGATATTCCCGCGCCCACAGCGGATGAGAGCCTGCCGCTGCGCGCGCTCATTTTTGATTCGATTTACGACAGCTACCGCGGCGTTATTGTTTACGTGCGCGTGATGGACGGCAAAATCAAGGCCGGCGACACGATGCGCATGATGGCCACGGGCGCGCAGTTCAACGTGGTCGAGGTCGGCTATATGCGCGCCACCTCGCTCGAACCTGCCGCCGAGCTGACCGCCGGCGAGGTGGGCTACATCACCGCCTCCATCAAAACCGTGGGCGACGCCCGCGTGGGCGACACCGTGACCACCGCCGAGAACCCGGCGAGCGAACCGCTGCCCGGCTACCGCAAGGTGAACCCCATGGTGTTCTGCGGCATCTACCCGGCGGACGGCGCGGACTATGAATCCCTGCGCGAAGCGCTGCAAAAGCTGCAGCTCAACGACGCGTCGCTCTCCTTTGAACCCGAGACCTCCGGCGCGCTGGGCTTCGGCTTCCGCTGCGGCTTTTTGGGGCTGCTGCATCTGGAGATCATTCAGGAGCGGCTCGAACGCGAATATGACCTTGATTTAGTCACCACCGTGCCGAGCGTCATCTACAAGATCAAACTGACCGACGGCACCGTGGTCGAGATCGACAACCCCACCAACTACCCCGACCCCGCGACGATCTCCTCCTGTGAGGAGCCGGTGACCAACGCCCATATCTACGCGCCGAGCGAATACGTGGGCGCGATCATGGATCTTTGTCAGGAGCGGCGCGGCACGTTCAAGGATATGAGCTACATCACGACCGACCGCGTGGATATCCACTATGAGCTGCCGCTCAATGAGATCATCTACGACTTTTTCGATTCGCTCAAGTCGCGCACCCGCGGCTACGCTTCGTTCGACTACGAGCTGAGCGGCTACCAGCCCTCCAAGCTCGTTAAGTTAGACGTGCTGCTCAACGGCGAAATGATCGACGCGCTGTCGTTTATCATCCATGCCGACAAGGCCTACGGTCGCGCGCGCAAGATCGCGGAAAAGCTCAAGGACAACATTCCGCGCCAGATGTTTGAAATCCCCATCCAGCTCGCCGTGGGCGGCAAGGTGATCGCGCGCGAGACCGTCAAGGCGATGCGCA
>JAFTEL010000163.1 GCA_017453685.1 Clostridia bacterium
ACAGCTTGTCACCCACGCTCACTTCACCGTGAACGGCAAAAAGGTCGATATCCCGTCCTACCTGCTCAAGGCCGGCGACGAAGTTGCCATCAAAGCCAAGAGCAAGGAAAGCGATAAGTTCAAAGCAGTTCTTGAAACCAACGCAGCCCGTCCGGTTCCGCAGTGGCTCGATCTGAACGCTGAAGCGGCGACGGCTAAGGTGATCGCTCTGCCCGAACGCGAGCAGATCGCCGTACCGGTTGAAGAGCATCTCATCGTTGAGTTCTACTCGAAATAATGCCCTTGACTGTCTGCGAAACTTATTCAATTTTATAAGGAGGGTTCTGAATGATAGGAATTGAAAAGCCCAGAATCGAAGCGACCGAATTCAGCGGGAGCGGGGATTACGGAAAATTCGTGTTGGAGCCGTTAGAGCGCGGTTACGGCACGACGATCGGCAACAGCCTGAGAAGAGTGCTTCTCTCCTCTCTGCCCGGTTATGCCATCACCTCGGTGAAAATCGACGGTGTTTTCCATGAATTCTCCACCATTAAGGGCGTCAAAGAAGACGTGACCGAGATCGTCCTGAACCTCAAGAGCGTTATCCTCAAGATCCACGGCGAAGGTGCGGAGAAGCTTTATATTGACGCTTCCGGCGCCGGCGTCGTCACGGCGGGCGACATCAAAGCCAGCAGCGAGGTTGAGATCATCAACCCTGATCTGGTGATCGCAACGCTGGATTCCGATGCGCATCTGAGCATGGAAATGACCTGCGACAAGGGTCGCGGCTACGTCTCGGCGGAACGCAACAAGGCTATCATGCAGCCCGTTATCGGCGTGATTGCAATTGATTCTATCTATACCCCTGTTCTGAAAGTGAACTACACAGTCGAGAACACACGCGTCGGTCAGATCACTGACTACGACAAGCTCACGCTTGAAGTGTGGACAGACGGCACCATCAATGCGAAGGAAGCCGTTTCTCTTGGCGCCAAGATCCTCAACGAGCACCTCAGTCTCTTCGGAGAACTGTCAGATGTACAAGACACAGATATTCCGGTTATGGTCGACACGAACGACAACGGCACCGGCAAACTGCTGGAGATGACCATTGAGGAACTTGACCTGTCTGTGCGCTCCTTCAACTGCTTGAAGAGAGCCGGTATCAACAAGGTTGAAGACCTAATCGACAAGTCGGAAGAGGACATGATGAAGGTCCGCAACCTCGGCAAGAAATCCCTTGACGAGGTCGTTGCCAAGCTCAAAAGCCTTGGCTTCAGCTTGAGAAAAGATGAGGAATAATTCAACCAACATTCTTACATCATAAGGAGTGATTTTAATGCCCGGAACCAGAAAGCTCGGCAGAACCAGCGATCACCGCAAGGCAATGCTTCGCGCCATGGTCACCTATCTGCTGGAAAACGGTAAGATCGAGACAACCGTTACAAGGGCAAAAGAAGTCCGTGCTTTAACGGAAAAAATGATCACCGTCGCGAAAAACAACAACCTGAGCGCCAAGCGTCAGGCTCTTGCTTTCATCACCAAGGAAAGCGTTGTCAAAAAGCTTTTCGACGAGATCGCCCCCAAGTATCAGGATGTCAACGGCGGTTATACCCGTATCATCAAGACCGGTCCGCGCCGCGGCGATGCTGCTGAAATGTGCATCATCGAGCTTGTCGGCAACGAAGAAAAAGCAGAGGATAAGAAGGACAAGAAGAGCAAATAATTCTTGCGTTCTTCCAAGATCGATCCAAGCACCTGCAGTGTCAAAGCTGCGGGTGCTTTTTTGTCGGATAATTGACATTTTACGCAGTTTGCGGTAAGCTAAGGCTATCGAGGTGAGAACCATGGAGCTCAAAGAAATACTCCATACGCAGGTTAAAGACGTTTACCGTTTAAAAGAACTGCTTCGCTTGAAAAAGACCCTGCGATTCAATGAGCAGGGGAAATTCCGCATCCTGTTTTTGTCCGACCTCCACGGCGGTTACGGTCAGAGCGCGCAGCTCGCCGAGGCGATCGAAGCCATGGTGGAAGCCGCCAAGCCCGATCTGGTCATGCTCAACGGCGACACCGCCGGCTGCGGACCGATCCATGTGGAGACCGCGGAGCAGATGCGCGAGATGCTCGCGATCGACGTCGAGCCGATGGAAAAGCGCGGCATCCCGTGGGCGCACACCTTCGGCAACCACGACAACAACTACGGCGTGAGCAAAGAGGAACAGGAAGGGATTTACGAGAGCTTCCCGCTCTGCCTGTCCAAAGCCGGCGAGGAGCAGCTGCCGGGCGTGGCGAATTACTGCCTGCCCGTTCTGGCGCACGATTCCGACAAAATCGCGTTCAACGTCTGGGCGATGGATTCGCACGACAACGTCAATTTGCTGGCGCAGCGCCTCGGTCTGCCGGAGGGAATGAAGCTCAAGCTCGACCGGATGCACGGCAGCTCGGGTTACGACACGGTGCGCTTTGAGCAGATCATGTGGTATTACAACACCTCCAAGCTGCTCGAATTCTATAACGACGCGAAGATCCCCGGGCTGATGCTCATGCACATCGCCCTGCCCGAGCATGAGGTCGTGGCTGAAAACCGCGTGGCGTGCGGCTACGTGGGCGAACAGTATGAGGACGTGGCGTTTACCTGCCTGAATTCCGGTCTGTTCAGCGCGTGTCTGGAGCGCGGCGACGTCAAAATGATCTTAGCGGGTCACGACCACTATAACGATTATATCGGCGCCTACTGCGGCATTTCGCTCGGCTACGTCGGCTCTCTCACTTACGACGGCTATCAGCGCGACGATCTGCGCGGCGCACGGATCGTGGACGTTGACGAAAGCGGCACAATGCAAACGGAACTGATCCGTCTGCGCAGCATTATGGGCGAAAAGGCGGACAAAAAAGTATGAGAAAAGAAACAGAACAAAAGGCGGTCGCCTTGCTGCAAAAGCATCCCTGCTTCGCGGCGGCGACGCAGGAAGAATTGACGCGGCTGGTTCGCCATGAAAGCACCGTTCTGCGCGAGTTTGCCAAAGGGCAGACGGTGTTCCCCTTACACACGGGGGCGCGAGCCTTCGGGCTGCTGCTCAGCGGCAGCTGTGTGGTGAAGCGCGGCGGCAGGATCAAAAAGTCTTTATCGGGCGGCAGCGTCTTTGCGCTGGAATCGCTGTTCGGCGCAGGGCGCGAGCAAACGGAAGTCTACACGGCGCAGACCGACGGCAAGGCGCTGTTGATTTCCAAAACGGCGGCGGAGGAACTGATGCAGGCAAACTTTTCCGTAACGCAGGGCTTTCTGGCGTTTCTGTCGGCTCAGATCGACGCGCTGGGCGGTTTGGCGGCTGCTGCCGAAGGCGGCAGCGCCGAGACCAAAACGGCCGCGTTTTTGCTGGAACACAAGAAGAAGGACGGCGACGCGGTCGCTGTGACGCCCGATTTCAGCAAGCTGGCGCGGCAGATCGGCGTGAGCCGCGACGCGCTGAGCCGCGCGTTTGACCGGCTGACCGCTGCCGGCGCCATCGGATTGCGCGACAAGGGTCTTGTCATCAAAGATTTGGATAAACTGAAGATTTTTTTGACGGAAAACGAGGAATGAACCATGAAGAGAACCACAAAAGCAGCCGTCGGCGCGGCGGCCGTACTCGGCACGGCGTTTGTCGCCTCCGGCGAAGTGATGTATCAGATGTTCCTGAAGGGCAAATCCGTGCGCGAGAGCAAGCGGCTGCATGAGAACAGCTGGCTGTCGAAAATGCTGACGGAAAACCCCATCATGGCGCAGGGCGCGCTGTGGATCAAAACGGCGGCGCATAAAGACCACACCATTCTCGGCACGCGCAAAAAGTGGATCCACGCGGAGGAATACCCGGGCGGCGATTCTCATGTCTGGGTGATCACCTGCCACGGTTACAGCGCCAACGTCGAAAGCAACGCGGCGATGATCCGCATATTCCATGAACAGGGCTGGAACGTGCTGGCGCCGCACCTGACCGGTCACGGCATCAGCGAGGATAAATCGACAAGCATGGGCTGGCTTGACCGCATCGATCTGTGCGATTGGATCAGGCGCATCTGCAAAAAAGACCCGCAGGCGCAGATCGTGCTCTACGGCGTCTCCATGGGCGCTTCCACCGTGATGATGACCACGGGCGAGCCGCTGCCGCAGCAGGTGAAATGCTGCGTCGCCGATTGCGGCTACACCTCCGTTTACGATGAATTCAAAACGCAGCTCAAGCAGTGGCTGAAGCTGCCGGCATTCCCGTTTTTGTATGCAGGCGATCTCGTGACGCGCCTGCACGCCGGCTATTCCTTCAAGCAGGCGTCCGCCGTCAAGCAGCTCAAGCGTTCCCAAACGCCCACGCTGTTCCTCCACGGTGAAGCGGACACCTTCGTGCCGTTCGCCATGCAGGAGGTCTGTTACCACGCCTGCGCGTGTGAGGAAAAGGAAATGGTGTCCTTCCCCGGCGCGGGTCACGTGGAATCCGGCCTCGTCGCGCCGGAGGAATATGAACGCGTCGTGCTGGGCTTCATCCGCCGCTTTATCACGGAAAACGCCGAAACGACCGCATAAAAAAGCAGCCGAAACGAAGAATCGTTTCGGCTGTTTTCCGTTTGGTCTCAGTCTTCTTCGCCGACGAGCCAGTTGATGCTCACGCCGAGCACCTTGGCGATGGCGACCAGTTCAAAATCGGTCACGTAGCGCAGCTGACCTTCCAGCTTGGAAAGACCGGAAGCGTTCAGATCGACGCCGTTGATCTGAAGCTGGGTCAACAGGTCTTTTTGCTTGAGACCTATGGCCTTTCTCTGCGCTTCGATCCTTGCGCCGACGATATTGCGGTCGCCGAGCGCCTGCTTTCTGATCCTCATGGTTGTTTCTCCTCCCTAAGAATTTTACTAAAAGTAAAATGCAGAAATAGAAATAATGCATAGGCACGTCATTTCGTTCTGTATCCTGCGCAATTGTACCAAATATCGAAATAAAAGTCAACAATAATCTTTATACGAATTATGAACATATCGGAAAGAAATGGTAAAAAATCAACTCTTCGTATAATTTTGTTCAAGAAATAACGGATTTTCGGAAAATCATTGTTTTTTGACCGTCGAATTGCTATAATAAAAAATCAAGAGACGAACCGAAAAACACAAAAAACGAAAGGAACGATACGCGGCGCAAAACGGGTATCGCAGGGTGAAAGGCATGGCATTCAAGCGTGACGGCGAAAGCGGACGCAACCTGACCGCGCTGATGGATTTTTACGAGCTGACGATGGCGAAGGGCTATTTCAACAACGGGTTGGGCGACACCACCGCGGTGTTCGATATGTTCTTCCGCAGTGTGCCGGATAACGGCGGCTTTGCCATTATGGCGGGCGTTCAGCAGCTGACCGAATACCTTGAATCGCTCACGTTCAGCGATCTGGATATTGAAATGCTGCGCAAGAAGGGCTTTGACGAGCGCTTTTTGGATTATCTGAAACACTTTAAGTTTTCCTGCGACGTCTGGTGCGTGCCGGAGGGTACGCCGATCTTCCCGGGCGAACCGATCGTGACGGTGAAAGGGCCGGTCATTCAGGCGCAGCTGGTCGAGACCATGGTGCTGCTTTGCATCAATCACCAGAGCCTGATCGCCACCAAGGCCAACCGCATCGTCCGCGCGGCGCAGGGCAGGGCGGTCATGGAATTCGGCTCCCGTCGGGCGCAGGGCTTTGACGGCGCGATCTACGGCGCGCGGGCGGCCTATATCGGCGGCTGCGTCGGCACGGCGTGCGCCATGAGCGAACGCGATTTCGGCATTCCGGCGCTGGGCACGATGGCGCACAGCTGGGTGCAGATGTTCGATTCCGAGCTGGACGCGTTCTGTGCCTATGCCCGGGAATATCCCGACCAGTGTACGCTCCTTATTGACACCTATAACGTGCTCAAAAGCGGTCTGCCCAATGCCATTGAGGCGTTCCGCCGCGAGGTGCTGCCCCGCGGATTCCGCCCGAAGGGCGTGCGCATCGACAGCGGCGACATCACCTACCTGTCGCAAAAAGTCCGCAAGGCGCTGGATGAGGCAGGGTTTGAGGACTGCGGCATCGTGGCGTCCAATTCGCTGGATGAATACATCATCCGCGACATGCTCATTCAGGGCGCGCAGATCAATTCCTTCGGCGTGGGCGAACGGCTGATCACCGCCTCCTCCGCGCCCGTGTTCGGCGGCGTTTACAAGCTGGCCGCCATCGAGCGGGACGGGACGTGGATCCCGAAGATCAAGATCAGCGAAAACGTCACCAAGATCACCACGCCCGGCTTCAAAAAGCTGTGGCGCCTCTATGACAACGAGAGCGGCAAGGCGATCGCCGACGTGATCACGCTGTTCGACGAGACCATCGACGACAGCAAGCCCTATGAACTGTTCGATCCGGATTATACGTGGAAGCGCAAGACCGTCACCGATTACACCGCCAAAGAGCTGCGGGTGAAGCTGTTTGAAAACGGCAAGCAGGTCTACGATACGCCGCCGCTCGCCGAGATTCGAGCCCACTGCAAGGAGCAGGTGGACACGCTGTGGGACGAAGTGACCCGCTTTGAGAATCCGCACCACTACTATGTCGACCTCTCACAGAAGCTGTGGGATGTGAAGAATGATCTGCTGGATCAAAAAACGAAATAAACGGAGGAGAATATGATGAATACGATCCCTCGCAGCGAATATCCGCGCCCCGATTTTATGCGCGAAAGCTATCTCAACCTCAACGGCGAATGGGAATTTGAATTTGACTTCGGCGTCAGCGGCGTCGCCCGCAAGATGTATGAGCCGCAGGCGGAATTCACCCAAAAGATCACCGTGCCGTTCTGCCCCGAAAGCAAGCTCTCCGGCATTGAATACAAGGATTTCATGCGCAGCGTCTGGTACCGCCGCACTGTGAACCTGACGAAAGGCAGCAGCCGCACCCTGCTCCACTTTGAAGCGGTGGATTATCAGGCGACCGTTTGGGTCAACGGCAAAAAATTCAAGCCCCACGTCGGCGGCTACACCGGCTTTGTGCTGGATATCACCGACGCGGTGGTCGACGGCGAAAACCGGATCGTGGTCAACGCAGTCGATCTGATGATCCCCGGCGTGCAGCCCCGCGGCAAGCAGAGCGAAGAATACTATTCCCACGGCTGCGATTACACCCGCACCACCGGCATCTGGCAGACGGTGTGGATCGAGCAGGTGGCGGAAACTTATATCAAAGCCGTCAAGGTGCGCACCGCCGATCTGGGCGGCGTCATCAACGTCGATCTGGCGCTCGCCGGCGATATCGCCGACACGCAGGTGCAGTTGACCGCGTTTTACGGCGGCCGCGAGGTCGGCTCCGCCGTGGCGGACGCCTCCTGCAATACGGTGAACGTGACGCTGGCGGTGGACGAAGTGCATCTGTGGGAAGTCGGCAAGCCGGAGCTGTACGATCTGGAGTATGCGCTCGTCAAGGGCGGAGAGACCGTCGACTTTGCCAAAGGCTATTTCGGTCTGCGCACGGTGTCGCTGCACGACGGCGCCATGTGCATCAACAACAAAAAGGTGTTCCAGCGCCTTGTGCTCGATCAGGGCTTTTACCCTGACGGCGTTTACACCGCGCCGACGGACGAAGATTTGAAACGCGACATCGAGCTTTCCATGGCGGTGGGCTTCAACGGCGCGCGGCTGCACCAGAAGGTGTTTGAGCAGCGCTTCCTGTATCACGCCGATCATCTGGGCTACATCGTCTGGGGCGAGTTCCCGAACTGGGGCTCGGACCACACGAAGATCGAGTCGCTCCCGCCGTTTATGCAGCAGTGGCTGGAGGAGATCGACCGCGATTATTCCCACCCCGCCTTGATCGGTTGGTGTCCGTATAACGAAACGTGGGATCGTGACGGCGCGCGGCAGAATGACGCCGTGCTCAGCAGCATTTATTACGTCACCAAGGCGGCGGACAGCACCCGTCCCTGCATCGACACGAGCGGCAATTATCACGTGATCACCGACGTTTACGATATTCATGAGTACGAGCAGGACGCCGCGAAGCTCAAGGAATGGATGGCGCATCCGACCGAGGAGGAGCACGGCGTGCACGACCCGCAGAAGCACCGCCAGACCTACGGCGGTCAGCCCTATTTCGTCAGCGAATACGGCGGAACGTGGTGGGCGCCCGGCATGGAAAACGGCTGGGGCTACGGCGCGATGCCCAAGAGCGAGGATGAAGCGGTCGACCGCATCTGTGACCTGACCAAGGTGCTGATGGATTGCCCGTACTGCTGCGCCGTGTGCTACACGCAGCTGACGAACATCGAGCAGGAGCAGAACGGCGTTTACTACTACGACCGCTCCAAAAAATTCACCGACGCCAACTATAAACGCATTTACGACACCTTCACCGCGAGAGCCGCGATCGAAGAATAAAAACCAAACATCGTTCTTTCAAAAAAGCCTCCGCAGTTCAAAGGACTGCGGAGGCTGACTGTTTTATCGGCGGTAGGATGTGCGAGCGGCTGCTCTTGCTCTTGCGCGGGCGCGTGCCGCTGCTCGCCTTCTGCGCGCCCTGCGCTTTTTCACAGAAACGGCGATCAGCAAAACGAGGAAAACCAAAACGACGGCGACCAGCGTGTTGTAAAGCCAGAACGGGATCTTGTCGATATCTCGTCCGGCGACGACGTTGGTGGTGAAAACAAAGCCGTCGATATGATAGGTCGCGGTGCCCAGAACCTGATGCGATTTGACCGGCGCCTTGATCTCTTCCGCGAGGCGGAGCTGAGGCTTGACGTTGTCCGCCGTGAGCTCGTTGGGCGCGACGCAGGCAAGGTCGGTCTGAATATAAAGTTCGAGCGGGGGCGCGTCGGAAACGGCGTTTTCAACGGCTGCCTGACCGAGGGAGACTTTTCGGTCGGCGATCTGATGATAAGAATAGTTGTCGAAAACGAATTCCATCAGCTTTTTGGTGTCGGAAAAGCGTTCGTTCAGCCCGCTTTTTTTGATCGAGCCGCCCAGAACGACGCAGATAAGGTTCAGGTCGTCCTTCTCCGCGGCGGAGACCAGACATTCCCCGGCGGGCGTGGTGTGTCCTGTTTTGATGCCCGTGCAATAGGGATAGTAGTACTCGGAGAAAGAGGGAAAGAGCATGGCGTTGGTGTTGGGGTAGATGCGGTCGGCTTTTTTGTGGATTCTCGTTGCGGGAACCGTGAATTCCTTCATTTTCACGATCTTGTTGAATTCTTTGTGCTTTTGACATTCCTTCGCGATCAGGTACAGGTCGTAGGCGCTGCAATAGTGGTTCTGATCGTGAACGCCGTTCGGGTTGACGAAGTGCAGCGTTTCGCAGCCGAGTTCTTTGGCGCGCTTGTTGCAGGCTTCGGCGAACGCTTCCACGCTGCCGCTCACGTGCTCCGCCAGCGCGTAGGCGGCCTCGTTCGCGCTCGGGATCAGCAGCGCCTGCAGCAGGACCTTCACGCTGAACGATTCTCCCGCCTCCATCCCCGCGGTGGAATAGCCCGCGGGCACCATGGCAATGGCGCTTTTCGAGATGGTCACGGTGTCGTTCACGTTGCAGTTTTCCAGCACCAGCAGCGCGGTGAGGATCTTGGTCGTGCTGGCGGGATACATCTTTTCATGGGCGTTCTTTTCATAGAACACCTTGCCGCTCACGGGGTCGGCCAAATAAGCCGCTTTGCACCCGATGGCAGGGGTGTTTTCGCGCGTTTTCTGCTCTTCTTTGACGTATGCAAACGTGACCCGCGATTCATTCGCGATCTCATTGTTTTCATACAGCGAATCGGCAAACGAAGGACTTTCGGCATGCGCCAAAGAGGTGAACGGCGTCAGCAGGCAGCAGACCGTTAACAGATAAGTCAGAACTCTATTTTTCACATCGAGCCCTCCCGAAAGGTAAATCCATATCCTGCCTGTTTATATCACAGCTCCCGGGTGAAGTCAAGCGGCGCCGATGAGGAAATCTTTTTTATGAAAAACTCAATTTTTTTGGCGTTTTCCCTTTATTATATATATAATATGTGGTATAATAAATCGGTAAATTCGCAACCTGTATCTTTTGCAACCCCTCAAACCATTATCCACGGAGGAACCGTTATGAACATTGCTATCATGGGTTACGGCGTTGTCGGCTCCGGCGTTGCCGAGGTGCTGAAGAAAAACCATGACCACATCGTGCAGAAAAGCATGCAGCCCAGCCTCGAGCTGACCCGCATCCTCGATCTGCGTGATTTCCCGGGCGACGAAAACGAAAAGCTTTTCACCAAGGACTTTAACGATATTCTCAACGACGAGACCATCGGCATCGTGGTCGAGACCATGGGCGGGCTCCATCCCGCTTACGATTTCGTGCTGGCGTGCCTGCAGGCGGGCAAAAGCGTCGTGACCTCCAACAAAGAGCTGGTCGCCGAAAAGGGCTACGAGCTGCTCAAGGTCGCGGAAGAGAACAACCTCAACTTCCTGTTTGAGGCGAGCGTGGGCGGCGGCATCCCGATCATCCGCCCCATCAGCCAGTGCCTTGCCGCCAACGAGATCGACGAGATCGCGGGCATCCTCAACGGCACCACCAACTTCATCCTCACCAAGATGATCCATGAGGGCATGAGCTTTGACGACGCGCTGAAATTGGCGCAGCAGCTCGGTTACGCCGAACGCAACCCCGCCGCCGACGTGGAAGGCATGGACACCTGCCGCAAGATCTGCATCTTAGCGTCGCTTTGCTTCGGCAACCACGTTTATCCCAACGAGGTCTACACCGAGGGCATCACCAAGCTGACCCTGGCCGACGTGAAATACGCGCAGGCGTGGGGCGGCGTGATCAAGCTCATCGGCCGCGCCACCCGCTACGGCGACGGCAAGATCAGCGCCATGGTCACGCCGGCGTTCATTCAGGCGCACAGCCAACTGGCAGGCGTCGACGACGTATTCAACGCCATTTTGGTGCGCGGCGACGCCATCGGCGACGTGGTGTTCTACGGCAGAGGCGCGGGCAAGCTGCCCACCGCCAGCGCCGTTGTGGCGGACGTGATCGACTGCGCCAAGCACACCCAGCGCCGCAAGAACTTCGGCTGGGAAAACTGTATTCCCAACTATGTGGTCAGCTACCGCGATATCAAATGCCCGTTCTTCGTCCGCGTCGTTTCGTGCGACCCCGCCAAAGCGTGGGCAGCGGCGGAAAAGCATTTCGGCGAGATCAAGCGCCTGACCTACGACGGCGCGCCGCAGGATGAGATCGGCTTCATCACCCCGATGATGACGCAGCGTGAGTTCGACGAAAAAGCAGCCGTTTCCGGCTTGACGATCGGCAGCATGATCCGAGTCACGGATTATTGATCGGCCGAATAGACTGAACACAGGCACAGGAGGTTTTCAATATGGCACTTATCGTACAGAAATTCGGCGGCAGCTCCGTTGCCAACGCAGAGCGTCTGCGCAACGTGGCTTCCATCATTACCGACACTTATAAGCAGGGCAACGACGTTGTGGCGGTCGTTTCCGCGCAGGGCGACACCACCGACGACCTGATCGAAAAAGCCGCGGAGATCAACCCCAAGGCTTCCAAGCGCGAAATGGATTCGCTGCTCAGCGCGGGCGAGCAAATGTCCAGCGCGCTGCTCGCCATGGCGATCGAGGCGATGGGTTATCCCGTCGTTTCGCTGCTCGGCTGGCAGGCGGGCTTCCGCACCGACCGGCACTACGGCTCGGCGCGCATCAAGGCCATTCAGCCCGAACGCCTGAAAGCGGAGATCGACAAGAAAAAGATCGTCATCGTCGCGGGCTTCCAGGGGCTGAACAGCTATGACGACATCACCACGCTCGGCCGCGGCGGGTCCGACACCAGCGCAGTGGCGATCGCCGCCGCGCTCCACGCCGACCGCTGCCAGATCTTCACCGACGTGGAGGGCGTCTACACCGCCGACCCCCGCAAGGTCGAGGGCGCGCGCAAGCTCAATGAGATTACTTACGACGAAATGCTTGAACTGGCGACGCTCGGCGCGCAGGTTCTCAACAACCGTTCGGTTGAAATGGCAAAGAAATACAACGTTGAGGTGGAAGTGCTTTCCAGCCTGAAACGTGTTCCCGGCACTATTGTTAAGGAGGTAGCAAAAATGGAAAAAATGTTAGTCAGAGGCGTCACGAAGGATACCGACGTCGCCCGTATCTCGATCATTGGCGTGCCCGATATCCCCGGCATCGCGTTCAAAATCTTCTCCAAGCTCGCCGCGATGAACATGAACGTTGACATCATTCTGCAGTCCGTCGGCAGGAACAACACCAAGGACATCATCTTCACCGTCAGCAAGGCCAACGGCGAGGCCGCCGTGACCGCGCTGAAGGAATCCATTGACTGCCTCGAAGGGCTCGACATCCTGTGCGACACCAACGTCGCGAAGATTTCCGTTGTCGGCGCGGGCATGGAGACCCACCCCGGCACCGCCTCCAAGATGTTTGAAGCGCTGTATGAGAACGACATCAACATTCAGATGATCTCCACGAGTGAGATCAAAATCTCCGTTCTCATCGATCTGGAAAGCGCCGACCGCGCCGTTTCCGCCGTTCATAAGGCGTTCTTCCCGGTAGATTGATCGTTTGTAATTTGTAAAAAAGGAATCTCTGCGGCTTGAGTACAATCAACCGCAGACAAGGTGATAACAATGGGTTTTGATGAACAATCGGTTGCCAACCAGAGAATCATCGACGTGGAACTGAGCAACAAAATGCGCAAATCCTTTTTGGATTATTCCATGTCGGTCATCACGGCGCGCGCGCTTCCCGACGTGCGCGACGGTCTCAAGCCGGTTCACAGAAGAATACTCTACACCATGTTTGAAAAATCGCTCTATCCCAACGAGCCTTACCGCAAATGCGCCGACACGGTCGGTCAGGTGCTGGGCAGCTATCACCCGCACGGCGACGCGTCCGTTTACGACGCGATGGTTCGTTTGGCGCAGAGCTTTTCCATGCGCTATACGCTGGTCGACGGTCACGGCAACTTCGGCTCGATCGACGGCGATCCGCCGGCTGCCTACCGTTACACCGAGTCGCGCATGAGCAAGGTCTCCATGGAGATGCTCGCCGATATCGACAAGGACACCGTCGATTTCGTGCCGAACTATGACGACCGCCTCAAGGAGCCGGTCGTACTGCCCTCCCGCATCCCGAACCTGCTCATCAACGGCTCCACCGGCATCGCGGTCGGCATGGCGACGAATATCCCGCCGCACAATCTCCGCGAAGTGATCGACGGCATGTGCTTCCTCATCGACAATCCCGACGCGGAGCTTGCCGAACTGATGGAACACATCAAAGGCCCCGATTTCCCGACCGCCGGCGTCATCATGGGCCGCGCGGGCATCCGCGCCGCTTACGCGACGGGTCGCGGCAAGATCGTCGTGCGCGCCAAGGCGGAGATCAAGGAGGACAAGCCCGGGCGTTTTTCCATCAACGTCACCGAAATTCCCTACATGGTCAACAAGGCGCGGCTGATCGAAAGCATTGCCGATCTGGTCAAGGATAAGCGCATCGAGGGCATTTCCGATATCAACGACTATTCCGCCATCGAGGGCATGCACATCGTCATCGAGCTCAAGCGCGACGCGAACCCGCAGGTGGTGCTCAACCAGCTGTTCAGCTATACGCAATTGCAGACCTCCTTCAGCGTCATCATGCTCGCGCTGGTCGACGGGGTGCCCCGCATCCTTTCGCTCAAGGAGATGCTCGAAAACTACATCGCCTTCCAGTGTGAGGTCATCACCCGCCGCACGCAGTTCAATCTGCGCAAGGCGCAGGAGCGGGCGCATATCTTAGAGGGTTACATCCTCGCGCTGGATTATATCGACGAAGTCATCAACATCCTGCGTTCCTCGCCCGATCAGGCCACCGGCAAGCAGCGCTTGATGGAGCGGTTCGGCTTCGATGAGATTCAGGCGCAGAAGATCGTCGAAATGCGCTTGGGGCAGTTGACCGGCATGGAACGTCAGAAGCTGCTCGACGAAATGGCGCAGCTCAAGGCGAAGATCGCCGAATACACCGACATCCTCGGCAGCGAAGCGCGCGTGAAGCAGATCGTCAAAGAGGAGGCAACGGTGCTTGCCAACAAATACGGCGACGACCGCCGCACGGAAATCTGCAACGTGAGCGGCGAAGTGGATATCGAAGACCTGATCCCCGAAGAGGAATGTGTCTTCACGCTCACCGAGCGCGGCTATCTCAAGCGCATGCCGACCGATACCTACCGCTCTCAGCGCAGAGGCGGGCGCGGCATCATGGGCATGACCCGCCGCGAGGAGGACACAGTGAAAACGATGTTCACCTGCTCGACGCACGACTATATCATGTTCTTCACCGATTACGGCAGAGCGTACAAGCTCAAGGGCTATGAGATTCCCGAAAGCTCCCGTACGGGCAAGGGCGTGAACGCGGTCAACATTCTGCCGCTCGACACGGAAGAGAAAATTTCCGCCATGCTCCGCGTTCCGGCGGAAGCGAACGGCGAATATCTCTGCATGGTCACCCGCAACGGCATCATCAAGCGCACCCTGCTTGACGCATATAAAAACATCCGCAAAAACGGCGTGATCGCCATCACGCTCGACGAGGATGACGCGCTGGCGTGGGTCAAGCTCACCAACGGCGAGGACGATCTGCTCGTGGGCACCCGCAAGGGCATGTCGATCCTATTCAAGGAGACCGACGCCAGAGCCATCGGGCGCACCGCGCGCGGCGTGAAAGCCATCGAACTGCGCGAAGGCGACGAGGTGGTCGGCTTCGACGTACTCAAGGAGGACGCCGTGGTGCTCACCGTCACCGAGACCGGCTATGGCCGCCGCAGCGTCAAAGCGGAATACCGGATGCAGTCCCGCGGCGGCAAGGGCGTCATCAACTACAAGACCGACAAGTTCGGCGATGTGGCGGCGCTCATCACCGTGGAAGACGAGGACGACATCATCCTCATTTCCTCCGGCGGCATCATCATCCGCATGCCGGCGGATACCATCAGCACCTTCTCCCGCACCTCCAAGGGCGTGCGCATCATGCGCATGACGGAGGGGGACAAGCTCGTGACCGTGACGACGGCGGAGCGCGAGCCGGAAGAACTGCCGGATGAAGCGGAAGAACAGCCGACCGAAGAGCAGCCGGCCGAAGGATCGGCGCCGGCGGATGAAACGGCGGAAGATTAATCGCAACGGAGAAAAGAAAGAGATAGTGGGTATGAACGAGAACAAACCGAGCAAGCGGGAATATGAGGACGTTTATTCCTCTTCCTCCCGACAGCCCCAGCCCTATCGGCGCGGGCATAAACCCATGGAGCAGCGGGAGATCATCTATCCCAACAAGCTCCTGGAGTTCCTGTGCAAGGACAACAAGAAGAACACCAAACGCCTTCTGGTCGGCATTTTGGTCTTTTTGGTGCTGTTTGCCGCCTTCGTGGTGGGCAGCTTCATCAACGATAAGCTCAACATCATCCACACCGGCGACGAGGTTTTCACCGGCGTTGACGATGAGGATTACAGCGAGAATTTCGATGAAGAACAGTTCCAGGCCATGCATGAGATCTCCAGCGCCGCTTCGCTGAACGATCTGCTGAAAAAGTGGCACAACAACGGCGGCGAGCTGATGCATCAGAAGTTCATCATCAACGTGCTTTTGATCGGCATCGACGGGAAGGACGGCGTGACCAAGGGCGGCAATTCCGACTCGCTCATTCTGGTCTCCATCAATAAAAAGACCGAGAAGATCACGCTGGTCTCCTTCATGCGCGACAGCCTGTCTTACTATGAAGTGAACGGCAGAGGCTATTGGAGCAAGGTCAACGCTGCTTACGCCAGAGGCGGCGCGAACGCCACGGTGCAGACGCTGGAGAACGATTACAAGGTCGACATCGACTATTACGTCGCCGTCGATTTCAGCACCTTCCCCAAGGTGATCGACGCGCTGGGCGGCATCACGGTCAACGTGCAGGAATATGAGCAAAAATATATTAACCGCACCACGCATGCGATCAAAAAGATCCCGAACTACGGCGAGGTGAAGCTCGACGGTGCGCAGGCATTGGTTTACAGCCGCATCCGCCACAGCGACGCGGACAGCGACGTGTCCAGAACACGCCGCCAGCGCACGGTGATCGAGGCGCTGATCAAGAGCGCGAAGGGCGCGACCAAGGGTCAGCTGCTCAACGCCATCGACAAGCTCCTGCCGTATCTCGGCACCGACTGCCCCAAGAACAAGATCGTCAGCTACGGGGCGCAGGCTCTGACGCAGGATTGGATGGATTACGAGATCGTCAACGTCACCATGCCGGACGAAGACTGCCGCAGAGACGCCATGATCAACGGTCAGTCGCTTTGGGTGGTGGATTATCCGCTCGCCGCGCAAAAGGTGCAGCTGGCGGTTTACGGCACGACCAACATTGAGTTGACGGACGGCCGCATTACGGCGTTCTACTACGTCCGCAACAATTCCGGCTCGTCGTCCGGCGCTTACCGCAAGACCGGCACCACGAGCGCTTATCAGGCGGGCAGCACAAAGGCGAGCGCCACTTACGCCACCACCAAGCCCAGCGCGAACCTCGATTCGGACGAAGACGGGACCACCCGCAAGAGCATCTTCAACAAGGTCACGACGGCGCCGGTCGATCAGGGCGGCGATGACGACAAAGCCGACAGCAACGATAACGAGAACACGACCAAAGGCAACAGGATCAGCAACATCATCGGCAAAAAAGATGACGAAAAAGAGACTCAGGCGCCTGACGATTAAAACAGAGAAGGGGATGAAACGAAGCAATTCGTTTCACCCCCTTTTGCGCTTCAAAGGAAGAATGATATGAGCAAGTTTTTGGAAGACCTCAAAGCATTTTGTCTGCAGAACGATTATCGCGTCTACTCCATCGGCGAGATCAAAGACGGCGGCGCGGCGGAAGAGATCGCCGTCGTGCCGGGCAACGCCTGTCAGAACGGCTATTCCATCGCCAAGCTGTTCACCGTCACGGGCATCGGGCTGCTGTATGACCGCGGCAGGATCGCGCCGCAGGACCGCGTGGTCGATCTGCTGGGCAGTGATTGTCCGCGCTATGCCGATCCCCGCTGGGAACGGGTGACGGTGCATCATCTGCTCACCCACACCGCAGGTCTGCCTGGCGGTTGTCTGGATATCGACGTGCTGGACAGCACCACGTTCGGCGAAGATTATCTGCAATATCTGTTTTCGCTGCCCTTCCTCGCCGACCCCGGCGAAAAGGAGGCGTATTCCGACGGCGCTTTTTATCTGCTGAGCTGTCTGGCGGAACGTCTGGCGGGCAAGTG
The DNA here is from genome assembly GCA_017453685.1 of Clostridia bacterium. Classification (GTDB taxonomy): domain Bacteria; phylum Bacillota; class Clostridia; order Oscillospirales; family Acutalibacteraceae; genus UBA8612. The sequence goes on from JAFTEL010000163.1 coordinate 17,266, forward strand.
CCTGCTGGATTATTTGTGGCAGGAGCTGTTCTTCCCGCTCGGCGTGCGTGAGGCCGCGTGGAGCTGCTGCCCCAAAGGGCACAACATGGGTGCGACGGGGCTGTATATGCGCAGCGACGACACCGCCAAGCTCGGCGAACTCTACCGCAGCGGCGGCGTGTATCAGGGCGCGCGCTATCTGTCGGAGGAATGGGTGGCGTTGGCGAAAAAAGAGCAGTATGAACTGCATCCGTTCGGCGTCGGCAGCATCTACGGCAAGGGCGGCATGTGCGGACAAAAGCTGTTCATCGACCCCGACAAAAACCGCGTGATCGCGTTTCATGCCTACGTTGAGGTCGATTCGGACGCCATCATGAATTTTGAACGCAATTATGCGGAATAAAACGGAACGAAGGAGGCTGACGGTATGGGAAAGAAAGTGATCGTAGCGGGCGCGGGTCACGGCGGTCTGGTCGCCGCCGCGCTGCTGAGCCGCGAAGGTTTTGACGTGACTGTTTTTGAAAAACAGAAGCGCATGGATATGGGCTACGACTGGAACGACTGCATGAATCCGGCGGCGTTCGACCGGCTGGAGATCCCGCGTCCGGCGGATGAAGATCTGCTGCCGTTCAGCGGCATGAACTACCTGAGCCCCGATTGCAGCCGCATCGTGTTCGACCACCGCAACAACAAGGTCAGCTCCCTCGGCGAGCGCAAGGCGATCCTTCGCCATCTGATCGCGTTTGCCGAGCAAAACGGCGCCAAGCTTCGCTTCGGCGTCACGGTCGGGCAGGCGGTCGTGGAAGAGAATCGCGTCGTCGGACTGGAAACGAGCGAGGGGCAGATCGCGTGTGATCTGCTCATCGACGCGTGCGGCATGGATTCTCCCGTGCGGCAGAGTTTGCCGGAATCGTTCGGTATTCTGTGGCAGTTCGCCGATCGGGACACGCTTTACACCTACCGCGCATTCTACGAGCGCACCAACCGCAACCGCTCATTCCCCAAGTTCACCTGCTGCTTTTATCACAACGGCGTGCCGTCGCTGGACTGGATGATCACGGAGGAGGATTACGTCGACGTGCTGATCACGTCCTTCGGTTCCTTCAACGATGAGATCATCGACGCCGGCGTGGAGGATTTCCGCCGCCTTCACAGCGGCATCGGCACGAAGATCGTGCGCGGCGGTCAGAAGAGCAAGATCCCCGTGCGCCGCACCCTTCCCGTCTTCGTGGCGGACGGGTACGCCGCCGTGGGCGACAGCGCCGCGATGGTGGAGCCGCTGAGCGGTTCGGGCATCACGAGGAGCGTGGAGGCGGGCGCGATCCTTGCGCAGGTTGCCGCCAAAGCGCAGAACAACTTCACCAAAGCGGATCTGTGGGAATACGAAACGCTGTATTTTGAAAAGTGGTTGAAGGGCATCCTGCGCGACGACGCGACCCGCATGCTGATGCTGAGCATGACGTTTGACCAGCTCAACGCCATGTTCCTCAAAAAGGTCATCACCGCCAAGGAACTTTGCGGCGATGAGACGCCGCCCCACGATATGCGCAACAAGGCGCTGGGCGTGCTCAGCACCCCGGGCGTCGTGTCGGGGCTGCTGCATTATTCCGCCCGCATGAACAAAGTCGATAAGCTGTGCGAGCAGTTCCCGCGCGAATACGACGAAAAAAAGGTCCGCCGCTGGGCGAATACATACGCTCGTTTTTGATCAACCGAGGAAAAAAAGAACGAAGGGTCAACTATGAATTTATACAAGGGCTTTTCCTGCCATCCGACCGTTTGTCCCGTGGGGGACGAATATCACATCATTGTGCCGACCCGCTTTGAAATGGTGCTGTCCGTGATCGTTGACGGTGAAGAATATTTCAACCATTCCAACGGCATCATTCTGACCTCCTGTCAGATCCAGCAGATCGCCGTGCCGGCGGCTCGGCTGGACAAAGCGAAGGAATACACCCTGCGCGTGCGTCGGGTCATCAAGCGCATGCCCTACTGTTCGCTGACGGGGCGGTCGGTCAAGATCACCTATCCGTTTCGTCCAATCGAAAAAACGGAGCATATCCGCATCTATCAGATCGCGGATTCTCACGGTCTCGTTGCCGAACCCGTCGCCGCCGCCAAGCGGTTCGGCGATGATCTCGATCTTCTCGTGCTCAACGGCGATATCGCCGACAGTTCCGAAAGTCTGGAAACGATTTCCGCGACCTATCAGATCGCTTCCGCCGTCACGGGCGGCGAGATCCCCTGCGTCATTTCGCGCGGCAACCACGATCTGCGCGGCAGCGCCGCCGAGCATCTGGCGGAATACATGCCCAACCAAAACGGGAAAAGCTATTATTCGTTCCGCGTCGGCTGCCTTTGGGGGCTGCTGGTGGACTGCGGCGAGGACAAGCCCGATGACCACCGCGAATACGGTCACATGGTCTGCTGCCGCGCCTTTCGGCGGGAGGAGACCGCCTATATCAAGCAGATCATCGCCCAAAAGCAGAGCGAATACGAGGCCGAGGGCGTGAAGTACCGGCTGGTGATCTCCCACGCGCCCTTTGCCTGGACCGATCATCCGCCGTTCGATATTGAGAAGGAGCTTTTCACCGAATGGTGCCGTCTGCTCAAAACCGAGGTGAAGCCTCATCTCATGCTCTGCGGTCACATCCATTCGCAGATCATCAGCCCCGTCGGCGGCGAGCTTGACCACAAAGGGCAGCCCTGTCCGGTGCTGATCGGCTCCACGGTCGACCGCCGCGCCAAGCCGCCTTATTACGCTGGCATGGGGCTCACCCTGCAGAATGACGGCGCCGAGGTGGTGTTCAACACCGGGGATGAGATCAGGCGCACGGAGACCCTGCCCTTTTCGGCGGAATGAAAAAGCAAAGCAAAACTATTGATTTTATGTGCCGGATATGTTAAAATACAGATTAGATTATTGTGATTTTTGTGTAGTTTTATGCAAACGGAGGGAACGCGCATGGCAAACTGCCCCAAGTGTAACGCGAAGCTGAAACTGACCGATTGGCGCCCCGAATGTCCGCATTGCGGCGTGAATATGGTCTATTACGGTATGGAAGACCGCCTGCTGGCTGACGCGGAAAAAGCCGAGGCGGAGCATGCCCGTTTCCAGAAGAAGATCGACCGCATGAAGGCTTCGCTCGTCGGCGGTCCGCTGCAGATCGCGCGCATCGTGTTTGCCTTTTTGCCGATCGCCGGCCTGTTCCTGACGCTGGCGAAGTTCAATCTGGCTGAGGCGCCCTACATCGCGGCGAAAACGGTCAACGCCAACATTCTGACCATCGTCGACCTGCTTTCCAACGCCGATCTCGGCGCGCTGCTCGGCACCCTCTCCTCCGGCGCGTTCGGCCGTCCGATGCTGTTCTTCGTCGTGTCCATCGTTTTGCTGCTGCTCTCGGTCGTGCTCGGCGTGTTCGGTTTCTTCCGTCTGCTCTGCTCGGCGAAGAAAAAATCCTGCATCAAAAATATCGTGCTGTCCTGCGTGCAGCTGCTGCTCATCGCGGCGGGCTGCATCGTGTTCAAACAATTTGCCGACGGCATCGCGGCCGTCTTTCCGGCCTACATCAGTGCTTCGATCGGCTTCGGCGTGTTCGTGTTCGCCGCCCTTCATCTGCCGACGATCGTCGCCAATATCATCTTCGCGGTCAAGCCCATGGAAGTGAAATATAAAGAACTTCCCGATTATTCGGCGGAGGACGCCGCCATGGAAGCCGCCAACGAAGCGGCGAGAGAAGAGGCGGAAGCGAAGGTTGAAGAAGCCCAAGCGGAAGAAGAAAAAGAAGAAGTCAACGCCTAATTCATCAAAAAAGGAAACGGCGGGAAACCGAGATGTGGTTTCCCGCCGTTGTTTCTTTTCTTTATCAGTCGTGCCGGTCGCACAGATAGGCTTTACAGATGCAATCCTTGCCCTTTTCGGTGGAAAACGATGCATAGAGCCGCACCGTTTTGCCCGCGCTGTTCGGCGGCAGACGGAAATAGAACGTGTTGTTCAGCGGTTCGTTGCAGACCAGATGCTCCCAGACGTTTGCCTTGTAAGAGGGGGCGCGGCCTTCAAAGCCGCGCAGTTCGCCGTCCAGCTCGGCGGTGCAATAGACGCCCTCCGCGCCGTGGTCGCCGTTGACCGCCAGCGCAAGATACGCGCCCTCCCGATGCGCGGGAATGGTGACGGCAGCGGATTTGACCAGCTTGGTCGGATTTTTGGCGTAATGCGCCTGCATGTTGTTGGCAAAGGGTGCATGCAGCAAAATAGGCTCGTCGTTTTTCATCACCGTGAACGAAAAGATGCGATCCATCGGTTCCGCCAAGCGGAAGTAGCGCAGCCTGCCGCCGATGGGGTAGGTGACGCGCAGCCGCCGCCCCGCCGCTTCGTACAGCGTGTGCACGCTGAAGCGAACCACCTGCTGATTCATGGCTTCGACCTCGATGGTTTCGGCTTCGCCGCTTTGATCCCAGGAAGACAGATCAACTGCATATTCCGCCGCTTCCGGGATTTGCTGCGCAGGCACTTCGTTGGTTGGCTCGTCAATGGCAAAGCATTCGATCACGACGCTGTCCGCGTCCACCGTTTCGCCGAGATCGACGCGCAGGCAGCCGCCCTCGATGCGCAGCCCGCTGCAGTAGCTGCGGGTCTGCCCGTCGAAAAACGTGTCTTTCTCGCCGTCGAACATCGCTGCCGCCTCGCAGCCGCGCAGGCGGTAGGTGGTCTGCGCGAAAAACGCGTCCCGCGCCGCTTTTACTTCGGGAATGTTCGTTTCGCCGGAACGGATGAGGCAGCGCGCTTCCAAAGAATCGTTGTTGATGGCGAACATGGCCGCTTCATACAGTTCTTCCCCGTTGGCGGGGGTTTCCGCGCATTCCGTCAGTTCGCCCAGATAAACGGGCGCTTGTTCCATGACGTCGACCGCTTCCGTTTTTGTAAAGATCGGCGGGGTTTCAGCGTCGCTGTTGAGCAGAACGATCTCGCCGCCGTCGCTTTGCAGAAGGTTGATTTCTTCGGGCACGTTTCCGCTTTCTTTAATGACCTCATACGCGCAGTTGCTCAGCACCGGCGCCGCCTTGCTTTGCGCCGCGGCTTCGATCAGCATCGCGCGGAACGGCGGCAGCGTGATCGGCACCTGCTCCGCGGGATCAAACGTGCCGATATATCGGTCATAGGGGTGGCGCAGGATGACCTGCACGCGCTCCTTCGTGTTCAGCCCGATTTGATCGAGTGGCAGCCGGATCGTTTTCGTCTCCCAACTGTCGTTGCCGGTACAAATTAAGCGAACGGTCTCGTCGCCGCGCGAAACGGCGTTGGCGCCGAGCTCCTTCGGCAGGGTAAAGCCGTTCACCAAAATCGGCGCGTGACGGGCGTGCAGACGGTAGATGCGGGCGAGCCGCGGCAGTTCGGAATCCCTGAGCAGCCACGGGTTGCCGTAAATCTCCGGCGCGGCGATCAGGCAGCGCCCGAACGCCTGATAGATGAGGTCGTCCTCAAAATAATCCAGTTCGGAAGACAGGCAGACGCCGTGATCCTCCGCCAGACGGATGAGATCGCCGTTTTCGTCGGTGACGTGCCCGCGAGTAAACGTGTAGGCGCGGTTGTGCGGCGCGGTGATCTGATTGTGGGCGTGCACGTCGGTGTAGGTTTCATCGCCGTTCCACAAAAACGTGGTGATGTATTTTTGCGCCTCATAAAAATCCAGCCGGTGATTGAGCAGGATGAGGTCGGGCGAATACTTGCGGCATTCCTCGATCATGGCGGCGTAGGTCGCCGCTTTTTCGGGGCGCAGCCGACCGCACACGCCGTCGAGCTTGAAGGCGGCAAAATGATAATCGCGGCACAGGTGCACGAAAAAATCCACGCGCTCTTTTTCTTCCTCGGGCGTGTCGCCGAAGCCGTCCGGGCTGCCCCACAAGCCGAAGCGTATGCCGAGCTTTTCCGCTTCCTCCACCACTTTTTTGTAACCGTTGGGATACTGCGAGCGGAATTTTTCGGAATTCAGATCGCCGTAGCCCTGGGAAGCCCCGTCAAAATTGCCCGCGTCCCAGGCGTAAATACGAATCTGCATGCCGTAGGCGTCGCGCATGAAGCGGAAGAAATCGAGGTTGATGAGGGTCTGCCGCTCGGTCGAGCCCTCGTTCGTATTGTTGATCCACGAAAAATAATAGGGGATCGACGGCGTTTTTTCGCCCGCGCCCGTGATCGGATCATTCTTGTCAGCCATGTTTTGCCTCTCCTTTGCTGCCGTGATACTTTGTAGAATAGCATAAACGGATGAAAAAATCCATCGGTTTTGTTCGCCGTTTCGGACTTTTCAAGATTATTTGTCCGTTTGTCTTGCAATTCCGGCGCTTTTTTTCTAAAATAGTCGTAGTGCATCACCCAAGGAAGGAAGTGCCGCCATGATGAATCAGCCTTTGGCAGACAGGCTGCGCCCGCAGACCATTGAGGAAATGGTCGGGCAGCGGCATCTGCTCGCGCCCGGCATGGCGCTGCGCAGAATCCTTGATTCCGGCACGGTGCCGAATCTGATCTTTTACGGTCCGTCCGGCGTGGGCAAAACCACGCTTGCCGAGATTCTGGCAAAGCGGAGCAATAAGTATTTCTGCAAGCTCAACGGCACCACCGCAAGCACCGCCGATATCAAGGAGATCATCGCGCAGTCGGCAACGCTTTCGGCGATCAACGGTGTGCTGCTCTATCTGGATGAGATCCAGTATTTCAATAAAAAACAGCAGCAAACGCTGCTGGAGTTCATCGAAAACGGTTCCATCACCCTCATCGCCTCCACCACCGAGAACCCGTATTTTTACGTTTATAACGCGGTGCTCAGCCGTTCTACGGTGTTTGAGTTCAAGAGCGTGACCGCCGGGGAGATCGAGCCCGCCGTGCTGCGCGCGTTCGGGAAGCTCGCGGAAGAGTCGCACGAAGAATATGAATTGGAGGACGGCGTGCTGCGCCATATCGCCTTTGGCTGCGGCGGCGACGTGCGCAAAGCGGTCAATTCGGCGGAATTGTGCTGGCTGGCGGCCGACATGACCGAAACGGGGCGCTTCGTGAGCCTGGAAACCGCGCGGCAGCTCACCCAGCGCAGCGCGTTCAAATACGACAAGGACGGCGACGAGCATTACGATATTATTTCGGCTTATCAAAAATCCATGCGCGGCTCCGACCCCGACGCCGCCATCCACTATTTAGCGCGGCTGCTCGAAGCAGGCGACCTGCCCTCGGCGTGCCGTCGGCTGCTGGTGTGCGCGAATGAGGACGTGGGGCTGGCGTATCCGCAGTTAATCCCCATCGTGCAGGCGGCGGTGGATTCTGCCTTGCAGCTCGGGCTGCCCGAAGCGCGCATCCCGCTGGCCAACGCGGTCATTTTAGTGGCGACTGCGCCCAAATCCAACGCCGGCTACAACGCCATCAACGCCGCGTTAGCCGATCTGAAGCAGGGCAAAAGCGGCCCCATCCCACGCAACCTGCAAAACAAGCATTTTGACGGCGAGGACAACCGCCGCAAGGGGCAGTTCTATGAGTATCCCCATTCCTACCCGCACCATTGGCTCGAGCAGCAGTACCTGCCCGACGCGCTGAAAGGCCGCACCTATTATGAGTGGGGCGACAATAAAAACGAGCAGGCCGCAAAGGCGTATTGGGATAAGATCAAGAATCGGTAACGTTAAAAGGCTTTCTGACAGAACGGTGAATCAGAATTTTGCGCGCTCGATGCGCGCGAAATTCCGGTCGATATACGCCTGCGGCGTTCGATATATTTGCGATGCAAATTCGATATATGGAACTTGCGTTCCATTCGATATATTCGGCTTTGCCGAACAAGACTTGTCCCGACAGGGACATATCGAGCCGTCAGGCATATCGAGCGCGGTAAGCGCATATCGAATTGCGCTGCAATATCTTGAGTCGAGCGACAGCTCGACAAATTCCGATAGAGTAATCAAAAAAACCGCCCCTCGGAACTTTCCGAGGGGCGATCGCTGTTTTGCTTCTTTACTGCTCCACCGTGTAGACGCTGACCTTTTTGCGGTCACGGCCAAGGCGCTCAAAGCGCACGACGCCGTCAGCGGTGGCGAACAGGGTGTCGTCCTTACCTTTGCCGACGTTGGTGCCGGGATGAATGCGGGTGCCGCGCTGTCTGACAAGAATGTTGCCCGCCAGAACGAACTGACCGTCCGCACGCTTCGCGCCGAGTCTCTTGGATTCGGAATCACGGCCGTTGCGGGTGGAACCCATACCTTTTTTATGAGCGAAAAGCTGAATGTTGATCTTAAGCATTATTGTTACCTCCGTAAATTATTTTGATGCAGTCGGGATACTGTTCCGAAAGCATCCGAATGTGGTGTTCAAGCCCTTTGAGCACTTGCTGCGCCGCTTCGTCGCCGGGCGGCACGGTGAGCGTCATGCGGCCGTTCGGGTCTTGCGCGGCAACGGCGCCGACCTGGAAACAATCGGTCAGCGTGTTGGCGGCGAGGTAGGCGGCGGAGGAAACGGCGGCGCAGACGATGTCGCTGCCCTTGTTTCCGTAACCCGCGTGACCCGCAACGTCAAACCCCGTGACGGCGTTGCCCGAAAGCAGGAACTTGAAACGGATCATGGCGATCAGGCGTTGATGGAAGCGATCTCAACCTTGGTGTAAGGCTGTCTGTGACCCATCTTGCGCTTTTCGTTTTTCTTGGGCTTGTAGGTGAAGACAACGATCTTTTTGCCCTTGCCGTTTTTGATGGCCTTGGCGGTGACGGTCGCGCCTTCGACGTAGGGGGTGCCGACGTTGATGGAATCGTCAGACCCGATGGCGATGACCTTGTCGAACACGACTTCGTCGTCTGCTTCAACATTGAGCTTCTCAATGAAAATGGTGTCGCCGGCAGAAACTTTGTACTGCTTGCCGCCGGTCTCGATGATGGCGTACATACTTTTTCCCTCTTTTAATAAGTCTCGCTACGTGGGGTACCGCCCAAAGGGGACGGATTTTTGCGCCTCAACGGCGCGACCCGTAATATGCGGCCTAAATAATATAGCACAGTGCCAATTTAATGTCAACCTTTTTTCTTTCTTTTTTTATCAGCCGTGATTTTGCATGAATCTTTTGTTCTTTTTATCGGAAAGCGCCTGCTTTTGTAACAAACTGTACAAATCAAGGTGCTTTTTTTCGGCGCTCTTTTAACAAAATGCAACAAAAAAGCTTGAAAAATCAAAAAAGATTTGGTATGATAACTTCGTATACGAATCTTCAGAGAATCGGCAGGAGCAGACAACATGGACAATACCCCGCTTTATTTGTTCAACAAGGGCGAAAACGCCCGCAGCTATGAATATCTGGGCGCGCATTTTCTCTCGGACGGCAAGGTCGCGTTCCGCGTGTGGGCGCCCCATGCCCAAAGCGTGAGCGTGGTGGGTGATTTCAACGGCTGGAACAGCGGTGCGAACCCGATGGTTCCGCTCACCGGCGGCGTGTGGGAGACCGAGATCGAAAACCTTCACGTGTTCGACACCTACAAATTCGCCGTGCGCACGCGGGACGGGCGCGAGCTGCTCAAGAGCGACCCCTACGCGTTCCACACCGAGACCCGCCCGAAAAACGCCTCCAAGCTCTACGACCTGAGCGGCTATGACTGGCAGGACGGCGTCTGGCTGGCGCACCGCAAAAAGGTGCGGGTCTACGACGAACCGATCAATATTTACGAAGTACACGCGGGCAGCTGGAAGCAGCATGACGACGGCAACTTCTATTCCTACCGCGATCTGGCGGATTCGCTCATTCCCTACGTGGTCGATATGGGCTACACCCACATTGAGCTCATGCCTTTGGGTGAATACCCGTTCGACGGGTCGTGGGGCTATCAGGTCACGGGCTATTTCGCGCCGACCTCGCGTTACGGCGAGCCGAAGGACTTCATGTATTTCGTCGACCGCTGCCATCAGGCGGGGATCGGCGTCATCCTCGACTGGGTGCCGGCGCATTTCCCGAAGGACGCTTACGGGCTGTATGAATTTGACGGCGAGCCTTGCTATGAGTATGCCGACCCCAAAAAAGGGGAACACTACCAGTGGGGCACGCGCGTGTTCGATTTCGGGCGGCACGAGGTGCAGAGCTTCCTCATGTCCTCCGCCGCGATGTGGCTGAAGGAATACCATCTCGACGGCCTGCGCATCGACGCGGTGGCGTCCATGGTCTATCTGGACTATGCCCGCGAGGCGGGGCAGTGGCAGCCGAATGTCTACGGCGGCAACCAGAATCTGGAGGCTATCGCCTTCATCAAAAAGCTCAACGAATCCATCTTCCGTGATTTTTGGGACTGCATGATGATCGCGGAGGAATCCACCTCGTTCCCGCTCGTCTCCAAGCCCACCTGCAACGGGGGCTTAGGCTTCAACTTCAAGTGGAACATGGGCTGGATGAACGACTGCCTCAAGTATTTCTCGCTCGACGGCATCTACCGCAAGTTCAACCACGAGTGCCTCACGTTCTCGTTTTTCTACGCGTTTTCCGAAAACTTCGTGCTGCCCATTTCCCACGATGAAGTGGTGCACGGCAAGTGCTCGCTCATCAACAAAATGCCCGGCACCTACGAAGAAAAATTCGCCGGCGTGCGCTCGTTCCTCGGCTACATGTACGCGCATCCGGGCAAAAAGCTGCTGTTCATGGGCTGCGAATTCGGGCAGTTCATCGAATGGAAATACGACGCGGGGCTGGACTGGCTGCTGCTCGATTACGACATGCACCGCAAGCTCAAGGACTACACCAGAGAACTGAACCATTTCTACAAGGCGAACGCGCCGCTGTGGCAGATCGATTACAGCTGGGAAGGCTTTTCCTGGATCTCCAGCGACGACAACACCAATTCGGTCATCGCCTTCCGCCGCATGGACGACAAGGGCAAAGAGCTCATCTGCGTGTCGAACCTCACTACGGTCGATCGCTTCGATTACAAAATCGGCGTGCCGGTCGCCGGCACCTATGAGGTCGTGTTCAATTCCGATGAGGAGCGCTTCGGCGGCACGGGGCGCGGCATGACCGGCAAGGTCAAAACGCAGCCCGTCGCCATGCACGGACACGATCTGAGCCTGTCGCTCGACTTGGCGGGGCTGAGCACGGTTTATCTCAAGCTCGTGCGCCGCGCGCCGAAAAAGAGGGGAGCCGCCAAGACGAAATGAGCAAAACGGTTTTGCATTTTGCCGATTTCAAATCTCCCTGCCGCGGCAACTTCATCAATTCGCTGGAAGCCCTGCGCGCCGAAGCCAAAGCGCGCGGATGGGACACGGTCTACGTGTTCCCCCTTCCCACCGCCCGACGAGATTGGGCGAAGGAACTCGAAAACGAGGCGCCCGTCTACTATCTGACGGGGCGGTTTTTGGCCGATCTTCGGCTGATGCGCCGCGTCATCAAACGGCACGGCGTCAGGCTCATCCACCACCATTTTTACAAATTGCCCTACGTGCTGCTGTTCAATCTGGCGGCGGGGCGCAGAATCCCGCAGCTCATCCACCTGCACTGCGCGCTGCATATCCACAGCGGGATCGCCCGCTTGATCGAAAAGCTCCTGCTGCATAACAAGACCTTCATCGGCTGCAGCGAAAAGCTGACGAACGACGCCAAGCAGTATTACCCGAACGCCCCCGCGTTCACGGCGAAAAATGCCGTCTTCTTCCCGCGGCTGGAGCAGTTCGAGGCGCTGGACAAAGCGGCGCTCGGTCTGCGGGAAAACGCCAAAACGCTGATGATGTTCGGCTTTCTGTATGAGGTCAAGGGCGTCGACCTGGCGCTGGAAGCGCTCGACAGCCTCAATCAAAGCGGCGACGCCGCCGATCTGATTTTGATCCTGACCTCGCATCAGGAAGAAATTCGACAAAAAATCGAGCGGCGGTTTGGTACAATTCCCTCTTGGCTCCGTCTGCTGCCGCCGCGCAACGATATCGCGAGCTATTTCCGATTGTGCGATGCGTTTCTGGCGCCGAGCCGCAGCGAGGGGCTGCCCTATTCCGTGCTGGAAGCGGCATGGCTGAAAGTGCCGCTGGTACTCAGCGATATTCCCGCGCATACCGCTCTGGCGCTGCCTTGCGCGAGTTATTTTGAAAGCGGCAGCGCGGACGATCTCACCGAAAAAACCCGTCATGTTCTCCGTTCTCCCCCGACCGAAGCGGCGCTGACCGCGCAGCGTGAAGCGGTCTTTCAAACCTATCGGCTGGAAGAATGGACGAAAACGGTTTTGGATATTTACGATCAAACACTTGACTAAGAACAGGAGGTTTTCTCTATGTCCAAGAAAACAGAGTGCATTGCCATGCTTCTGGCGGGCGGTCAGGGCAGCAGACTCGGTATCTTGACCAAAAACATCGCCAAGCCTGCCGTACCCTACGGCGGTAAATACAGGATCATTGATTTTCCGCTGTCCAACTGCGTCAATTCCGGCATCTACACGGTGGGTGTGCTCACCCAGTACCAGCCGCTGGAGCTCAACGACTACATCGGCAACGGCGCGGCGTGGGATCTCGACCGCGAGAGCGGCGGCGTGCATATCCTTTCGCCCTATCAGCAGATCAAGGGCAGCGAATGGTATAAGGGCACGGCGAACGCTATTTACCAGAACATCAACTTCATCGACCGCTACGATCCAGAATACGTCTGCATCCTGTCGGGCGACCATATCTACAAGATGGATTATTCCAAAATGCTCGCCTTCCACAAGGAAAAGGACGCCGCCTGCACCATCGCCATGCTGGAAGTCCCGTGGGAGGAGGCTTCCCGCTTCGGGCTGATGCTGGTGAACGACGACGGCGCGATCATCGCCTTTGAAGAAAAACCCAAGGAGCCGCACAGCAACAAGGCGTCCATGGGCGTTTACGTGTTCACGTGGAGCAAGCTTCGCGAATACCTGCTGGCGGACGAAGCGGATGAGAATTCCAGCAACGATTTCGGCAAGGACCTCATCCCCGCCATGCATCAGGCGGGCGAACGGCTGTTTGCCTATCACTTTGACGGCTACTGGAAGGACGTCGGCACGATCGACAGCCTGTGGGAAGCCAACCTCGACCTGCTCCGCCCGAGCGTCGATCTCGATCTGTCTGACCCCTCCTGGCGCATTTACTCCAAGAGTTCCGCCGCGCCGCCCCATTACATTTCCGCCAAGGCAAAGGTGCAGAACTCCATGATCACCGAGGGCTGCTCCATCGCCGGCAACGTGGATTATTCGGTGCTGTTTGCGAAAGTCAAGGTGGAGGAAGGCGCCGTGGTCGATTCTTCCATCATCATGCCGGGTACCGTCATCAAAAAAGGCGCGGTCGTGCAGTACGCCATCGTGGCGGAAAACGCCGTGATCGAGCAGGGCGCCGTGGTGGGCGAAAAGCCCGAGAACACACTCAACCGCGATGAATGGGGCGTTGCCGTGGTCGGCGCCGGCGTGAAGGTCGGTCAGGGCGCCAGAGTCGCGCCCAAGGCAATGGCCGGTGAAGACGTTCCCGCCGTGAGCGCAGAGGAGGAAACAAAATGATTCGTTCCAATGATATTTTAGGTTTGATCCATTCCAATGCATACGACGCCTGCCTGTCCGAACTGACCAATATGCGCACCATGGGCTCGGTCCCGTTCGGCGGCCGTTACCGCCTGATCGACTTCACCCTGTCCAACATGGTCAACGCCGGCATTGGCAAGGTCGGCGGGGTGACCAAGAGCAACTATCAGTCGCTCATGGATCATCTGGGCACCGGCCGCGCGTGGGATCTGGCGCGCAAGCACGGCGGCATGTATCTGCTTCCGCCCTTCCTGCTGGAGGAGAGCGGCAGCTTCGACAACCGCATCGAAGCGATCAAAGGCAACATGAATTTTATCGGCCGTTCGGATGAAGAGTATATCCTGATGAGCGACTGCAACGTGGTCATGAATTTTTCCGCCTCCGCGTTTGCCGCTTTCCACGAAAAGAGCGGCGCCGATATCACCATCCTCGTCAAGCGCGGCAGTGTTCCCGCCATTGAGAACACGCTGGTGTTTGAAACAGACGGCAGCGGCCGCGTGACCTCCGCTGTGTTCGGCAGCGCGGGGGATGAGGGCTGCTTCTCCACCAACATTTACTTTATGAAAAAAGCGCTGCTGGAGCGGCTGATCAACGACGCCGCCGCCATGAAAAAGAAGAGCTTTGAAGAAGATATCATCATGGAGAACGTCGGCAAATTAAAGGTGTTCGCCATGGAACACACGGGCTTCGCCTACGCCATCGACTCGCTCAAAGCCTATTACGAGGCGAACATGGCGCTGCTCGAAGCCGAAAACGCGCACGATCTGTTTATGAGCAAACGCCCGATCTACACCAAGGTGCGCGACGATATGCCCGCGCTTTACGGCATTGAATCCAACGTGGAAAACTGCCTGATTTCCGACGGCTGCGTCATTAAGGGCACCGTGGAAAACAGCATCATCGGCCGCGGCGTCACCGTGGAAAAGGGCGCCGTGGTGCGCAACTCCGTCATCATGCAGGACAGCTTCATCGGCGTGGGCGCGCGTGTGGAAAGCGTGATCTTTGACAAGTCCGTTATCCTCAAGCCCGGCAAGACCCTGTGCGGCGCGGAGGGCTTCCCCGTATACGTCGGCAAGGGCATCGTTATCTGAGAGGAGCAAAAAGAATGAAAGTATTATACGCAGCCAGCGAGGCGCTGCCCTTCATCGCTTCCGGCGGTCTGGCGGATGTGGCGGGTTCTCTGCCGCAGGCGCTGCGCAAAAGGCTGATCGGCTGCCGGGTGGTGCTGCCGCTTTACGACACCATCCCGCAGGAATTGAAGGACACCATGACCTTTATCACGCATATTTCCGTGCCCGTCGCGTGGCGCCGGCAGTATTGCGGCATTTTCGAGGCGCACCAGAACGGCGTGATCTATTATTTGATCGACAATCAGTATTACTTCAAGCGCGACCGCATTTACGGTCATTATGACGACGCGGAGCGGTTCGCGTTCTTCGCCCGCGCGGTGCTGGAGATCATCCCGCACATCGGCTTCAAGCCCGATATCATCCACTGCAACGACTGGCAGACGGCGCTGACGCCCCTGTATTATTCCATCTTCTACGCCAATCGTCCCGAATATGAGAACATAAAAACGGTGTTCACCATCCATAACATCCAGTATCAGGGCGTTTACGGGATGGAGCTTATCGGCGACGTGCTCGGTCTGCCGCAGGACGCGGAGCATCTGGTGGAATACAACGGCTGCGTGAATCTGATGAAGGGCGCGATCGAAACGGCGAACGTCGTCACCACCGTCAGCCCCACCTACGCCAACGAGATCCTCGACCCGTGGTTCAGCC
The DNA here is from genome assembly GCA_017453685.1 of Clostridia bacterium. Classification (GTDB taxonomy): domain Bacteria; phylum Bacillota; class Clostridia; order Oscillospirales; family Acutalibacteraceae; genus UBA8612. The sequence continues at coordinate 32,538 of JAFTEL010000163.1, forward strand.
ACGGGCTGGACAGTATTCTGGAACAGCGCCGCTTCAAGCTCTCGGGCATCCTCAACGGCATCGACGTGGTCAATTACGACCCGTCGACCGACCCGAACATACCTTTCCATTATTCGGCGGCTGATTTTTCCGACAAAGCCAAAGACAAAGCCGCGCTGCAGGAACGGTTCAATCTGCCGCAGAATCCCGACACGCCGATCATCGGCGTCGTCAGCCGTCTGGTTTCGCACAAGGGCTTCGATCTGGTGAAAGCGGTGCTCGACGAGCTGCTTGCCACCGAGGACGTTCAGCTGGTCGTGCTCGGTTCGGGCGACTGGCAGTATGAGAGCTTCTTCAACGAAATGGCGGCGCGTTACCCGCAGAAATGCGGCGTTTATATCGGCTTCGTGCCGGAACTTGCGCGCAAGATCTACGCCGGCAGCGATCTGTTCCTCATGCCCTCCAAGAGCGAGCCCTGCGGGCTGTCTCAGATGGTGGCGCTGCGCTACGGTTCCATTCCGATCGTGCGCGAGACCGGCGGTCTGAGAGATTCCATTCACGACAGCGGCGACGGGCAGGGCAACGGCTTCACCTTCGCGCGCTACAACGCGCACGATATGCTCCACACCATCCGCCGCGCGCTGGAAGGCTACAAGAACCGCGAGGGCTGGCAGGTGCTGGTCAAACGCGCGATGGAATGTGACAACAGCTGGGCGAGCTCGGCGAGCGAATACATCCGCCTCTACAAAAATCTGCTGAAATAATAAAAAACGGCTCCCCTGCGTTCAGAGGAGCCGTTGTGTCTGTCATTCAGCCGTTCTTTTTGAAGCTTGAGCTTGTGGTCAAATGCTTGCCGACAATGTCGCAGACGTAAGATTCCACGCTTTCCATGAGAATATCCATGAAGCGCGGCAGCGTTTCCATGCGGATGCTGTAATCGTAGGAAAGCACGGGGCGGTTGTGGAACATGCTGTTCATGATCCCGTCTACCATTTGCTGGAACATCGGGTCGTCATAACGGCAACGGTAGCTGAGCAGATCGGGGTTGAGCCGGCCGGAATTGAGCGCCGTGACCAGAATCTTGTATTCCGTCATGGCATAGGTCCAAAGCATCTTGTTGCCTAAGATCCGGTCGGTCACCACGAATTTTTCGCTCATATAGCTGGCGCAGAGCAGAACGGTCTGCATATCCAGCTCTTTGATGTGTTCAATGCTGTCGATGGTTTCGGGGTTTTCAAAGTTGAACCGAAGCCCGTATTTGCTGTTCTGCCGCCCCAGCAGGTAATCGGTGGTGACGTTATAGAATTCGGCGCATTTGAGCACGAAATCCAGCCCGCATTCCCGCACGCCCTTTTCATAATGAGACAGCAGCGCCTGCGAAATTCCGAGGCTGAGCGCGACCTCTTTCTGGCTCATGTTGCGCTCCTTGCGCAGGGACGTGATGCGCGCGGCAAAAACGGTCGACATTGGATTTCCCTCCCGAAAAGAATACAGATAGTATAACAGATTGTATAATTTCTGTCAAGCAAATCCGACATTTTGGAGAAAGCCATGAAAAGTTACACCATCACTCTCATCCGCAACGCCCTGACCCGGGAGAATCTGGAGGGGCGTTATCTGGGTCACACCGACGCGCCGCTCTGCGAGGAAGGGCGCGCCCAACTGGAAGAATTGATCGCCTCTTACCGCTATCCCAAGGCGCAGGTCGTGTTCAGCAGCCCGCTCAAGCGCTGCCTGGATACGGCGCGTATGATCTATCCCGAAAAAGAGATCGTCCCGATGGAGGACATGATCGAGTATGATTTCGGCTCTTTTGACGGAAAAACGGCGGATGAGCTCGAAAATCACCCGCTGTTTGCCGATTGGCTGGCGGGCAAGCCGGGCGTCGACCCGCCGTTCGGCGAAAGCAGCGCCGCCTTTGCCAAGCGCATCGGCGAGGGCTTTGAAAAAATCGTGGACGGCATGCTCAAATCCGGCGTGGAGTCCGCCGCCGTCGTCACTCACGGGGGGCTGATCATGCAGCTCATGGCGCGTTACGCCCTGCCCGAAGCCCAGGCGCACGACTGGCTGACCCCAAGTGGTTGCGGTTATACTCTTCGTATAATACCATCTATCTGGATGACGGCGCGCAAAGCGGAAGCGATCTGCGAAGTGCCCGAGGAAGAACACGATTTCGATTACGAGCGGTCTTTGTGGGGACAGGAACCGTTGGATTACCCCGATGAAGACGCCGCATACAGCGACCCCATCGAATAATCGACAGAAGGAACGATCAGCCATGACTGTTTTGACCAAAGCGAAAACCGCCGCCGAAAAAGTCAAGCGCTACTGGCGTACGCCGCCCGAGGGCAACTTTATGACCTATAAGGAGATCGCCTCTCTGGCGGGGGGCGGCATCGGCGTCAAGTTCATCATCACCTTCGTGCAGAGCGTGCTCATCAGCGTGGGCAACGTGTTCGTGGGCAATACCATCGGCATCAAGCCCGGTCCGATGTACGTCATCTACATCATCAGCGTGCTGGCGGGCTTTCCGCTCACGGCGCTGCGCGCGAACATCGTCGACAACACGCGCAACCGCAAGGGCAAATACCGCCCCTACATCATCTCCATGGGCTTGCCCACGGTGCTGCTCTCGCTGGGCTACGTTTGGGCGCCGTATGAGCACATGAACAACATCGGCAAATACGCCACGGTGTTGTTTTTCAACATCGGCTTCCAGTTTTTCTATTATTTTCTGCTTGACGCCTATGACAACTACGTGGTGGTGCTTTCCTCCAACACGCAGGAACGCGCGAACGTGGCGGCGATCCGCGCCGTGACCGATTCGCTCGCACCGTCCATCACCAACATCATCATTCCCATTGCGGGGCGTGCGATCACCGGCAGCGAAAACCTCTTCGATATCCGCATTTACCGCTTCGTCTGGCCGCCGGTGCTGATCCTCGGCTTTTTCATCAGCCTCATCGTTTATGTCAATACAAAAGAGAAAATCATTCAGGCGCGCACGCACGTGGTGCAGATCAAATTTGTCGATGCGTTCCGCGCCGTGTTCAAGAATAAATATTTCTGGATCATTTCCATGGCGGGCTGGCTCGGCTTTTTGGAGACCATGACCTTCAACATCCTGTCGTGGCTCTATACCTATCAGCACGCCTGCGACGCCGGTACTTACGCCTTGATCTGGACGCTGTACGGCAACGCCTCGTTCTGGGGGATGCTCGCGGCGCCCATCTGCATCAAAAAGATCGGCAAAAAGAACACGCTGGTGCTGACCAACGTGATGAATATTTTCTTCCTCGCCGCCATGTATCCCATCGCGCGCTACGTCGACCCGGGCGTGATGATCTGGCCGATCATGGCGTGCATGTGGATGAACGCCATGGTCAATGCGTTCTCGCACATCCTCACGCCCAGCATTAACGGCGATATCCGCGATTATCAGCAGTACGTCACAGGCGAACGCATTGACGGCATGTTTGCCGCCGTGGGTCTGATCGGCAGCGTGATCGCCATGCTGACCACGAGCGTCCAGTCGATCATCTATTCCCGCATCGGCTTCAACGACGCCAAGCTCAAAGAAGTGCTGCCCGCCATTCTGGCTTCGGGGCAGAAGATCGACGATCTGACGAACGTCTACAACGTGCTCTATCACCGCGAGACCTTCATTTCCATTTTCGGCGTGCTGGTGCTGTTCTCCGTGCTCGGCGCGGCGATGAACGTGGTGCCGTATTTCTTCTACGATCTGTCCGAGACCAAGCAGCGCGGCATGGTGCGCGTGCTGCAATTGCGCGCGTTGTTTGAGGATTACGGCAAGGGCGTGCTCAGCGACAGCGATCTGGTCAAAGCCATCGATCTGGTCAACGAGTCCCGCCGGTATCTCGCCGAGCAGCCGATCGCGCTGGAAAACGTCAAGGCCGCTTATCGGGGCAGGCAGCGCCGCAAGGAAAAGGCGAAGGCGGTGGAACACAACCGCATGATCGAGGTGTCGCAGTTCGTCATTGACGAAATGAACCGCTTTGAAACGCCGCAGGGCAAAGCGCAGCTCGCGGAAGCGGAAAAGATCGCCGTGGCAGGGTTCGATCACATTTTCACCGTCAGCAAAGCCGATCTGGCGAAGGCAAGGATCCTGCCAACCGACACGCCGCAGGCAAAGGAATACCGCAAGGCGGAGATTCAGAGGATCAAGGATTGCCTTTACGCGCAGCGCGTTGCCAAAAAGCATTTTCCGAACGGCATCGAAGAATTTGACAGCAGCGAGTTTGACGAACTGTTCCGACGCGAAGATGAAACGGATGAAGCGATCGACAACGCCTATAAGGCCTATTACGAAGCCAAGGACGCCCGCGACCGTGACAAGGTGATCGGGTTGACGGAGCAGCTCAAGCAGTTAAAAGAGCAGCGCAAGCTCATCGAGCGCGACATCAAAACGGCGACCGATAAAAACTCGGTCTATCACCGCGTCGCCAAGCCGTATCTGGACGCGAAAAAGCTGCTCACACAATCGGAGAATTACAGCCGCTATGACGACATCGCCGCGCAGTATGAGGCGGCGCTGCAGCGCAAACAGGCGGAGGAAGCCTCGGTTGAGGAATAAACAAAACGAAAGCGCGGAGGCGGTAGCGATCAAAAATAACAGGGAAGTATATCGGGATGACCGTTATGTTCTCGGTTGGAAGGACGGTGTTCCTTTCCTCGAAATCGGCGGCGAAGCATACAAGCTGACCTGCCACCCCTATGAGCCCTGTCTGTATATTACCGACAGGGACGGTGGGCTTACGGCGGTGCACAATGCGTTCGATCCGTCGAGCGTTTTAGAGGCGTTTTCGGAAGGGCGGATCGTTGCTTCGATCACCGGAACGGAGTATGATGCGCAGGATTTCTGCCGGATGGTCGAATACGCCGCCGGCATGTATGACATTCCGATCGACGAGGCGGAAAAGGTGTTCCGCGGGCGCGCCAAAAAGAAGAATCCGGCGCCGAAAAAGCAGAGAGAAAACCCCATTGTCCATGATGGAAACAGCCCGCGGCCGGAGTTCGGCAGGATCATCGAAAACGATCCGTTTTACGATCTGATCGCCGCCTATCCCGACTGCATGATCGACTATTGCCTTGTGAAAAACGAACACACCGAGAGCGGCTTCAGCGCGCATTGGAACGCGCTGCTCTGGGCGTGCCGCCAATTGTTTGTCGACGAGGAGGACGAGACGATCTGGCACTTTGACCTCGGAAAAGCGGACGCGAAGCCGATCGACGCGCAGGCGCTCTTTGCCCCCGTCGATCCAAACGGAAAATTGAATTATCGCAAAGCGTTCCTTTGCCCGCCTTATCCGAACCACTGCACGAACGCCGATTTTGACAGGGTCAACGCCGCGCTGTTCCCGAGCGGAACGGATGTGCTGGAAGTGTTTGAATGGACGACCGACTGGTCGGAATACTTCGACGAAGGCCGCGAATGGTGGGGGACGCTCTGTCTTACCGTTTACGACAAAGCGCTCGACCGCTTCATTGTCATTCTGGCGTCGGCGACGGACTGAATAAGCGGAATTTAGGGAAACACTGATTAAAAAACAAATATTCTATATTAGCAATATGGAATCAAAAAGGAAACAAACTGTGCTATAATAGGAGCAGAAAAAAGCACAGGAGTGATGAAGATGGCGCAGCAGACCTTCAGCGATATGGAATA
>JAFTEL010000164.1 GCA_017453685.1 Clostridia bacterium
AGTACACCAGCATTTTTGCCTTGAAAACAGAAAAAACGGGCTTCGAAACAGCTGCGTTGCCGCTCTGAAGCCCGTTTTTAAGCTCAAAAAGCCCGAAAAACCGCGAAAAACGCCAAAAGGGTGCAAAAAAGCCCAAAAAGTCGTGATAGACTTTTTGGACTTCTTTTCTGGTGGACACACGCGGACTCGAACCGTGGACCTCCTACGTGTGAAGCAGGCGCTCTAACCAGCTGAGCTATGCGTCCGTTATTCTGATTAAACAAGGGTGCTGAAAAGAGCACCCTTGTTCATTTGTGGTGACCCGGACGAGAATCGAACTCGTGTTACCGCCGTGAAAGGGCGGTGTCTTAACCGCTTGACCACCGGGCCGCATGATCGGGCTGAATAGGTTCAACCCGAAACTGGTAGCGGCAGTGGGATTCGAACCTACGACACTCCGGGTATGAACCGAATGCTCTAGCCAACTGAGCTATGCCGCCATAAAATGCTTGTTCATTATATGACAGACAGGCTTGTTTGTCAAGTGGTTTTTTTCGCTTTTTTTCAAAAAATTATTCCGTCACTTCCGGCAGAACGACCACGGTCGGTTCGTGATTCAGCGCCGGAATAACCTTGTTCAGCAGGTCGGCGGTGGCGATCTTCAGGCTGGCGGTGTTGCGGCAGGGATGGCAGCCGAAGGTGTCGGCTTTGAGCAGATCCTCATCGATCAGCAACCGCACGCGCTGATCGGTATCGTTCATCAAGCCCATCACGCTCACCGAGCCGGGCTGGATGTGCAGCAGTTCGACCATGTGCTCCTCCTGCGCGAACGACAGGCGCGCCACGCCGAGCTGCGCGGACAAATCCTTGGTTTTGAACTTTTTACCGCCGGGGATCAGCAGCAGATAAAACGCGGTCTGCTGGCGGTTGCACAAAAACAGATTCTTGCACATCACCGTGCCAAGCGCCTTGTCGATCGCCTCGCACGCCTCCATGGTGTAAGCCGCCTCATGGTCGAGCCGATCATATGCTACCCCGAGACCGTCCAAAAAATCATAGGTTTTGATCTCTTCTTCCGCTCGCCCGCTCAGGTCGGCGGGTCTGCCGTGACAAACAGAATTCATGTTTCGTTTCCTTTCCCCGCAAAAAAGCGGCAAGCTTTTTCTTGCCGCTCATGCTGTTATTATTCGGCGTCGTCCGCGTGCTGTAACCGATAGGCTTCGATCGCCTTTTCGATGATCTCCACCGCTTCGCTTTCGCCCTGCACCTCGTCCACGGCGGTCTCTTTCTTCTCAAGCTGTTTGTAGACCGTGAAAAAGTGCGAAATCTCATCCTGCACATGGCGCGGCAGATTGAAAATGCTGCGGTAGCCGTTGTAGGTCGGATCGGAGAACGGGATGGCGATGATCTTTTCATCGGAACGCCCGTTGTCGAGCATCTTGATCACGCCCACGGGATAGCAGCGCACGAGCGTGAGCGGATCGAGCGGCTCGGAGCAGAGCACCACCACGTCAAGCGGGTCAAGGTCGTCGGCAAAGGTCAGCGGAATGAAGCCGTAGTTAGCGGGATAGTGCGTGGAGGTGTAGAGCACGCGGTCAAGGATGATCAGACCGGTTTCTTTATCCAGCTCGTATTTGTTCTTGCTGCCCTTCGGGATTTCAACGACCGCGATAAAGTCGTTGGGAGAAATGCGCTTGGGGTCAATATCGTGAAGAATGTTCATTGTTCAGCCTTCCTTTTTACTCTGCTTCGGGTTTGTTCCAGTCAAATTCGTAGCGGTCGCTGCCTTCCACGCGGAAGGTGAGCTGCTGCGTGCCGACGGATGCCAGCGTGCCCACGCCGGTGACAGTGGCGGTCACTTCGATGTTGCGGTTGAATTCCACCTTGATGACCTGATCGGTCACGCGGTCGATCTCCATATAAATGGTGCAGCCGGTGTATTTCGCCGAATAGGCGCCGTCATAGGTGAGCGTGTCGGCGGCTTTTTTCATCTCCTGCTCGATCGCGGCGCGATCCGGCAGCGCGAAGATGCGGCCGAACAGACCCGCGCCCGCCGTCGGGTCGGTCTCTTCCTTCAATTCAATATAAACGCGGCGCACGTCGGGGTCGACGTTGACGAACTGCGTTTCGTATTCGGCGTCCTTTTCGAGCTTCGCCGCTTCTTCCGCGGCTTGAGCGTATTCATCGCGGTTGATCTCGATCTTGACGATATCCTCCGCCGTCAGCACCAGCGGTTCGGCGCTGTCTTTGATCGGCATCAAAGCGCTGTGCGATTCGCCGTAGGCGACTTCCCCGCCCAGATCGCCGAAATCCATGCGCTGCGCGACGATGGCGAGCATGGAGGCGAGCGCCTTATCCTCAGCGTCAAAGCCCTTGGGGCTGTAAGAACAGGAATAGTTCAGTTTGGCTTTGCCTTCCTTGGCGGCGGCAAACACTTTGTTGAAGTAAGCGAGGATCTCCGCTTCTTCCTTGGGCAAAACGGTCGCGCTGGCGGTGGTCGGCTCCGTGGTCTCTTCCTCATTGCTGCCGCCGAACGAGCAGGAGGCAACGCAAAGGAACACAGCGGCGGTCAACAGAATACAGATAACTTTCATGGTGATCGGTTTCATGAGCATTAACTCCTTTCAAACTGCCGATACGATTGATTTATTATACCATAAAGAATCCAAAATGAAAAGGTGCAAATCGGAAAACGCAAAATATTCCCGTTTTCGCCACAATATTTTCGATATTGATTGACAAGAATGACAAAATATGGTATTATCTTGTCGAAGAAGAAAAAACCATGGGAGGATCGCTTGTATGAAATCGACCGGCATTACCAGACAGATCGATTCGGCGGGCCGCATCGTGCTGCCCAAAGAACTGCGCCACAATTTGGGATTGAAAGAAAACGAAGACTATCTTGAAATCTTCACCGAAGGCGAATACATCATGCTGCGCAAATACGCGCCGAGCTGCGTGTTCTGCGGTCGGTTGGAAGAGCTCGTCGACTTCGGCGGCAAACGGGTTTGCCGCGAATGCGCGCATAAGCTCTATGAACGCTCCAACGAGCTGTAAAAATCAATTCATCCCATACGGACCCACGCTGTCAAACAGCTTGAGCACTGCCGCCTTCAAGGCGGCATTTTTTGTTGCCCGCAGCGCGGCGTCCTGCGCTAAGACTTGTTTGGCGGCGTCCTGCGCCTGCTTGAGCAGCTCCATATCCTGCGACAGATCGGCGATCTTCAATTCGGGCAGACCGTGCTGCCGCCTCCCGAAAAAGTCGCCGGGGCCGCGCAGCTTCAAGTCCTCGTCGGCGATGCGGAATCCGTCCGTCGTCTGGCACATGATCTTCAGCCGCCGTCTGGCGGTGTCGCCCTTGGCGTCGGAGATCAGGATGCAGGTGGAGCGGTGCTGCCCGCGCCCGACGCGGCCGCGCAGCTGATGCAGCTGCGAAAGCCCGAACCGCTCGGCGTTTTCGATCACCATGATCACGGCGTTGGGCACGTCGATACCCACTTCGATCACCGTGGTGGACACCAGAAGCTGAATATCGCCCGCGGCAAACGCCGCCATGACCCGCTCTTTTTCCTTCGGCTTCATCTTGCCGTGGAGCAGACCGACCGTGTAGCCCCGAAACTCGTTGAGCGCCAATTCCTCGGCGTAAGCGGTCGCCGCTGCCAGTTCCGGCGTTTCGCCGTCCTCCACCAGCGGGCAGACGATGTAGCCCTGCCGCCCCTCGTCCAGATGCTTCTTCACGTATTGATAGGCTCTTTGGCGTTTATCCGACCCGATGGCGTAGGTCTCGATCTGCTGCCGTCCGGCGGGCAGTTCGTCGAGGAGAGACACGTCAAGATCGCCGTAGATCATCAGCGCGAGCGTGCGCGGAATGGGCGTGGCGGACATAACCAGCGTGTGCGGGTTGAGCCCCTTGGCGCTGAGTTCGCTGCGCTGCCCCACGCCGAAGCGGTGCTGTTCGTCGGTGATGACCAGCGCGAGGCTCTGGAACGCGACGTCCTTTTGAATGAGCGCGTGCGTGCCGATGACGATGGCGATCTCTCCCGCAGCGATCTCATTTTTGAGCTTTTTCTTTTCGGCGGCAGAGGTGGAACCGACCAGCAGCGCGACCCGAAGGTCGGTGTTTTTGAGCAGTTCGGAAAAGGTTTTGTAATGCTGGATCGCCAGGATCTCGGTCGGCGCCATCACCGCCGTTTGAAAGCCGTTTTCGGCGCAGCTGTATGCGATGGCTGCCGCCACCGCCGTTTTGCCCGAGCCGACGTCGCCCTGCAGCAAGCGGCTCATGGGGATCTCTCCCATCATATCCCGCACACATTCCGCGATGGCGCGCCGCTGCGCCCCCGTCGGGGTGAAGGGCAGGCAGCGCAGGAAGTCCTCCGTCGCGTCCGTCTGCAGTCGCAGACCGGTCAGGCGTCGGTTGCGGGAACGCAGGAGCATCATGCCCGTTTGCAGCACGAACAATTCTTCAAAACAGAGCCGCCGGCGCGCGCGCAGCATCATGCGGTGCGTCTTGGGAAAATGGATGCCCTGCAGCGCGGCAGCGTAATCGCACAGATCGTACTGCCTGCGGATGCTTTCGTCGAGCGGGTCCGGCGGGAGTTCGGTCAGTTCTTCGAGCGCTTTCGCCACGCATTTTTCAATGGTGCGCGAGGTCAGCGACTGCGTCTGCGGATAGATCGGGCGGATGCGCTCCCCCGTCGTCGCCCGCTCGATCTGCGGCGAGACCATCTCATGCAGATAGGCGTTGGCGTTCATGCGGCCGAAGAACAGGAAGGTCTCGCCCTCCTGCAGCTTTTCCGCCGCGTAACGGTTGTTGAAGATGGTGACGCGCATCATGCTTTCGCCGTCGGTCACGTCGCATTTATAAATGGTCATGCCCTTGCGGATAAGCGCCTTGCTGACCCGACCGGCGACCATGGCCTTGACGCAGCAGAGCTCGCCCGGCACGGCCTGACTGATCCTGACCGTCCGGCTCCAATCCTCATAAGCGCGCGGATACAGGCGCAGCAGATCGCCGACGGTCTCGACCCCGAGCCGCCGGAACAAACGGGCGCGCGCCTCGCCCACGCCTTTCAGATATTGGATGCTGCTTTCAAAATCGACCATATCAAAACCCGTTTTTCAAAAACGCAAGCCGTGCCGCCGAAAAGAGCGACACGGCGTGTTGATTATTTGACCTGCCACGATTCGATGCTGTAAAAGCCGTCCGACGCGGTGGCGATCACCGTGCCGCCGATGGAGCGGGCGGTCATGGCGAGCCCCGTGCGGAAGCACAGCGGCACGAACGGCGCCTGCTCGTCGAACGCGGTGCAGAATTTCTGCAGTGACAGTTCACCCGCACGCAGCGCGTTGTATTCCGCCTGACACACCGTGCCCTCCTCCGTGCGAACGGCGGCGTGCGCCGCGCCCGAAGCGGAGAAGAAAGCGGAAAGGTTCATGTTGGCGGGCAGCTTGATCTCGCCCAGATACATCTCGAAATCGCCCTTGGCGATCGCCGCGGTATAGTCCTTGTAGCCGAGCTCGATGATGCGCACGTGGAAATTGATCTTTTCCAGCTGCGCTTTGATCGCCGCGGCGCAGGCGCGCTTGAACGCGTTATCCTTGCAGACGACCAGATTCGTCGCCAGACTCTTCGTGGTGCTGGCGCGGTAGCCGTAGCCGTTGATCTTGGTGTAGCCGGCAGCTTTGAGAATGTTCAGCGCCTTATCCCGATCGCCGGAAAGCGACACGGCGGAAACGACATTTTCCATCGCGCTCCACTTGGGCTGGAACGGCAGCGCGCTCGCGGTCGCGTGACCCTGGAAGCCCGCGGAGACCAAATCTTCCCGACTGAGCAAAACGGAAACCGCCTGACGGACGGGCTCTTCGGTGAAAATGCTCTTTTCGCTGTTGAAAGCCAGATAAACCAGATTGGTCGTTTCGACGACCGATACGCCCGAATTGACGCGGCGGTATTCGCCGTCCGAAAGATCGTCATACCAGAAATCGTAGTTGCCGATCTCCAGCCCGTAGGGCATCCCGTCGGTCTCCGCCACTTCGTAAAGTTGGATCTCTCTCACCGAGGCGGCGCCGTGCAGCGCGCTCTCACTGGCTTTGAGCACGGTGTTCGGCAGCTGCCCTTCCGCGTAATACCGCCCGCAGCCGATCGGCAGTTCGTCGTCCTTTTCGGCGGTGTTCTGCTTCACGATCGGGAAATTCAGGCAGGAGAGCGCATATGGGTCGTTGGCTGAAAGCGCGAACGTCACGCCGTCCGCCGAAGCGGACGCCGACGAAAAGCCGGGCAGGCGGGCGCTGTAATACGCGCTGTTCTTCGCCTTGCGGAAAGAGTAGGTCACGTCGTCCGCCGTGACGGCGCTGCCGTCGGAAAAACAGGCGGCGGGGTTGAGCGCCACCGTGACCGTTTTGCCGCTCACCGCGCCGGAGGCGGCGACCAGCGGGCGGGGCTCAAAGGCTTCGTCCAGCTGATAGAGCCCGTCAAACAGCAGCGGCATGAGCGCCTGATTGACCGTGCTCTTGGCGGTGTAGGGGTTCAGCCCGTCGTTATGCGCCAGCGGCAGCGTGATCGTGTCAGACTGATCCGCCTGCTGCTGCGGCTTCGTCACGGTGTGCTGTTCGGGCTTGACCGTTTCCTGCGAGCAGGCGGCGAGCGCAAGCAAAAGAACGCCCGCCAAAACGGCGGCCAACAGCCGTTTCATGGTTTGTTTCATGGATTCATCCTCGAATATTGATTCGTTCCACCGCCGTCGTTTTGCCGCTCGCGCGGTCAACGGTGAACAGGCAGCCGTTGAGCATACACTCGCCGTCGGCAATGTCAAAGCGTTCCGGCATACCGGTTTTCAGCTTGCTGATGATAACGGGCGGCTTCACGCCCAGAACGGACTGCACCGGTCCCGTCATCCCGAGGTCGGTGATATAGCCCGTGCCGCCCGGCAAAATCTGTTCGTCGGCGGTCTGCACGTGGGTGTGGGTGCCGAACAGAACGCTCACGCGCCCGTCCAGATAAAATCCGAGCGCGCGCTTTTCACCCGTTGCCTCGGCGTGAAAATCGCACAGCACGATGCGGCAGTCCGTCAGCTCTTTCAGGACTTCATCCGCCGCGGTGAAGGGATTGGCGCCCTCCATGAACGCGTTGCCCAGCAGATTGAACACCCCGACGCGCACGCTGCCCAGATCGGCGATCACGTAGCCCTTGCCGGGGTTGCCTGCGTAGACGTTCGCCGGACGCGCCACGCTCAGCGAGCTGTCCAGATACTCATAGACCTCGCGGCGACGGAACACGTGGTTGCCCGTCGTGATGATATCCGCGCCGGCGCAGAACAGTTCTTCCGCGCTGGCGGGCGTGATGCCGTTGCCTGCGGCGGAATTTTCGCCGTTGACAACGCAAAGATCGACCGCTTTCAGTTTTTTCAAAGTCGGCAACCGGCGGCGCAGGTATTCGCAGCCCTGCGCGCCGGTCACGTCACCGATGGTTAAAATATTGATATTCATCCGATCCTTCATTCTATTCATCCGCGGGCTGATACAGGTTGATCAGCACGTCTTCCTGCAAAGCGCAGCGTTCGAGCAGCAGCTTATCCTCCCCTGTCAGAGCGCCGTCGCAGTCCGTATCGCTCGCTAAGAGCCAAACGCCCTGCGGCGCAGGCAGCAGACCGGCGTCGTACAGGCCGACCAGATAGGCGTCAAACCCGTCGACCGCGTCGTCGCCGTTTACGTCGCCGAGCACGGCGACCTGATAGACGATATCGTCGCAGCCCGCTTTGGAGAGCACGATGACCGCGCCCGTGGAATAGTTGCCGTTTTCGTTGACCTGCCCGGTCACGGTGTAGCCCTGCGTCGCGGTCAGAACCGTGGCAAGGTTCGCGGCGTTTTCGCTCGTGGTCACGATCACCCGTTCGCCGTTGTCAATGACGATGTCGCTGTTGTCGGTCTCGGGCATCGGCTCCTCCGGCACATAGGGGATCAGATTGGCAACGGCGTCGTTGATCGCCTGCGCCATGGCGTCCACCGCCGCCTGCTGGCTGAGGAGCTTATTCCGCCGAACGGCGCTGACGGCAGCCGTCACGGCGTCAAAGTTCGTGTAGTCCGACGGCGTGAGCGCGTTCGCCGCGGCGATGGCAGCGTCGACTGCCGTGTAATCCGCGTAGATCGGGTTCAGCGCGTAAATGGCGGTGGCCAGATCCTGCGCCCAGCCGTCCACGATATCCTGTTCAAAGGAATAACGGTTATAATCGATCACGTCAAGCACGGCCTGAACCGTGTCAAAGTTGGTGTAATCGGTGGGCACCAGATTGTTGGCGACGCCGACGTAGGTGTTCAGCTCGGAATAGTTCGCGCGCGTGCTGACACTGCGCAGCGCCTCTTCCACACAGAGCTTCATATTGATCAGCCGGCCGTCACCCGTGAACGGATGGTATTCCAGTTCGGCGTCGGACGACTGCGGCGTGCCGGTAAACAAATCGGTGTTGTCTTCCACGATGCGGTCGCTGTTGGACGGCGAACAGATGATCTGCTTCACCTGAGCGCCGGTCAGGTTGGGGTTGATAGCGAAGCAAGCGCCCGCCACCGCCGTCACGATCGGCGCCGCCTGCGAGGTACCGGTCATACCGGCGTACGTGCTGATGGTGCCGCCCGTGTCAACGCTGGTGCTCACCGTGGTCACGCCCGGCGCGTAAATATCCACCCGGCTGCCGCCGTTGCTGCGGAACCACATTTTGTACCGCGCCCCGTTGGTCGTATCGGAAATATTCTGTGCGGCGCCGACCACGATCACGCGGTCATAAACCGCCGTCGCTTCCGCCGCCGTGACGCCGCCGTCCGTGCTGCCGTAATCATAAGCTTTTTTCTGGATGGAACAGAACAGACCGTTCTGATACGCGTCCACGCTGCGGAACCAGGAACTGTCCTGCGAGGCGCCGGAAGTGTTCGTATAGCCCAAGCGGGTATCCTGCACCCCATTGCCGGCAGACTGCACGACGACGAATTCCTTGCCGTCCTCGATCACGTCCGTCAGCATGGCGATGCAAAGCTCAGCGTAATATCCCAGCGTCGCGTCGCTGATCGGATTCAGATATGGGTTTCTGCCGTTGCTTGATTTATAATTATTGGTCGCACCGAGCGAAAGGTTGACCGCCTTGGCGCCGGCGAGGATCTCATCCACCACCGCTTCGATCACATAGGTGAACAAACCGCTCTTGGAAAAGTTCGCGGCGTAGATATTGGTATCCCACAGCAGACCGGTAATGCCGAGGTTGTTGTCGGCCGTCGCGCCCATGGTGCCGGCCACGTGCGTGCCGTGCTGCGCTTTGTTGAGGTTGATGTTGTCGCCTGCATAATCGTTCAAATAATCGTCACTGTCGGCGAAACGGATCAGATCGTCAAAATCCGCGTGCGACGTAAAGATGGAAGAATCCACCATGCCGAGGTTGACGTGGTTCATATAACTGTTGTAGTCCCACGCGCCCATCGCGTTGACCGCCGTGACCGACCAGTTGTAGCCCTGCGGATAATCGAAATTCCACGTGACATTTGACATCATCCACGGGTCGTTGGGAACGGCGTTGGTCTCCAGCTCGACCGTGCGCTCAATGATCGCCAGCCGCACCTCTTCAAACTGAGTAAACCGGTTGCAGTATTCCTGCAGTTCCGCGAGGTTCTGCGCGTCAACGCGCGCCTGATACAGATCGGACGCGTACACTTCGCCCACGCGCACGCCGCCGAGCGCATGGATGATCTCATCGGCGCGTTCGGGCGCGGTGCCGTTTTTGAAAAACACGTTGACCAGACCCTTGACGTATTCGACCTCGCCCTCTTGACGCAGCTCACTCTGATCGCAGGTGAACACCCTGCCCTTGTCATAGGTCAGGTGATAGGTTTCGCTCTGCGTGCGCCCGTCGTCGAGGAAAGAGGTGACGGTGATCTTGTTGTCGCCCGGCTTGAGGTCAAAGCGATCCACCGACCAGGCGCAGCCGTCCAGCACGGCTTCGCCGCTGACCTCCGGCTCATAGTTGTCAATGGCGGCCGCCATCTCATAGGTGACCTTCTGCACCCGACCGGCGGCAACGGTCTGGCCGCTGAGGGAGGTGATGTATTCGGTCACAGTCGAACCGTCCTCGACGGGCGGCGCGACCGTGGTTTCAAAATAGCTGTTTTTGGCGGAGGACGCCGTATACTTCACCGTGACCGTCACGGGATATTCCTGACCATCCAAAGTCACGGTGTCCTGCAGGGTGAAGGATTTATCCAGCGGAACGCCCCAGGCGTTCACCTGAAGCAAGCTGAAGCAGGGCAGCAGCAGCAACACCGCCAGCGCGGCAGCGACCGCTTTGGCCGCTTTCCTGCGGCGCAGCAAGCCGGCAAGAACCGCGGCTGCGGCGATCACGACCACCGCTGTCACGACGGCAAGCGCGGTCGATTTGGGTATACCGGTGCCGTTCGAGCCGATGAAGCCGCTTGCCTCGGTCAGCGGCAACTTGAGTTCAAGGCGCTGCCCCGCCGCAAACGTCTTCGCTTCCGCGTTGGTTTTGCCGGAAGAGCGCAGCCCGTCCGGCAATTCACACGTGACCGAAACGCCGTTCACGGGAAAGCTGTTCTGGTTCTTGAGGGTCACGGTATATTTGTTTGCCTGCTGCCCAGTGGTCAGCCCGAGGCCGTATTCATTGGTCGTGGCGGCAAACGAAGGCAGACAAAACAAAACGCAAAGCAGTGCAATGAAACCAACGGATAAAATTCGTTTTTTGAAGCGATTCATTACGATACCTGCCTTTCTATATATTTTTACAAGATAAGTATATATCTTCTCTTTGTCACTGTCAAGTAACAGCCTTTGGAACGCAACGAAAAAGGCCGCGCGCCGGATCAACAGCGAGCGACCTTTTTTGCTTATTTTACAGATAGTTCATCGGGTTGACCGTGTTGCCGTTGTAGATGACTTCAAAGTGGAGGTGCGGACCGGTGGAGTTGCCGGTGGAGCCGACACGGGCGATGCCCTGCCCGCGGGTAACGCGCTGCCCGGGTGAAACGGCGATGGAGTTATCGAGCAGGTGCGCGTAGCGTGTTTTATAGCCGTTGCCGTGGTTGATCACGATCTGGTTGCCGTAGCTCTTGTGGCTGTACTTCACCGTTTCGACCACGCCGCTGTCGGCGGCGACAACGACCTTGCCGTTGGTGCGGCCGTTGGAAATATCAATGCCGGTGTGGAAACCGCTCTTGCGGCGGCCGTAGGGCGAGCTGACGGTGGTCACGCCCGGCACCGGCCAGGTAAACCGACCCTTGGAGGAGCTGGCGTAAACGCCGTAATTCTTGGAATATCTGGTCGTGCTCTTTCTGGAGCCGTAGCTGCTGTAACCCGAGGCGCTCTTGGTGCCGACCTGCACCTTCTGGTTGGTGGGTTCGACGAGCGTCACGCGGCTGATCTCCTTGCTGCTCACGCGAACGCCGTCGATATAAGTGACCATGTAGGTAACTTTGTCGACGCCCTTCACGCCCTTGCGTACCACGCGCTTGTCGCCACTGTAAAGCTTGTTGGTCTTTTCGGTCTCGACCGAGAACGGCGTTTCCACGTTGCGCTCTTCGATCTTTTTGATCTGCACGCGAACGAAGCGGACTTCCTGCGAAACGGTGAGCTTGGTGCCGGTTTTGAAGTGGTTGAAATCCACGCCCGGGTTGTTCGCCTGCAGCGCCGCGGTGGTAATATCGAACTTGGACGCGACGCCCGACGGCGTATCGCCGTCCTGCACCGTGTAGTAAACGGCGGCGCTTCTGGTCTCGTTCTCCAGCGTGTCCGCCAAACGGGACGCTTCCCACATTTTGTCGCTGTTGGAGGGATAAAGCCCCTGCACGAATTCGATATCTTCGATGAAATCGGCGAAGGAGTTTTCGTCGCTGTCGGAAATTTTATATTTCTTTTCCGCTTCGTCCAGAATGTTGTCGAACACGCTGCGCGCGTCGGTCTCGTTCTTGACCGAGCAGACAAAGTCGCCGTCGATATACACGCCGCACGCGCTCGTCAGACCGGCGTCGGATTCTTCGATCAGCTTATCGCTGATGGTGTTGGCGTCGTTGAGCTGGTCGATGTTGACGCGCTTGATGCGGTAGGTCGGCGTCGCGATGAGCGTCTGATCGCTCACGCCGGAATCAATGCGTTCCTGAACGATGTTTTTGGCGTCGATAAACACGGATTCGTCGCTGATGTAGCCAAGGGTCGTCTCTTCGCCGTTGTTGGTCACTACGACCTCCAGCGCGTAAGTCGCGCTCGTGAACGAGATCACGGTCACGACCAGAACGACGAACGCCGCCGCTGGCAGCAATACGTTGAACGCCGTGCGGAAAAAGCCGGGGTAGAGCTGCAGCGCCCGCTTCGGATAGCCGAGGAAACGCTTGACCACCGCTTTGGGCTGACCGCTGAAACTGCGGCGCAGGTGCTGCATCGCGCCTTTCATATCCGCCCGCAGTTCTTTCATATCGTCCGCCGTATTGTGCAGGGAGCGAAGGGCGATCTTATCAATGAGGGTATAGAGCAGACCGCCGAAAACCACCAGCGCATGGAACGGCTTGCGCAGCAAACCGCTGAACTGCCGCCACGCGCGCTTCACCGCGCGGATCACGCTCAGACCGAACAGATAGATCCAATCATAAAGCGCGTTCTTTTCGCGTTCCGGCCGCTGCGGCACGGCGCGTTCCGCCGCCTCGTTCGGCGCTTCGTCCTGCCGCTTGCGTTCGCTATGTACCGCCTTTTTGACCGGCTCCACGCCGAAGATCGGCTGATCCGCCAAAAAGGAAAAGATGCCGTATTGCTCCGGATCGGGTCGGCTGCTGTCCAGATCCGACACGGAAATATACAGTTCGTCTTCTTCGATTCGTCTGTTTTGATCGGACACGATGCAGTCGCCCCCTTTCCTAAAGTTACAATTAATGTCAAATGGTTACAAAGTTGTAATCATTATAGCATATCAAAACGCTTCGGTCAACGGAGAATCCGTTTTTTATGAGTCTCTGTCTGACGTAAGGATCCTGTTCAAGCCTTCATTTCGTTTGATAAGAACATAAAGCGGGATGCCGAGCAGACAGCAGACCGCCAGTTCGCCCACGCCGACCTCCAGCGCCAGCATCCCGAACGCAGCCCATCCGCCGCCGTCAGGCACAAAGAACGCGATCTCCAACCCGACCAGAACGGCATTGAAAAGGGTGGAAAACAGCGGCGCCCACAGGCAGGCCAATTTGCCGCCGATCCTGCGGGTGAAATACGTGCAAAGCGCCGCCAGCAGCGTTGCCGTGGTACCGACGACCCAGTCGATCGGCCCCAGAGAACTGCCGAGGTTGCCGAGGAAGCAGCCCACCGTCAGCCCGGGGATCGCCGTCGGCGTGAAACACGCCAGCACGGTCAGCGCTTCGGAAAAGCGGAACTGAATGGGGCCGTAGGCAAGCCCGATCGCGCCTGCGGCGTAGGTCAGGGCGGCGTAAAGAGCGGCGATTACTGCCACGCGCGTGAGAAATAATGTTCTTTTTTTCATTGGTTTTTTTACCCGGGTTTTCCAATACGGTGACCTCTGATGCGAGCAGCGGTCACACAACCGGTTTTCCTTTCAATAATTGATGATCCGCAATCAACCGCGGAAGTAATGGACGTTTTCCATGCAGCAGGTCAGCTTGCCGTCCTCCACGCCGTGGATGATGGCGACCACTTCATCGTTGTAGGGCGTCGGCACGTTGAACTTTTTGCCGTATTGGCACACGATGCCGTTGATGAAATCGACCTCGGTCTTTTTACCCTTCTCCAAGTCCTGAAGCATGCTCGCCTTGAGCAGCGCGTGCTTTTTGATCGCGAGCGGAATGATAAAATAGGAAATCTTTTTCTTCAGCCCGCCCTTGAAGTCGAGGAGCTTGACGATATCCTTGCCCTGCACCGGCTCGATTTTGATGCCGGCGGCGGCCGCCACGTCGATGCACTCTTTGATGAGCATCTGCACGCAAACGCGGGAATCCTTATCCTGCGCGGCTTCGCCGAAGGTTTTGCCGGTCACGGCGGACATGCCGCTGAACGCGGCGTTGATGAGCAGCTTCGACCAGCGCACACCCATGAAGTTTTCTTCGATCTCGACGGGACACATCTGCTCGAGAAACGCTTTCACTTCGTAGAGCTTGTCGTCCTTCTGACCGTTCATGCGCCCCAGTCCGAAGCTCATGGAATCCGGTTCGCTGGTCAGTTCCACCACGCCCGGTTCGAGCATCGTCGCGCCCCACGCCACGGTGCAGCCCATGGTTCTGTCTTCGCCCACGACCTCGCTCACCGAAAGCTCCGGCAAGCCGTTCTGCAGCGTGCAGACGATGCAGTCGTCGTTCATAAACTCAACCAGGCCCTGCAGCACTTCCACGTTGTAAAGCTGCTTGGTGAGCAGGATGATCAGATCATATTTGCCCTGCATTTCATCGGGCGTCACGGCGGTGACTGGCACGGTCATTTCCACGGTGCCGACGATCTTCGCGCCGTTTTGCTTCAAGGCTTCCACGTGCGCTTTGTTGCGGTTGATCAGATCGACCTGACCACCGTTTTTGCTGATGTAGGCGCCCAGCACGGTGCCGAGGGAGCCTGCGCCGTAAATACACGCTCTCATAATTCCAATCCTTTCGGTTTCATTATTCAACCTTTATTTTGCATAGGGCTCTGCTGCGTCGTAGATGTTATAATACACTTCAATTGCCTTGCGGTATTCATCCTGGAACGCGACGTAAGAGGTGTAGACGGAGGAGCTCGGCTTTTGACCGGGCTTCTGCGCGTTATAAATGGAGACGAATTCCCCGTATTTGCGTTCCATCTGCGTGAGGTAATAGTTCCAGTATTCGAGATTGCTCTTGGTGACGAAGGCATAGAGCTCGGGGTCGGCCTTGATCTGCGCCTGCGCCTGCGCAATGTTAGAGATATAGACCTTGACGCTCTCATTGGCCTCGTTGAATCTGTCGTTCGCCAGGTCTTCTTCAAACGGATTCTCAATGCTGTCCATGATCTGGATCAGCTTGTTTGCCTTGCCCTGACTGAGTTCGCCCGTGTAGGCGACCGTCATGGCATGCTCCAGCTGCGGGATGGTGGTCTCTTTGTCTTTGCCGTTGTCCTTTTTGCCGCCGCTGCCGTCGTTGTTGAGGGTCACGCCCTCCGCTTCGGTCGGCTGCGCCACGGTCTGCCCGTTTTTGTCGGTGACAGGCGCTGCCGTTTCGTCATCCAGCACGCCGCTGCCGCTGTCGACGTCAACAGTGACAGGCACGCCGGTGGCGGCGGACTTCTTGATGGTGGAACCCTCGGCGTCGGTCACGAGGTAGCCGCCCTTATCCGTCACCGGCGGATCGTACAGGCGGTAGACCTTTTTACCCTCGGCGTCGGTCTGCGCCTCGCCGTTCTGGTCGGTCACGACCTCATAAACCTCTCTGCCGCCGTTTTCAAACGTGATGATCTCCGTCGGCGGCTCTTCGTAACGCTGCCCTTTTTTCGCGCACGCCGCCAGAGCAAGAATCACGGCGGCAAAGAGCACAAGTGCGATCGCCTTTTTCATGTTGTTTCTCCTTTCCTTTTGCTGTTATGACACCGGCACGTTTTGTGCCGATGAGCGAATTCCTTTTCCTGCTTTCGTAACCTCTGATTGGTTCAGCGGTATACGGATCGGCGCGTGATTTTTTTGCCGGGCGAGCAAAAAGCGCAGGCAATACTTGGTGTATTAACGAGCATTTTTGCGAAGTCCGACGGAAAAAGCGCCGCCGGGACGTGTGCCGATGAGCGAATCAGAGGTTACCCCTAATTTACTGTCCCCAGAATCTTCTGTCAAGACTGCGGAAGCCGATGGCGCGGGAAATGTGAGGCGCCTCGATGCGGCTGCTGCCGTCGAGATCCGCCACGGTGCGTGCCACGCGCAGAATCTTATCGTAAGCACGGGCGGAGAGCCCGAGCCGCTCGAACGCGCTGCGCAGCAAAGCGGCCGCCTCGTTGCTCATGGCGCAGAACTCCTGCGTCAGTTTGGGGGTCATCTGGGCGTTGCATTTCACGCCCGTACCTTCCAGCCGTTCCAGCTGGATCTGGCGGGCGCGGTTGACGCGTTCGCGGATCTGCGCGGAGGTTTCCGCGTGCGCCGCCCTGCCGCTGAGTTCGTCATAGTTCACGGGCGGCACCTCAATGTGGATATCCAGCCGATCGAGCAGCGGACCGGACACGCGGTGGACGTAGCGAGCCGCCTCGCCCGCCGAACAGGTGCAATGGCGGGTCGGATGGCCGTAATAACCGCAGGGGCACGGGTTCATGGCACAGACCAGCATGACCGCGCAGTCGTAAGAGACCGTGCCGTAAGCGCGGGTGATATTGATGCGCCCGTCCTCCAGCGGCTGGCGCAGAATTTCCAGCGCCTTTTTGTTGAATTCGGGCAGCTCGTCCAAAAACAAAACGCCGTTGTGCGCCAGCGACAGATCGCCCGGGCGCGGTACCCCGCTGCCGCCGCCTGCCAGACCCGCTACCGAGCTGGTGTGGTGCGGCGCGCGAAACGGACGCGCGGTGATGAGCGAAACGTCCTTTTCGAGGGCGCCCGCCACGGAATAGAGCTTGGTGGTCTCGAGCGATTCCTCAAAGCTCATTTCCGGCAGGATGGAGGGCAGGCGTTTGGCGAGCATACTCTTGCCCGAACCGGGCGGGCCAATCATCAGCACGTTGTGACCGCCTGCCGCCGCGACCTCCAGCGCGTATTTCGCTTCCAGCTGACCCTTCACGTCGCTGAAATCCGGCGCATCGGGCGCAAGGCGCACCTGTTCATAATCGCGGCTGTCCGCCGGCTGGATCGGTGTGACGCCGCGCAGATGAAGCAGCAGCTCCGGCACCGTATGAACGGGATAGACGGCAATGCCGCGCACCACGCAGCCTTCCGCCGCGTTATCCGCCGGCACAAAAACGCGCTGCAGCCCATCGTGCCGCGCCTGCATGACCATGGGCAGAACGCCCTTGACCCGGCGCACGGCGCCGTCAAGCGAAAGTTCGCCGACAAAAGCGGCGTCGGAAAAATCGCCTTTGAGCTGACCGCTCGCCTGAAGCAGCGCGACCAGGATCGGCAGGTCGTAGACGGGCCCTTCCTTTTTCTTATCGGCAGGGGCCAAATTGACCGTGATGTGACCGAGCGGGAATTCCAGTCCCGTGTTGCGCAGGGCGGAACGCACCCGCTCGCGGGATTCGGTCACCGCCGTGTCGGGCAGACCGACCACGTCAAACTTCGGCATGCCGCGGGATATATCCGCTTCGACCCGCATCGGGTAAGCGACCACGCCGAACAATCCGACGCTGTTCACTCCGGCAAACACGGCAGCCCCTCCCCTTCCTTCAAAGAATTATCGAATTATTGATCCTTCTGCTTGGAATACTTTTTCAGGTAAACAAACCGCATCAGGAACGATTCAAACACGTTGATATAATTGGCAACACCGAAGCTGCAGGACGCCACATAGGTCTGGCAATTCTTTTCGACCACCATACGGGTCGCGTTTGCTTCGTACATATCCGCGCCGCAGCACAGCACGCCGCCGCCCTTGACAAACACGGCGCTTCTGCCCTTGAGGGCTTTTGCCGCCTTTTCTTTCTTGGCTTTTCTGACGCTGACGCCCGCGATCTGAGCGTAATCGTCCAGCATGGGTCTGAGCTTGCGGCGGCATTTATCCTGCGCGGCAAGCACGTCGGGCGTGGCCACGTTGACGATGGCGTTGAATTCGGGTCTCGCCAGATAAATGTCGCGGTGCATGGCGGCGACGCCGAAATCCTTGCGGTCAAGGTCCTTGGTCAGCGACGTTTCAAACTCGGTGCCGTCGTCGCCCGAAAGCAGCAGACTTTCGCCGTTGCGCACGGAGCTGTAACAAATCGGCTTTTTGATCTTTTTCACGCCGGTGTGCTTTTTGGCGATGAACACGCGGCAGGCGTCTTCCAGCGTCTGCGCCACGAAGAACGCCTCGTTGCTGTCGGCACCCATGCAGACCGCGCCGTGGTGCGCCATGATGATCGCCTTGCTGGTGGGGTTCTGCTCAATGGCGGCGGTGACGCCCGCTTTGAGCTTTTTGGTGCCCGGCAGACCGTAAGCCGCCAGCGGCACCTTGCCGCCCAGAACGGAGGTGTGCATCGCGCTGTCCACTAACATATCCTGCCCCAGCGCGCTCACGATCGACGCGTTGACCTGATGGGTGTGGATGACAAAATTCACTTCGGGACGCAGGCGGTAAGCGGCGGCGTGAACGCCTTTTTCGCTCGACGGCTTGATCTCGCCCTCATAGCTCAGATCTTCGATCTTGACGGTCACGATCTCGTCCGGCGTCAGGCTCTCATACGAACGGCCGCTGGGCGTGATGACAAATTCCCGATCGTTCAGGCGGCAGCTCACGTTGCCCCAGGTACGGGCGATCAAGCCGGTCTCTACCAGTTTTTTGCCCGCCTCGATGACGGCGAGTTTGGCCTGCATCAGATCCATTTCCATATGCTCTCTGTCCTTTCTTATTTCAACAGTGTATTTTCTTTTTGAGGCTGTTCCAGATTGTTCATTTCATTGAAATAATAATCATAGACCTTCGCGGCGATGGGCGCCAGCGAGGAACCGCTGCCCGCGCCCTCGGCGGCGATGCAGATGGAGATCTGCGGGTTATCCGCCGGCGCGTAGGTGATCAGGAAGCCGTTGTTGGTGGTGACGGTGTAGCCGTTGATCTTGCGGTCGACCTGCGACGTACCCGTTTTGGCGGCCGCCTTGACCGGCAGCTCCTTGAACGCCTTGGAGCAGTAACCGATGGAGCCGACCAGCGCCATGCCCTCGCGCACGGTGCTCAGCGTGCTGCTCTTGAGGCCGGTGCGCAGAATGATCTGCGAGCTGTTGTCCAGCACGGTCTCGCTGTAATTGTAGCTCTTGACGCTCTTGACAAAATGCGGGCGGTAGCGCGTGCCGCCGTTGGCGATGGTGGCGCAGTAGTTCACGAGCTGAATGGGGGTGAACATGCTGCCGCCGTTGCCGATGGCGTTCTGCAGCGTGAAGCCGGGCTGCCAGGTCTGTTTGATGGAAGCGCGGTATTCGGGGCTGTCGAGGATACCGGCGGCTTCGGAAAGCTCCACGCCGGTTTTGGAGCCGAGCCCCATAATGCCGGCGTATTCGTTGATGGTCTCTATGTTCATCCGCTCGGCAACGTTATAGAAGAAGATGTTGCACGATTCATTGATCGCGGAAACCACGTTCATGGTCAGGTGCGTGTGCGGCTGCAGGCACTGGAAATCGTGATCCAGATAGGTGTGACTGCGCGTGCAGCGGAAGTAGGTGCCCGTTGTGATGACGCCCTCTTCCAGCGCGGCGATGGCGGTGCAGGGCTTCATGGTGGAGCCGGGCGAATAGGTGCTTTTCAGCGCGCGGTTCCACAGCGGCGCGCGCGTATCCTTGGCCAGCGCCGCGTAATTCTCGGCGAAGGTGGTGATGTCATAGCTCGGGTAAGAAAAGCTCGCCAGAATTTCGCCGTTGTTGACGTCTTCAATGATGATCGCGCCCGCGGGGTCGACCAGACTGTCTTCCCGCAGCGCCTCCAAACCGGCGGACAGCGCGTTCTTCGCCACTTTCTGCAGGTTCTTTTCGATGGTCAGAACGACGGTGTCGCCCTGCGTCGGCTCCACGGCGTAATCGGTGGTGACGTTGCCCTCGGAATCGGTCACGATGCGCTTTTCGCCCACCGTGCCGCGCAGGTAACTTTCCATTGCGCTCTCGATGCCCTCTTTACCGATGACGGAATTCATGCGGTAGCCGCTCTTTTCCTCCTGCGACTTTTCATATTCTTCCGCACTGATCACGCCGACGCGCCCCAGAATATGCGGCAGCAGCGCGCCGTCGGTATATTCGCGGTAGGACACGATTTCCACGTCCACCCCGCGGTAAAAATTGGAGTTTTCCTTGATGCGCGAGACCATGTCGTTGGGCACGTCGTCGGCGAAGGTGTAGAGATTCGCCGCGCCGAAATCCGCTGCCCGCATCCCGTAGCAGACCGACGCGACCTTGCGCGCCAGCTCCGGCGGAAAGCGCTCCAGCTCGTAATTTTCGATCAGCGCGTCCATGCAGTTCTGCACGGTGGCGTAGGGGTTCAGTTCGAGGATTTCCGTGCGCAGCACGTCGATATCCTTCTCGCGGTCTGCGGCAAAGCTGAGGGTCTTCCCGTCCTTGCCGAGGGTGATGGGCAGTTCGTCGTTCCACGCCACGCCCTGCTGCTCAAACAGCGAGATGAGCGAATAGATGATGGCGTTGCGTTCGCCCTGCTCCTTCGCCGAAGGGAAAAACGCGGAATCGAACACGATGGCGTTGCCCTGCCGGTTGGTCACCAGGGGATTGCCGTTGCGGTCAAGGATTTCGCCTCTCGCGCCCTCGACCGTCACGGTCTTCACTTTGATCTGTTCGCCCGCTTTGACGTATTCTTCGCCGTCCACGATCTGAATTTTGAAAAAGGTCGCGCTGAATATCGCTAAAACAGCAAAAACGAGCCCCAGGCAAAACCAGCCGCGGCGGCGCAATCTGTTATCGCTGTTCATGCGTTCGCTTCCTTCCCTTTCTTTCGTAAGATCGTTTTACACGTCGTCCTGTTCCAGCAGGCGGAACTGTTTGTTGACCGCCCGCACGAAATAATAGATCAGCGGCAGGGTGAGCAGATTCAGCAGGGCGCTCGGCAGATAAAAGCCGAACAGCTCCCGCAGCGTGCCGCCCGAAACGCCGCAGTGCAGCGCATAAGAAAAAAATGCGTAGACCAACTCGAACACGGCGGTCAGCAGCGCCGCCGTGATGAAGTTGTTCATCATGATGTAAGTCATCAGCAGCCCGCAGACGAAGCCCGTGAGCGCGAAAAACAGCGCGTTGGTCCCGTCCGCTTTGCCGACGTTCATATCGACCAGAATACCCGCCAGCAAGCCGAAATTCAGCCCGTAGGTCTCTTTTTCAAACAGGCTGACAGACACGACCAACGGCAGCAGCGGCCAAAACCGCAGCCCCGCCAATTCGGGCAGCAGCCCGATATTCTGGATCACGGCGACGATCAGAACGAGAAAGAAAAACGTCAGCCGCCGCAAAATTTTCGGTTTGTTCTCCCGTATGGATTGAGGGATCATGGTCAGCCCCCCAACTTGGTCGAAACGCCCATGCCGCGGAACGAGGTGATGACAAACACATCGCGCAGGTCGGCGAAATCGACCGGAATACTGATTACGGCATAAGACGAAATGTTGGTCGTGTCGTTTTTCACCTCATCCACCACGCCGATGATCAGATCGGGCGGATACACGCCGCCGGTACCCGAGGTGCAGACGATGCCGCCCGGCGCCACCGAGGTGTTGCGCTCCAGACCGGACAGGCGGCATTTGCCTTCCGCCGCCAGCTCGTCCGTCGTGGTGGAATAGCCCGTTTCGCGGGTGCGCACTTCGTAAGCGCCGGCGTTCACCGCGGGATTGCGGATCGTGTTGACCACGCAATAGGTCGGCGCCGCCTTGACCACCACGCCCACCAGATACTTGCCGTAAATGACGGGGTTGTTCACCGCCACGCCGTCAAGCGTGCCCTTGTTGAGCGTGAACGTGCTGTAAACGTCCGCCTGATCGTGACCGACGATGGAGGCGCTTTCAAACTTGAAATCGCCGCGTTCTTTTTTCAGTTCCAGGAATTCTTCATACAAAGCCAGCTGCTGTTTGCTTTTTTCGTAATCGACGAGCTGCTCCTGATAACCGGCAACTTCCTTTTCCAACTGCTTCACCCGATCGGCATACGCCGCCGCCGAGCGGAAGTGGATGTTGAAATCCTCCAGGCTCTCCGCGATGTGGGAACTGACCGTCTGCAGCGGCATGAAGATCGTACCCAGAACGTCGGAAGCGGGAGAAGCGGAATCGTTGGTTGCCGCCGCGAAGATCACGGCGAGCAGCAGCACGCCGAACACGCCCAAAAAGCCTTTGAAGCGGCTGCTTTTGAAAAAGCTGCGCATGGCGGCTTACCTCTTCTTCTTTTCTCCGCTGAGGGTGCCGAGAGCGTCGTGCTCCAGGCAGATGCCGCAGCCGTCGACCACGCAGTCCAGCGGCTTGTCGGCAATATGAACGGGCATTTTGGTTTCCATGGCGACCAGCTTATCCAGCCCGCGCAGCAGCGCGCCGCCGCCGGTGAGCATGATGCCGTG
>JAFTEL010000165.1 GCA_017453685.1 Clostridia bacterium
CAGGCAAGCACATTTTCACCGAAAAGGTGCTGTGCTTCACCAAAAAGGACGCGCTGGAAGTCGCAGACGGGAACAACAGCACGTCGCGGATGGAGTAGCTATTGGTGAGGAGCATGACCAGGCGGTCGATGCCGATGCCGATGCCGCCTGTGGGGGGCATGCCGTATTCCAGCGCGCGAAGGAAGTCCTCGTCGGTGTGGTTGGCTTCCTCATCGCCCTGCGCGAACAGTTCTTCCTGCGCCTCAAAACGCTCGCGCTGATCGATCGGATCGTTCAGCTCGGAATAGGCGTTGGCGAACTCGCGGCGGGTGATGAACAGCTCGAACCGCTCCACCAGGTCGGGTCTGCCCGGCTTTTTCTTGGTCAGGGGCGAAATCTCAATGGGATGGTCGATGACGAAGGTCGGCTGGTCGAGGTGTTCTTCGACAAACTCCTCAAAGAACAGGCTGAGCAGGTCGCCCTTCTTATGGCGCGGCTCGTACTCGATGCCCTTTTCATCCGCCAGTGCCTTGGCTTCTTCAAACGTGATGGCGTCAAAATCCACGCCCGCATACTGCTTGACGGCGTCAGTCATGGTGATGCGGGCAAAGGGCTTATCAAAGTCGATCACGACCTTGTTTTCGTCCGTGCCGTATTCGACGATGCTAGTGCCCAGAACCGTTTTGGCCACATAGCGGAACAGGTTTTCGGTCAGATCCATCATGCCGTTGTAATCGGTGTAGGCCTGATAGAGTTCCATCAGGGTGAATTCAGGGTTGTGCTTAATGTCGCAGCCCTCGTTGCGGAACACGCGGCCGATCTCATACACGCGCTCCATGCCGCCGACGATCAGCCTCTTGAGGTAAAGCTCCAGCGAAATGCGGAGCTTGAGGTCTTCGTCCAGCGCGTTGTGGTGGGTGTTGAACGGCCTTGCCGCCGCGCCGCCCGCGTTGTGTACCAGAATGGGCGTTTCGACCTCGATGAAATTCTCGCCGTCCAGATAATTGCGGATAGCGCGGATGATCTGAGACCGCTTATAGAACGTATCCTTCACGTCGGGGTTCATGATGAGGTCAAGATAACGCTGACGGTAGCGGGTATCGGTATCGGTCAGACCGTGGAACTTTTCGGCAAGAGGCAGCAGCGATTTGGCGAGCAGCCTGATCTGTTTGGCGTGCACGGAGATTTCGCCGCGGCGGGTGCGGAACACAAAGCCCTTCACCTCGACGATATCGCCGATATCCCACATTTTGAATTCGGCGTAAACGTCTTCGCCGACGTCGTTGATGCGCACATAGACCTGCATCCGGCCGGAACGGTCGTGAATGTCGATAAAGTTCGCCTTGCCCATATCGCGCTTGAGCATAATACGGCCGCAAATGGCGACGTCCGTGTTTTCCAGTTCGTCAAAGCGCGCCACGATCTCCGCCGCCGTGATGCTCTGCTCGGCCAGCGTGATCTCAAACGGGTCCTTCCCCGCCGCCTGCAAAGCCTGCAGCTTTTCCAGACGAATGGAGCGCTGTTCGTTTTCCTGCCCGACTTCTTCCTCGGGCGTCAGGTTCAAGTTTTGTTCGTCAGCCATAATATTGCCACACGGCGCCGCCAAACGTGCTGCAAATGACGCGCCGTTTCCTTTCTGATTGCTTATTTAATGACCTTCATGATCTTAAAGTTGACCACACCGCCCGGCGCTTCCACGCTGATCACGTCGCCGACGCTCTTGCCGATGAGCTGCTTGCCGACGGGAGATTCCGCGGAAATATAGCTGCGGTCGGGCGCGGATTCGTGTTCGCCGAGAACGACGTATTCCTCTTCCTCGTCCTCATCGGTGTCGTGCAAAACGACAACGGAGCCGATGTGGATGCCGCTGGAGCTCTCAGTGATGATCTCGGAATTTTTCAGGATATTCTCAATTTCGGCAATTCTCGCTTCCAGACGACCCTGGTCGTTCATTGCCTCATCGTATTCGCTGTTTTCGGAAAGGTCGCCGTGGGAACGCGCCTCTTTGATGTTTTCGGCGGCTTCTTTACGTCCTTCTGTTTTGAGGTACTCTAACTCCTGCGCGAGCTTGTCATAGCCTTCCTGCGTGAGTTTCTGGGTCACGGATCGCTCATCCTTTCTTGTTTGCATATTTCTTAATATTATAAGCCGAGACCGGGTACTTGTCAAGAGCTGCCAAGGCGTTTTCTTCCAATAACATTCCAAGGCGTTTTCTTCCAATAAAACGGACTGCAGCCTCACCGTGAAGTGAAGATGCAGCCCGTTGTCTTTTTGAGAATCAGGCTTTGCCGGCGCAGCCAAGCACGGTTTCGATCTTGTGCTCGACCATGCCCTGAATGGCGTCGCGCGCGGGAGCAAGATACTGGCGGGGATCGAAATGCTTCGGATTCTCGGCCATATACTTGCGGATCGCCGCCGTCATGGCAAGGCGCAGGTCAGAGTCGATGTTGATCTTGCAAACCGCCATGGTCGCAGCCTGACGGAGCATTTCTTCGGGGATGCCGATCGCGTCATCCAGCGCGCCGCCGTACTGGTTGATCTGGGCGACGAACTCGGGCACGACGGAGCTGGCGCCGTGGAGCACGATGGGGAACTCGGGCAGACGCTTGCCGACTTCTTCCAGAATGTCGAAGCGAAGCTGCGGCTTCTGGCCGGGCTTGAACTTATAGGCGCCGTGACTGGTTCCGATGGCGATGGCGAGAGAATCCACGCCGGTCTTTTCCACGAAATCCTGCACCTGCTCGGGCTTGGTGTAGGAAGCGTCTTCCGCGCTGACGTTGACATCGTCTTCAATGCCGGCGAGCTGACCGAGTTCGCCTTCGACGACCACGCCGTGCGCGTGCGCGTATTCGACGACCTTCTTGGTCAGGGCGACGTTTTCTTCATAGGGGAAATGGGAGCCGTCGATCATGACGGAGGTGAAGCCGCCGTCGATGCAGCTCTTGCAGGTCTCAAAATCGGGACCGTGGTCAAGATGAAGCGCGATGGGCAGACCGGTGGTTTCCACGGCAGCCTCGACGAGCTTGACCAGATAGGTGTGGTTGGCGTACTTGCGGGCGCCCTTGGACACCTGAAGGATCAGCGGAGCATTCAGCTTCTGGCCCGCCTGAACGATGCCCTGAATGATCTCCATGTTGTTGACGTTGAACGCGCCGATGGCGTAGCCGCCCTCGTAGGCGTCCTTGAACATTTTTTTGGTGGTGACAAGTGGCATATCACTCACTCCTTAATCATTTTATTATTTGAGAGTTTATAACACTGCCGATCTGGGTCTGCCCGCTGACCATATGGATTTTTGCGCACCATCAGGCATTGGCTGAAAAGCCAAACAAATCAGCAGTTGTTACCGAAAAAAACAAAAAGTGGCAGCCCGTGGGGCATGACGCCCCAAGGCAGCCGAAAAACGGTATTCAATAAAGAAAATGCCGCAAAAGAATTATAAAGGCTGTCTGTCTGTCTGTCAAGCTG
The DNA here is from genome assembly GCA_017453685.1 of Clostridia bacterium. GTDB lineage: Bacteria > Bacillota > Clostridia > Oscillospirales > Acutalibacteraceae > UBA8612. The sequence continues at coordinate 3,448 of JAFTEL010000165.1, forward strand.
ATCGACCTTTCGCTTGCTTTTGTCAAGTCATACTTTATCATAATACATCCTATTTTTTAACACATTTCCTGCTTCAATGCAAGACTTAAATCCGGTTTTTTCCATAAATCAGAGAAACACTTTTGCAGATTTCGGAGGGCGTTCTGAGAAAGCAATGGAGCGGGGACGAACCTCGCTCCATTGCTTGTGTGTGATATTCTACGAATCAAGTGCGCGTTGCTTACGCTTTCATGCAACATCCGAAAAGTAAGCGAAGAACAAACCGTACAGGAAAAGTCAGGTTACAAAACAGACAGCACAGCTTTTCCCAAATAAAGACAAGTGCACGGATAAAGAAGCCGTTGCACACATGTACCTCGGCGATCTCGCTTTCTGCAAGTACGCTGCCGTCCTCCATGTTGATGATCTTAGCCTGCACCGTGTAATCTTCTGTTGCACGCGCAACGGTCAGTTCGTCAAGCACTCCGACGTCCTCGCCGTTAAGGAACCAGTGCACTTC
>JAFTEL010000166.1 GCA_017453685.1 Clostridia bacterium
CCAACTGAGCTACAAAGGCATTTAAAATGGCGACCCGGAACGGGCTCGAACCGTCGACCTCTAGCGTGACAGGCTAGCGTTCTAACCAACTGAACTACCGGGCCATCTCGGTGGTGGGAACAACAGGGCTCGAACCTGTGACCCCTTGCTTGTAAGGCAAGTGCTCTCCCAGCTGAGCTATGCTCCCAACTTGACGCCGCTCATCAGCGGCGAAGATGAGTATACAACACGGCAACCGGTTTGTCAACACCTTTTTTCAAAAATTTGCAAAAAAGCCGATCGACGCTGAAAATGCGCCGCGTCAGTGGGTTTCCAGTTTCGTTTGGTATTTGCTCAGCGGCGTATAGATCGCGGGCACGAGGAGGATCGCGGCTGCCAGCTCGATGCCGCCGTTGAGGCTGATGATGGTCGTGATGATCGTTTTGAACATTTCAAAAAACTGCGCGTAGCTTTGGATCATGCCGCCGAAAATATAGAGAGCGGAAAGCACCAGCACCGTGTTCGTCAGCGTGGCTGCCGCTGCGCTTATGGCGGCACAGAGCGCCTTGTTCAGCTTCGTTTTGCGCAGACCCGCAAAGACGAGACCCGCCACGAGGCCGACAAAAATGCGCGGCAAAACGGAAATGAGCGGATTGGTGAAGGGGAGCCACAGCGGGTTGGTGAAAGCGCGCACAAGGCAGGTCACGCCCCAGACGCCGCCCAGCACGGCGCCGTATTTCCAGCCGAGAAAGACCGCGCCCAGAATGGTGACGATGTGAAGGGTGGTGATTTCAATGACGCCGGTTGAAATATAACCGAGGTTCGGCACAACGGTAAATACGACGATCAACGCAGCGAAAACGGACGCCAGCGTCAGCTTTTTCAGATTGGTTTTCATGCTTTACCTCATTCTATGCGTTTTTGGTGTAGTAAATTCTCCAGCCGTCCAGCAGCAGATCGTAATCGGTCGTGATCTTTCTGCGGCAATGTCCGACGATCGGGATGGAATAGCCGCCCGTCGCGACAATGGAAGCGAACGGATAACCGAGCTCCTTCTCAAAGCGGTCGATCATGCCGTCGATCATGCAGGCGGCGCCGAACACCGTGCCGGACTGCATGCATTTCATGGTCTCCGTACAAATCGTTGTTTCGGGCGCCTCGATGCTGAATGCAGGGAGCTGCGACGCGCCGCTGGTCAGCGCCTTGACCGATATGCCGACGCCGGCGGCGATGGTGCAGCCGAGGAAGGTGCGCTCGCTGCCGATGGCGTACAGCTTGGTCGCCGTGCCCAGATCCACGACCAGACAAGGCAGGGGATACTTTTCGATCGCGGCAATGGAACCGACGAGCATATCCGCACCGAGCTGGTCGGGGGTGTCGGTGCAGATCGTCACGCCCGTTTTGCCCTTGGCGGTGACGTAGAGCGGCCGGCATCCGGTCACGATCTCCACCGCGCCGCCCACCGCAAAGGTGATCTCCGGCACGACGGAACTGATGACCGCGCCGGTTATGTCGGCGGGCTGAATGGCGTTCAGGCTGAGCATATTCAGCAATTCAAAAGAGTATTCATCCTTGGTGCGTTCCCGTCTGGTGGCAAAGCGTGCCTCAAACGTGAGTTTATCTTCGCAAAACACGCCGAGCGTCACGTTGGTGTTGCCGATGTCGATCGCTAAAAGCATTTTTTCGCCTCGTTCCGATGCAGGTTACTCTATTTTTACCACAATTTTGAAGGATAGTCAATTATAATCTTGAAATGTGCAGGTGCGTGTGCTATAATCCTAAAAAATATGCAAAGGATGTGTTTTTGTGAAGAAAACAAAAGGATTTGTTTCCGAATTCAAAGAGTTCATCACCAAGGGTAATGTGATCGATCTGGCTGTCGGCGTTATCATCGGCGGCGCGTTCCAGAAGATCGTCAGCTCTCTTGTTGACGACGTGATCATGCCGGTGATCAGCCTGATCACCGGCGGCATCGATTTCAGCAATATGTTCATCCAGCTCAGCGGCGAAACGAAATTAGAGACCCTTGCCGCGGCGCAGGAGGCGGGCGTTGCCACCCTCAATTACGGCAACTTCATTTCCGCCGTCATCAATTTCCTGATCATGGCTTTCGTGATCTTCCTGCTTGTCAAGGGCATCAACACCGCGCGCGCCAAGTTTGAAAAGAAACCCGAAGAAGAGGAAGAAGCGCCCACCACCAAGACCTGCCCGTTCTGCTGCAGTGAGATCGCGATCGACGCTGTGAAGTGCCCGCATTGTACTTCCGACATTCCGGAAGAAGAAACTGAGGACGCAGAATGAAAATAGGCTTTATCGGCATGGGGAAGCTCGCATCAGCACTGGTGCGGGGGTGTGCACAAAGCTCCTTTTTCAAGCAGCATGAATTCTGCGCATACGACGTCTATACGCCGAGCCTTGACGCTGTCAAACCGCTCGGCGTGACCGCTGTTTCCGACGCAGACACGCTGATCCGCACCTGCGGCATGGTGATCCTTGCTGTCAAACCGAAGGATATTCCGGCGCTGCTGGAAGCGAACAAAGCGGCGTTTGAGGCGGCTGAGCCGTTCATCGTTTCGGTCGCGGCGGGCACTCCTCTGGCGTCCATTACCGATTGCCTTGGCTTTGAAGCCCGCGCGGCGCGGATCATGCCCAACATCAACGCCTCCGTCGGCGGCGCGGCTACGGCCGTTTATTGCAACGGACAAGTGAAAGCGGAAGAGAAAGAGACGCTGCTCGATTTCTGCCGTTCGTTCGGCGGCGCGTATGAAATGGAGGAAGCCATGTTCTCCATTTTTTCCGTCATCGGCGGTTGCTCGCCGGCATTCACGTATCTGTATATTGATGCACTCGCGCGCGCAGCGGTAAAGTTCGGCATGAAGAAGGAACTGGCGCTTGAGATCGCGGCGCAGACCGTGAAGGGGAGCGCCCAGCAGGTACTGGCCAGCGACCGGCATCCCTATGAGCTGGTCGACCGCGTCTGTTCCCCGGGCGGCACGACCATCGAGGGCGTGACCGCACTGAGCGAATGCGGCTTTGAACACGCCGTTCACAGCGCCGTGGAAGCCGCTTATCAAAAAGACCGAAACATGAGCAACAAGAAAAACTGAGAGGTTACGAACATGGACATCATCACCATCCGGGAATTGTTTGAACACCGCGAAAAATACTACGATCAGAAGATCGAAGTCTGCGGCTGGGTGCGCAGCGTACGCGCCTCCAAGGCCTTCGGCTTCATCGTTTTGAACGACGGCACGTTTTTTGAACCGCTGCAGGTCGTTTTTCACGACACGATGGATAATTTCGACCGCGTTTCCAAGCTGAACGTCGGTTCCGCTTTGATCGTGCGCGGCACGCTGGTCGCCACGCCCGACGCCAAGCAGCCGTTTGAAATTCAGGCGGACGAGGTCAAGATCGAGGGCGCTTCCACGCCGGATTATCCGCTGCAGAAAAAGCGCCATTCGCTGGAATATCTGCGCACCGTCACGCATCTTCGCGCCAGAACTAACACGTTTCAGGCGGTTTTCCGCGTGCGCTCGCTGATCGCTTTCGCGATCCACAGCTTCTTCATGGAGCGTAATTTTGTCTATGTTCATACGCCGCTCATCACCGGCAGCGACTGCGAAGGCGCGGGCGAAATGTTCCGCGTGACCACGCTTGATCTGGATAACGTCCCCAAGACGGAAGACGGCGCGGTCGATTTCTCGCAGGATTTCTTCAACAAATCCACGAACCTCACCGTCAGCGGTCAGCTCAACGGCGAGACCTACGCCATGGCATTCCGCAACATCTACACCTTCGGTCCGACGTTCCGCGCCGAAAACTCCAACACCACGCGCCACGCGGCGGAATTCTGGATGATCGAGCCGGAGATCGCCTTTGCCGACTTGCAGGACGATATGAAGCTGGCCGAGGATATGCTCAAATATATCATCCGCTACGTGCTGGAGCACGCGCCGGAAGAAATGAAGTTCTTCGACAGCTTCATTGACAAGGGGCTGCTGGAGCGTTTGAACGGCGTGGTCAACTCCGATTTCGGCCGTGTGACTTACACGGAGGCGATCGAGCTGCTCGAAAAGCACAACGACGAGTTCGACTATCCCGTGCATTGGGGCAGCGACCTGCAGACCGAGCATGAACGCTTCCTTACTGAAAAAATATTCAAGCGCCCCGTATTTGTGACCGATTATCCGAAGGAGATCAAGGCGTTTTACATGAAGCTGAATCCCGACGGCAAAACGGTGGCGGCGATGGATTGCCTCGTGCCCGGCATCGGCGAGATCATCGGCGGCAGCCAGCGTGAGGACGATTATGACAAGCTGGTCGCCCGCATGAACGAGCTCGGGCTGAAGACCGAGGATTACGATTTCTACCTCGATCTGCGCAAATACGGCACGGCGCGGCACGCCGGTTTCGGCCTCGGCTTTGAACGCTGCGTGATGTATCTGACCGGCATGGCGAATATCCGCGACGTTATCCCGTTCCCGAGAACCGTCAACAACTGCGATCTTTAATTCACATCAGTATTCCAAATAGAGCGATCGTCGGATCGCTCTTTTCATTTTAAAAAAACACGAGAAAAACGGAGGATTTCGGAGATATTGCAAGGATTTGCAAAATCGGTTTGAGATCCCGTCAAAAATTTGTCGGCTTTTTTCAAATTATTGTTGACTTTTCACGGCTTTCGCTCTATATTTATAATCACATAAGAATATACGGAGAGGGGCTGTAAATTGAAAGGAAACGTCATCATTGATTTGCAACATATATCCGTTTCTTTTGGCGGAGAACCAATATTGAAAGATCTGAACCTTTACATTCGTGACAAGGAGTTTATCACGCTCCTCGGTCCTTCGGGCTGCGGCAAAACGACCACGCTGCGCGTGATCGCGGGCTTCATTGAGCCGGACGATGGAAAGGTCATTTTTGATGATAAAGAAATTAATGGTGTACCGCCGCATAAGCGGCAGGTTAACACCATTTTTCAGCGTTATGCGCTGTTTCCGCATCTGAACGTTTTCGAGAACATTGCCTTTGGTCTGCGCATCAAAAAGGAGAGCAAAGAGGAGATCAACCGCACGGTCGAGCAGATGCTGGAGCTCGTCAATCTCAAGGGCTTTGAAAAGCGCAACATCCAGTCGCTTTCCGGCGGTCAGCAGCAGCGCGTCGCCATCGCCAGAGCGCTGGCGAACCGCCCCCGCGTGCTTTTGCTGGACGAGCCGCTCGGCGCGCTCGATCTCAAGCTGCGCAAAGACATGCAGATCGAATTGAAAAACATCCAGCAGCAAATGGGTATTACGTTCATCTACGTCACGCACGATCAGGAAGAAGCGCTTTCCATGTCCGACACGGTCGTGGTCATGAACAACGGCGTCATCCAGCAGATCGGTACGCCGATCATGATCTACAACGAGCCGAAAAACGCCTTTGTCGCGGATTTCATCGGCGAGAGCAATATTCTCGACGGCGTGATGCGTCGTGACTTTGTGGTCGATTTTTCGGGTCATCGGTTCGACTGCCTCGATGAAGGCTTTGCGCCGAACGAAAGCGTCGACGTCGTCGTCCGCCCCGAAGACGTGATTGTCTGCCCGCCGGAGCAGGGGATGCTCAAGGGCGAGGTCACCTCAGTCACCTTTAAGGGCGTACATTTTGAGATCATCGTCGATATCGGCGGTTTTAAGTGGATGATCCAGACCACCGAATTCCACGAGGTCGGCAAGTGTATCGGCTTGCGCATCGATCCCGACTCGATCCATATCATGAAAAAGAGCGAGTATTCCGGTCTTTACGGCGATTACAGCTCGTTCAGCGAGGAGTTCGACGAATTATCCGACGCCTCCGTCGACATGACTGAGGAGGAGTGAACATGAAGAAAAAGACCTCCTTCTTTGCCCGCACGGCCGTCGCGCCCCACATGGTCTGGGCGGTCGTATTCATCGTCATTCCTCTGTTTGCCGTTATCTATTACGCGTTCACCGACGCGCAGGGGCGGTTTTCGCTGGAAAGCATCCTCCAGCTGCGTGACTACATCCCGACCATCGGGCTTTCCCTTTGGTTCGGCCTGCTGTCCACCGCCATCTGTTTTATCCTCGCTTATCCCTTCGCTTATTTTCTTTCGCAAAAAAAGGACAGTCAGCAGAAAACGCTGATCATGCTGGTGATGCTGCCCATGTGGATGAACCTGCTGATCCGCACCTATTCCTGGATGCTCATTCTGGAACGCAACGGCATTTTGAACAAGCTGCTGACGCTCATCGGACTCGGCACGCCGAACGGTTTTCTCAACACGGGCGGCGCGGTCGTACTCGGCATGGTCTACAATTATCTGCCCTATATGATCCTGCCGATCTATTCCGTCATGTCGAAGCTCGACAACAACGTCATTCAGGCGGCGCAGGATCTCGGCGGCAACCGCTTTAACGTGCTCACGCGCGTGATCTTTCCGCTCAGCTTGCCCGGCGTCGTTTCCGGCATCACCATGGTTTTTGTGCCGTCTGTCAGCACGTTCTACATTTCGCAAAAACTCGGCGGCGGCAGCTTTCTGCTCATCGGTGACGCCATCGAGAGCCAATTCCAAAGCGTCAACAACTTCAACCTCGGCGCTTCGCTGTCGTTGATTTTGATGATTCTCATTCTGATCTCCATGGCGATCATGAACCGCTTCACGGATGATGATGATGCAGGAGGGCTGATCGTATGAAAATTGCCTCCCGCATCTATCTGATCCTGCTTTACGTGTTCCTTTACGCGCCTATCGCCGTGCTCATCTTCTTTTCGTTCAACGCCGGCCGCAGCACCGCGGTGTTCGAGGGCTTTTCGCTGAAGTGGTACGGTGAAATCATCCATGATTCCGCCACCCTCAGCGCTTTGCAGAACACGCTGGTGCTCGCCATTCTCTCCTCCGTCATCGCGACGGTGATCGGCACGGCGGCAGCCGTCGGCATCGACCGGATGCGCTCCAAGGTGCTCAAATCGACGACCATGTCCATCACGAACGTTCCGATGATGAATCCCGACATCGTGACCGGTATTTCCATGATGCTGCTGTTCGTTTTTGCCGGAAAACTGCTTCACGTCAACAACGTCCTCGGCTTCGGCACGCTGCTGATCGCCCACATCACGTTCAATTTGCCCTACGTGATCCTGAACGTGCTGCCCAAGCTCCGTCAGACCGACCCGCATTTGGAAGAAGCGGCGCAGGACCTCGGCTGTACCCCGTTTCGGGCGTTCTTCCGGGCAACACTGCCTTCCATTATGAGCGGCGTTTTCTCGGGTCTGATCATGGCGTTCACCCTGTCGCTGGATGATTTCGTCATCAGCTATTTTGTGACGGGTCCCAATTTTCAAACGCTGCCGCTGCGCATCTACGCCATGACCAAAAAGACGGTCAAGCCCGATATGTACGCGCTGTCGACCATTATCTTCTTTATCATCCTCATTCTGCTCATCATGGTCAATATTTCCCAGGCACGAGCGGAAAAGAAGGAAAAAATCCACCACCGTCATTAACAGAAAGGAAATCCTGCCATGAAAAGATTTGCTGCCGTTTTTCTCTGCGTCGTTTTTGTCGGGCTCAGCCTGTTCGGGTGCGGAAAGAATGAAACCTCGACCCTGCAGGTGGAAGCAGAATACCCCCGCGATTATGAAGGGACCGTTTTGAACGTCTATAACTGGGGTCAGTATATTTCCGACGGCTCCGAGGGTTCGCTGAACGTCAACAAGGAATTTGAAAAGCTGACGGGTATTCACGTCAACTATTCGGAATACGACTCCAACGAGAGCCTTTACACCAAGCTAAAAAGCGGCGGTGCGGCTTATGATATCATCATTCCGTCCGATTACATGATCGCCCGCCTGATCGCGGAGGGTCTGCTGCAAAAGTTCGACGTCACCGCGCTTTCCAACTACAAGTACATCGCCGATGAGTTCAAAGATCTCTATTTTGACCCGATGAACGAATACTCCGTGCCGTATCAGTTCTGCTACGTCGGTCTGATCTACAACACGACGATGGTCGAAGGTTCGCCGGATAGCTGGGGCATCATGTGGGATAAGAAATATGCCGGCAACATTCTCAATTTCAACAACTCCCGCGACGCGTTCGGCGTGGCGCAGTATTATCTGCAGCAGGACGTCAACACCAATAACAAGGCGGATTGGGACGCCGCCTTTGAAAAGCTGAAAGAACAAAAGCCGCTGATCCAGTCCTACGTCATGGATGAAGTGTTCAATAAAATGGAAGGCGGCAACGCCGCCATCGCGCCGTATTATTCCGGCGACTTTGTGACCATGCACGACGTGAACCCCGATCTCGCCTTCGTTTACCCGAAGGAGGGCAGCAACGCTTCCGTTGACTCGGTCTGTATTCCCGCTTCCGCCGGCAACGTCGAGGCAGCCAAGCTCTATATCAATTTCCTCATGGAGCCTGAGGTCGCGCTGGCCAACGCCGAAGCGATCTATTACGGTTCTCCGCACACGGCTGTCACGTCCAACCCCGATTATTCCCTGCAGGGGAACGAAGTGATCTATCCGCCCGAGGAGATCACGAGCAAAATGCAGTATTTCCAGAACCTCGATCCCGAAACGCTTGCTTACATCAACAATCTTTGGAATCAGTTAAAGATTTCCTGACAGGGGAGGATGCAGGATGAAAAAAGCGTTATCCGTTCTTCTTTGCGTTTCGCTGCTGTTTTCGCTTTCGTCGCTGGCGTTTGCGCAGGCGGAAAAAGAATCGCCGGTGCTTTTTGTCGCCGGCATGAACACGTGCGACCTGATCTACCTTGACGACGGCACCAAGGCGTTCCCGCCGACGAGCGACCGGATCAAGGATTCCATCGTCAGCGCCATCATCCCGCTGCTGGTCAACGGCATCCTCATGCGCAGCTGGGACGGGGCGGCAAAAGCGCTCTGCAAAGCGGCAAATGGCATCTTTGAGCCGTGCAAGATGAAGCCGAACACCACGTCGCTCTACAACGTCGGCGCTGAGCTGCCCGACCGCTACACGACCTCCGCCGAACGGTATGAAAACGGCGAAGAATACTTTTTTACCTACGACTGGCGCTTTTCCCCGCTGGACACCGCCGATATCCTCAACGATTACATCAACGGGATATTGGAAAACACCGGCTGTGAAAAGATTCGCATCTATTCCCACAGCATGGGCAGCTGCGTGCTGCTCAGCTACCTGGAAAAATACGGTCACGACAAAGTCGAAAAGCTGCTCTTTACCGACAGCGCGTTCCAGGGCATGGATTTTGTGGGCGAGCTGTTCAGCGGCAAGGTTTACGTCAACCCAGAATCGCTGACCAATTACGTCTGCGATCTGGTCTACGGCACCGATTACGCGTGGGTCGGCGGCTTGATGAAATTCCTGAAAGCGACCTACTTCACGGACGGCGTGTGCAAGCTGTTCAACGACGTGCTTGTGAAAAACATGATCGACACCATCTGTGTTGAGATGAGAGACTTTGTCTTCATGCTGCCCGGCATCTGGTCGTTCTGCCCGGCCAAGGATTACGCCGCCTGCCGCAAATTCGTGTTCGGCGACACGCCTGCGGAGGAATACCGGATTCTGGTCGAGAAAAACGATTACTATATCAACAACGTACAATCCAAGATCAAGGACATCCTTGACAGCGCCATGGCGGACGGCGTCAGCGTCTCGATCCTTGCCGCCTATGACCGTCAGGGGATTCCGATCGTTTCCTCGTCGACGAACCAGTCCGACGGCATGGTCGACGTGAAGCACGCCTCGATCGGGGCGACAGCCGCGCCGCTGGGCAAAACGCTGGGCGACAATTACAAACAGATAGTCACCGCCTGCGGTCACAACCATCTGTCCGCCGATCTTGTCATTGACGCTTCCACCTGCATGTATCCGGAATACACCTGGTTCATCCGCGGTGTTCTGCATCATATCTTCGGAGCGGATATTGACGCGTTCTGCGATTGGATTCTGAACTACGACGGTCAGCCGACCATCTTTGACAACCCGCAGTATCCGCAGTTTTTGACTTATGACCGCGATACCGAAAAGGTCACGATCCTCGGAACAGCGTCCTGAATCCCGACTTGTTCGGGGAACAATTTGAGCGGATTTTTGCAAAAAAACCGATTTTCTTGCGGATTTTGGCTTGAATCACGCAATTGAATATGCTAAAATTTGGGTGTCATGGATATGACGCCCATTTTTCATTTTGAGGTGACGGTATGAATTATTTGATCAACACCGAAAACTATCGGAACTTTGACACTTACGAGATCAACAAGCGCGAGGGCAGGGCCTATTTCATCCCTTACACCGATGCCAAAACGCTCTGTTCCGTTTCTTTTGCCGATGAGCGGTTCAAGAGCGATCTGGTTCACGTGCTCTCCGGCGACTGGGATTTCCGCTATTTTTCCGATTCCGCCGATATTCCGCAGATCGTCAACACCGACGAAATGACGTTCGACACGGTAAAGATTCCCTCGACATGGCAGAGAACGGGCTATGAGCCTCCGGTCTATATCAACTGCGCCTATGAATTTGAGACCAAGCCGCCGGTTCTGCCCGACAAAGTCTCCGCCGGTATTTACCGCAAGACTTTTTCAGTGACCGATACCGAAAAGGTGTATCTCCTTGCCTTCCTCGGCGTTTGCCCCTGCATCGACCTGTATCTGAACGGCAGCTTCATCGGTTACAGCGAAGGCTCACACAACACGGCTGAATTTGATCTGACCGGTCTGGTCAAGCAGGGCGAAAATGAACTGCTGGCCGTGCTGCACAAGTGGTCGACGGGCACGTTTTTGGAGTGTCAGGATATGTTCCGCGAAAACGGCATTTTCCGCGACGTGCTGCTTTATGAACTGCCCAAGACTTATATCAACGACTATTATCTCCGCACCTCCAAGAACGCCGACGGCTACAACCTGAACGCCGACATCTCCGTTCTCGGCGATACGGACGGCTATACCCTCGCCATGGAAGCGACCGATCAGGACGGCGAAATCCTGTTCCAAAGCGAAAAGCCCGTGAATGAACCGCAAACCTTTGAAGGGCTGATCGTGGAAGAGTGGAACGCCGAGCTCCCGACCGTTTACCGCGTCGTGATGACCCTCAAAAAAGACGGCGAAGCGGTGGAAAGCGTGCGCGCCGTGCTCGGCTTCAAGAACGTGAAGATCAATAAAAACGTCTATCTGTTCAACGGCGCAAAGATCAAATTCAAGGGCGTCAACCACCATGACACCCATCACAAAACCGGCTACGTCATGACTTTTGCCGATCTGGAAAAAGACGTGAAGCTGATGAAGAGCCTGAACGTGAACGCCGTTCGCACCTCGCACTATCCGCCCGACCCGAACCTGCTGCTGCTGGCCGATCTCTACGGGCTTTACATCGTGGACGAAGCCGATATCGAGACACACGGCTGCGGCTGCGACCCGATCGGCAAGATCAACTTCATCAGCAACGATCTCAAGTGGGCGCCGCGCTATATCGACCGCGTTTCGCGCATGTATCTGCGCGACCGCAATCATCCCAGCATCGCCATGTGGTCGCTCGGCAACGAGGCGGGCGGCATCAAATGTCAGGACGAGTGCTATGACTATCTGCACAACGTCTGCCCCGAGATCCCCGTTCACTACGAGGGCGCGTCCCGCTCGCCGCGGCTTGGCTACGACGTCGTTTCCGAAATGTATACGCATGATGAAGATATGCACAAGGTCGCCAACGGCACGCGGGGCAAGGGCTACCGCCAGAAGCCGTTCTTCCTGTGTGAATACTGTCACGCCATGGGCGTCGGCCCCGGCGCGCTGGAAGAATACTGGCAGCTTTTCTACGACAACGACAACCTGATGGGCGGCTGCATCTGGGAATGGGCGGATCACGCGGTCTATCATGAATACGGCGATCTGAAATACACCTACGGCGGCGATCACGGCGAACGCAAGCACGACGGCAACTTTTGCGTCGACGGTCTGGTCTATCCGAACCGCAAGCTGCACACGGGCGCTTACGAGATGCAGAACGTCTACCGTCCCATCCGCGCCCGCTACACGCGCGGCAGCAGCTTTGCCTTCCTGAACACAAACCGCTTCCGCTCCTCCGGCTATCTGACCATTCGCTGGACAATGCTGAAAAACGGCATTGAGATCAAGAACGGCGAGCTTGCGCCGGATATCGCGCCCTGCGCTGAGCGCGTGTATAAGATCGACCTGCCGAAGATGAACGAAGACTACGAATACCACGTCAACTTCGATTACTACGACGGCGACGTTAAAATCGCCGGCGAGCAGGTCGCGCTCAACGAAGTCTACACAAAGTTTGTGCGCAAAAACACCACCAACATCACCATTGAGGAAAACATCACCAGCCTGACCGTTCACTTTGATGGCGGCGACGCGGTGTTTGACCTGAGATCGGGCGACTTTGTTTCCTACGTGCTCGGCGGCAAAGAGATGCTCAACCAGAACCGCAAGAACGAAATGACCGTTCTGCCCAACATCTACCGCGCCGTGACCGACAACGACAACGGCCACATGGCAAAGAAATGGAAAGACAACGGCTATGACAAGTACTACTGCAAGTTAGAGGATATC
>JAFTEL010000167.1 GCA_017453685.1 Clostridia bacterium
CAAGTTTTTCTTGTTCGGCAAAGCCGAACATATCGAATGGAACGCAAGTTCCATATATCGAATTTGCATCGCAAATATATCGAACGCCGCAGGCGTATATCGCTCGGATTTTCGCGCGCATCGAGCGCGCTAAATTCCGATTTATCTGTATTCCCCTTTTGTTGCCCAATTCCACAGGTTGGTGAGGATGAGGTTCAGGCTGTGGAAGAAGTAATGGACGCGGCGGGAAACGGCGGAGACGATGCTTTCACGCTTGGGCGACTGCAATTCCATATCCGGTCGAACATAACGGTCGGCGGTGAAGCGGAAATCGAAGCGGCAGCTGGCGTGGTCGCTCAGCGGGTTGCCGTCTTCATCGTAATACATTTCATATTCATTCGTCAGCGCGGTCAGATGCAGGTCGCCGTCTTTGTAGAGCATACGTTCCACCGAATCCCAATAGCCCCAGGAATCCTGATAGAGTGAATTGTAATAGTTGATCCGCTCATATTTGTCATCGCCCTGGAAATAATCGCCGTTGTTGACGACCTCGCACCACGCGTCCTTGAACCCGCCGCCCTCGATCATGATGCCGTAGAGTCTGGCGTTGACGTCGCCGTGCATGATGGCGTTGTAGTCGCCCGTGATCATCACGCTGCGCCCTTCGGAATTTTCGGCGATGTAATCGAGCAGCTGGTTGAACTGCTTGACCTTATAAACGCAGTCCATTTCCGAACCGAAGGCGTCCACGTGGATGTTGTAAAAATCGAACAGCAGACCGTTGTAATCGACCGTACATTTGATAAAGCCCTTCGGGGTCAGTTCGTCGGCGCCCTGCGTGAAAATGCCGTAGGCCTCGTCCCATGCCACGCGCTCGACGTTGTAGAGCGGATACTTGGAAAAGATGTTCAGCCCGTCGCCCACGGGGATGCCGCCGGCGGTGTAGGTCTGATAGGGGTAGTTCGTCATCTGCCGCGCCAGAATACTGTGGTACTGGAAATCCTCCTGCACGGCGATGATGTCGCAGCCGCACTCGTTGAGCACCTTGCCGATCTTTTTCGTGGCCACGGGCACGACCTTTTTGGTGTCGCTGAACACCGACGGAATGGGCAGACCCGCGACGTTGTAGCACAGGAACGAAACGGTTTCATCGACCGCCGTTTGAGCCGCCAGAGCCGGCGCCGCCAACGCAGCGAGGAGAAACAGCACCAGACAGAAAGACAGAATCTTATTCGTTGATTTCATCGGAAAACCTCCAGCGTTTTAATTCGGAATTCGGAATGCTGAATTCGGAATTATCGCGATCTTTTGTTAATTCCGCATTCCGAATTTATAATTCCGAATTATCTTATTCAGCTTCGCTTTTGATTGCTTTCAATCGTTTCATCACGTCGTTTTCCCCGCGGCCGAAATAATCGTGGAGGATTTTGTATTCGGCGTAGAGTTTATCATAGATCGCGGCGTTTTCGGGGATGGGTTCATAGATCTTGTCCTTGACCTTGCCCATGACGCGCGCCGCTTCAAACGCGTCGTCATAGCCGCCCGCGGCGCTGCCCGCGGCGACCGCGCCGAAGATGGAGGCGCCCAGCGCGCCGCCCTGATCGGAACCGGCGATCTTGATGGGCATGTTGATCACGTCGGCGTAGATCTGCATGGTCATGGGGTCTTTCTGCGAAATGCCGCCCGCGGCGTAAAACGCGTTGACGGGCACGCCCTGTTCGCGGTAGTTTTCAATGATCATGCGCGTGCCGTAAGCGGTCGCCTCGATGAGCGCGCGGTAAATATCCTCGGGTTTGGTGCGCAGGTTCATGCCCAGCATCATGCCGGTCAGGTCAACATCGACCAGCACGGAGCGGTTGCCGTTCCACCAATCCAGCGCGAGCAGACCGCTTTCGCCGGGCTTCTTGGCTTCGCATTTTTCGCGCAGAAGCTTGTGGATGTTCATGCCTTTTTCGGCGGCTTCTTTTTCATAGGACGCGGGCAGGCAGTTTTCGATGAACCAGCCGAAATGGTCGCCCACGCAGGACTGCCCCGCTTCGTAACCGTAAAGTCCGGGCATGATGCCGTCGGACACGACGCCGCAGATGCCCTTGACCTTGACCTCTTCTTCGCCCATCATCATGTGGCAGGTCGAGGTGCCCATGATGGCAAGCATTTCGCCCGCGCCCGCAATGCCGACGGCGGGCACGAACACGTGCGCGTCAATGGTGCCGGCGGCGACCGCGGTGCCTTCCTTCAGCCCCGTCAGCGCGGCGGCTTTCGCGGTGATGACGCCGGCGCGCATGCCGCTGGGCAGCACGTCGCGCGAAAACTTTTCGTCGATGACGTGTTCCATGCGCGGGTCGAGCGCCTTGAAGAAATCGTCGCTCGGGAAGCCCGTGGTCTTGTTCCACATCGCCTTGTAACCGGCGCAGCAGGAGTTGCGCGTCTCGTTGCCGGTGAGCTGCCAGACGACCCAGTCCGTCGCCTCGATGAAGCGGTCGGTCTGCGCGTAGATTTCGGGCGCTTCGTCCAGAATCTGCCACAGCTTCGGGATCGCCCACTCGGAGGAAATCTTGCCGCCGTAGTTAGCGAGCCATTCTTCGCCGCGTTCAACGGCGATGTCGTTGAGCTTCGTTGCGTATTTCTGCGCGGCGTGGTGCTTCCACAGCTTGACGTAGGCGTGCGGCTCCTCGGCGTATTCGGGCAGGAAGCACAGCGGCGTGCCGTCCTTTTTGGTCGGCAGGATGGTGCAGGCGGTGAAGTCGATGCCCACGCCGATGACGTCGTCAGCCGAAACGCCTGCCTTTTGCAGCGCGTCGGGGATGGTGTGCGCCAGCACGTCAAGATAATCCTGCGGGTGCTGCAGCGCCCAGTCCTGCCCTAATTTTTTGCCGCAGGGCAGCGCCTCGTCCATCACGGCGTGCGGATAATCAAAAACGCTGCTTGCCAGCTCCTCGCCCGTCTGCGCGTTGACCACCAGCGCGCGGCCGGAAAGCGTGCCGTAATCCAGACCGATCGTATACTTTGCCATGTTGTTTCCTCCCTTTATACTGTCAACGAGGCGATGATGCCGGAATACAGCTTCACCGGGTCCTCATAAAAATTGTTTTTCACGGTTTCCACCTGCATTTCGTCCGCCACGAACACGGTCAGTCGCATGAGCTGCGCCTTGGGGTCGGACACGCTGAAGGTGACGTTGTAGCCGCCGTCGGGCAGCTTTTCGACCTCGACGGTGTTTTCGCGCTTGCTGCGGGCAAGCGTGAGCATTTTAATGGCGGCGTTGATCGCCTTTTCGCGCACGGATTTGGGCAGCTGGCTTTCCAGCGTTTTGGCGGAAGAGCGCCCTTTTTCCGTTACGCTCAGATACTCCTCGCAGTCGATGAAATCCGAGGTGACGGAGCCGTTCGCGATCAGCTCGCTGACCGCCTGATTGATCTCGAAATAATTGGCGAGCCCCTTGTCCAGCGCGATCTCGCAAAGCTGGGCGCGGGTGATCTTTTCGTCGATGCCGGAAAGCAGGTAGCAAACCAGCAGCTTGATCTCGCTGCGCGAACGCAGACCGCCCGGCTCGATGCCTTCGTCAAACGTAAAACTATCCATATCTTCAGCTTTCCTCCGTTAAAAAATATTTCAGCGCGGAATAGCGTTTTGCTTTTTTGTCGTTGCGGGTCATGCGGTAGATCTGCTCCTCGCTGCCCAGCAGAATGAGCAGCTTTTTCGCGCGGGTCACGCCCGTGTAGAGCAGGTTGCGGTAGCCGAGCTGCTCCGTGACGTGGAGCAGCGGGATGATCACGGCGTCGAACTCGTTGCCCTGACTTTTGTGGATGGTTACGGCGTAGGCCAGCTCGACCTCGCGCAGGTTGTCCGGCAGGTAAACGACCTCGCGGTAGTCGTCAAACTCGATGCGGGTCGTGCCGTCGGGCTTGATCTGCACGATGCGCCCGATGTCGCCGTTGAACACGCCTGCGCCCTGTTCGCCGTTGGGCTTTTTCCATTGCAGGTCGTAGTTGTTTTTGATGTGCATGATCTTGTCGCCCTCGCGGAAGAGGAACATGCCCACCGTGATCTCGCGCTTGGTTTCGTCCGGCGGGTTGATGCGCGCCTGAAGGCGGCGGTTGAGGGCGTAGGTGCCGTTTTCACCCTTGCGGGAGGGACAGAGCACCTGAATATCGGTGAACGGCGAATAGCCGAACGCGCGCGGCAGGCGGTTGGCGCACAGCTCGCACACGCCCTCGCTCACCGCGTCCGTCGAGCGGCGGCTCACAAAGAAAAAGTCGCTGTCCGTGCGGTCGAGCACGGGGGTTTCACCCCGCACGATGCGGTGCGCGTTGGTGACGATCAGGCTGCGCTGCGCCTGACGGAACACTTCCTTGAGTTCCACCACGGGCAGCAGATCGCTTTCGATCAGGTCATGCAGCACGTTGCCCGCGCCCACGGGGGGCAGCTGGTCGCTGTCGCCCACCATGATCAGGCGGCAGCCCAGCGGCAGCGCGTCAAGCAAGGCGGCGAACACCGTCACGTCCACCATGGACAGCTCGTCCACGATCAGCACGTCCGCCGCGATCGGGTTTCGCTCGTTGCGGGTGAAGCGCTGGTTGTCGTTTTCGTCCCATTCCACCTCCAGCAGGCGGTGGATGGTCTTGGCTTCCATGCCCGTGATCTCGCTCATGCGCTTGGCGGCGCGTCCGGTCGGGGCGGTCAGCGCGATGCGAAGCTTATCTTTTTTGAACAGGGCGATCATGCCGTTGATGGCGGTGGTCTTGCCGGTGCCGGGACCGCCGGTGAGGATGAGCATGCCCTTTTCGACCGCCGTCACGATGGCGGTCTTTTGCTTTTGCTCATAGATGATGCACTGCTCGCGCTCCATGTTTTCAATGTCCTGCAGCAGCGTCGGCTTGCCCGCCGGCGGGAAGGAGCAGAGCACCTTGATGCGCTGCGCCGCGCGCTGTTCGGCGCGGTGGATCTGCGGCAAAAAGAGAAATTCCTTGCCGTTGAAGGTCTCGGCGATGATCTGCTTGTCCTCGATCAGCCCGTCCGCCGCGTCCTGAACGGCGGTCAGCTCTGTTTGCAAAAAGTCGGCAGCCAGCGGCAGGAGCTTTTCCCGCGGGGCGCAGGTGTGACCGTTGCCTAAATTGTGGCGCAGCGTGTGCAGAATGCCGGCGCGAGTGCGCTGCTCGCCCGGGGCATAGTCGGGCATGGCCTGCGCGATGGCGTCGGCGCGCTCAAAGTTGATGCCGATTTTTTCCGAACAGAGCAGGTAGGGATTGTTTTGCACCGTTTCCACGGCGTTGATGCCGAACAC
>JAFTEL010000168.1 GCA_017453685.1 Clostridia bacterium
ATTCTGACAGCAACCTGATTAAAGGGCGGTATTACGGCTGGATAATGGGAGATTTTATGACCGAAGATATCTGCGCCTCAATCTGGAAGACAAATTATTTTGTCTTCGATAACTGAAAATCAAACAAAAAAAGATACAATTCTATGGTAAAAATCACCTCATTCATTCGCCGAAGTCTGACATTATTACATTTGTATTTTATAATGGCAGCAACGTCAGAGTCGCAGCGTGATTTCGGGTCTGATTTTTCTATTTCAAACAATTTAACGAAAGGTCTAAAATCGGCAAAAAATGCGTACCCCTGAGCACCTTTCGTTAAAATGTATAGATCACAGAAATGCAAAAACGGCTCCGCAAGGTCAAAAAACAAGACCCGCAGAGCCGTTATCGTTAAAAAGTGTTCACAAACGCCCTTATATCAAGGCTTTTGGCAAAAGAAAACTGCACACCCTTTCAGATACGCATTGTATCAAACCAGGTGTGCAGTTATGGCGGAGAAGGGGAGACTCGAACTCCCGCGCCGGTTTCCCGACCTACGCCCTTAGCAGGGGCGCCTCGTCACCAACTTGAGTACTTCTCCATTTGGTTAACGTCTTCTCGTTATTCAGTTATATATCTAACAGGATGACTGACTATTTCAGTGGCGGAGAGAGTGGGATTCGAACCCACGGTATGTTTCCATACGACGGTTTTCAAGACCGTTCCGTTATAACCACTTCGGTATCTCTCCTTGTGCGCAAGTTATGTTACCATATAAAAAAAGGCTTGTCAAGACTTTTTCATGCCTTTTTTCCGCCGTGGATTTACAGCATGATATACAGCAGCGCCATCACGGTCGGCATGTCCGCGCGGTCGGTCAGCAGCACCAGCGCCAGTCCGAGGAGCAGCAGCGTGTCATTTTCCGTTTGAGCCTGCGGCGGGGAACGGCGGAACAGGCGCACGCCCGAAAACGTGTCCGCCAAGGCTTGCATTTGAGTCAGTTCCCGATCCATCGTTCCACCCCGTTTCCGCTTAAAACAGATCAATGCCCGCCTGCCCGAGCAAGGGGATCATCTCGATGAGCCGCAGCAGCCGCAGCGCTTCGTCCGCCTTTTGGCGGCGGCTCTGGCTGAGCAGGGGCTTGAGCGCCTGAATCAGCCGCGCCCGCTCGCTGTCGCCGCCCTGCTGCAGCAGCGGCAGAATTTTCATCAGCTTGCTCATCAGTTCCGGATCGACGCCGCCGAACGACGGCGCGTTGTTTTCGGGCGGCGGACCGTTTTCCTGCCCGCCGAACAACTGCTGCGCCGTTTCGCTCAGCCGCGCCACGTCCTCCGCCGTCAGCGAAGAAAGAATACTGCTCAGATCGGGCTCGCTCATGGCTTCTGTCCGAACCGTTTCATCAGTTTCTGCGCCTGTTCGCCCGCCAGCAGGCGGTTGAGCGCGTCTTTGTTCTGCAGCACCGATTCAATGCGCTTGCGCTGTTCGTCGCTGAGCCGGTTGTTGAACACGTCCTCCGCCAGATTTTTGCTCTCCTGTTCGCTCTTGCTGTTTTGCAGCAGCCGTAAAAGCTGCTCGGGCGAAAAGTTTTTTCCGCTCATTGCAATCACCGTTCCGTTTCTGTATAATAGTTTCATCATAAGTCAGCTTATGCGGGAAAGGGAGGAAATATGATGCGCGTGCTGGTGCTGTCCGATTCCCACGGCGACCGTTGGCGGCTGCTCAAAGCCGTTGACGCGCAGCCGAGCGCGAAATATATCATCCACCTGGGCGACGGCGCGCGGGATATGGCGGGACTGGAGAATCTCCCCGGCAGGATCACGCTGCAGGTGCGCGGCAACTGCGATTTCGGCAGCGAGCTGCCGACCTTCCTGCAGGGCAAGCTGAACGGCGTGAGCTACTACGCATGCCACGGTCACATGGAATCGGTCAAATACACCGACAGCGTGCTGTGGGAAAAGGCGCGTGAGTTCGGCGCCTCACTTGTATTATACGGTCACACGCACCGCGCCGTGACAGAATACCGCGACGGCGTCTGGCTGATGAACCCGGGCAGCGTGCATCAGGGCGAATACGGCGTGATCGACGTCACCGAACAGGGCGTTCTGCCGATCTTAATGAAAATCCCATAAAGAAAAAACGCACGGTCTGAGTGAGAACACTTCAGGTCGTGCGTTTTTTGATCGATACTCTTATGGAAGGACGTCACTGTATTTTGCTTGAAATTGTTTGACGTTTTCGGTGATCTGTTTGTTTGCCGTCGCTACCGATTCCGGCGTCGCGACGTAATCCGGCTTTGCAAATTCGCGGGATATAAAATCATTGATGGTATAGTTGTAATGGATCGCGTCGCGGTAAAGAGAAAGGTCGTTAGTGAAATCACAGCTCTGAAAATCATAAAGTGTGATGTTCTCATATTGTGTGACCGCCTCGGCGATATGCAGACGCATCTCGTAAAAATAACGCGTGGAATCGTTCAGCGAATACTGATACCATCGGACAACGGACATGGGCGGCAGGAACAGAATGATTTGGGTGTCTGCGTCGAATTTTGCCAAATAGTCGTGAAGCGTTTCGTCAAAGTTCGGGATCATTGTCTCCAGCTCGGCGCGCGTTGTTTTGTCAATTGAGCTTTCAGGTTTGGCGAACAGAGCAGCCCGCAGCGCAGCTTCTTCGTGATAGCCGTCTGTCGATTTCAGCACGCCGATGCTGCGGTAGCGCTCCGTGACGGAGCCCTCCTGCCTCAGCGCCCATGTTGCCGCGTCCAGCGGCAGGTATTTCGTCCATACGTCGAAATTGAACCAGTATTTGAAATCGTCGAGCTTCGTTTGGTTGAGCAGATAGATCGGATATTTGGAATCAGCGGGTTCCATGAAACGATAGTAGTCCATATCCAGGCAGAGAATGTACCGTTTGGCGCGGTTCTCAGTGCGGCAGGCTTCGAGCAGGCTGCGCATTTCGGTTACGTTCATACCGTTTTCGCAGATCTTCAGTGTGCGGGTGTTCAGCGCCTCATCCACAACGTCAGGGTCAAAGTGCAGTGCCATGGAGGAACCCATCAGCACCGTTTCATAGTCGCTGTTGCGGATCATGCCCGGGCTGAGGAAAAAGATATTGGCAAAATACGGACGATCGGTCAGCCGATAGTAACAAAAGGGATCGACTGCGATGACTGTGCCCGCGCACAGAACGCACAGCGTCAGAAGAAGGGCGAAAAAACGAATCAGCCATTTTTTGTTTGCATTCATTCCGGCGCCTCCCTCTAAAAGTTAAAATAGATGAACGGGCTGAGCCGCGTCAGGTGCAGAATCGCGAACGCGTAGACGACCGCGAGCAGGATCGCTGATTTGGGCGTGATCCTGAAATCGGCGGCGAGCGATTTCGCGTTCTTTTCTTTCACGACCCAAACGACGCCCACGAGGAAAATGAGGCAGATCATGGCAAAGGACATGAGCTGCGGCAGATTGGTGTAGCCGTCGTAGAACAGGGCGCAGATTTCGGAAAAACCGCCCATGGAGCGCGGCGCGAACATGGCTTTGTAAACGGAACCGGCCTGACCCCAGCTTTGCGCGCGAAACAGCACCCAGGCGATCGTAACGAACAGGAAGGTGACGAGCTGCCGGAGAAAGGCGGGAATCTTTTCCTGCTGCTTTTCAAAAACGCGGTCAAAAATGTTGGCGAATCCGTGCAGCGCGCCCCACACCACAAAGGTCCAGGCGGGACCGTGCCAAAGGCCGCTGATCAGGAACGTTGCCATAAGGTTCAGATAGGTTCTCGCGTTGCCCTTTCGATTGCCGCCCAGCGGAATGTAGACGTAGGTCGTCAGCGCACGGCCGAGGGTGATGTGCCATCTGCGCCAGAATTCCCGGACGTTTTTCGCG
The DNA here is from genome assembly GCA_017453685.1 of Clostridia bacterium. Lineage (GTDB taxonomy): Bacteria > Bacillota > Clostridia > Oscillospirales > Acutalibacteraceae > UBA8612. Next base: position 3,858 of record JAFTEL010000168.1, read on the forward strand.
CGGTACGGCGCGTTGAAATTGAGCGGCAGCTCGATGTTGAGCATCAGCGCGCCGCCGATGGCCATGTCGCAGTAGCCGCTGAAATCAAAATAGATCTGGAACGCATACGCGAAAACGGCGATCCACGCGGGCAGGAACGAAAGACTTCCGGCGCCGCTGAAGCCGTTGGTGGCGAGCACCGCGAACGTGTCGGCAAGAACGATCTTTTTGAAAAAGCCCGAGGCAAAAACCGCAAGCCCGCGGATCACGTTTTCCGCGTTGATGCGGCGGCGCTTTTCCTCCTGAAACTGGGGCATCATTTCCTCATACAGCACAATGGGACCCGCGATCAGCTGCGGGAAGAAGGAAACGAACAGCGCGTAGTTGATGAAATTGCGGCAGGGCGTTTTGTTTTTATAGCACGAAACGATAAACGAAAACTGCTGAAACGTAAAAAAGCTGATGCCCAGCGGGAAGACCAGATTCAGCGATTCGATGCGGCTGCCGGTCAGGAAATTGACGTTGCTGATAACGAAATCGGTATATTTGAAGAAGCCGAGAATGCCGATGTTGAAAACGATGCCGAGAATAAACAGCGCTTTTCTGGTCTTGTTGGAAAAGCTTTCCTTTGCGAGCCAGAAGGAAAGAAAATAGTTGAGCAGAATGGAAGTGACAATAATGAAGACGTATTTGGGATTGTCCCATCCGTAAAAAACAAGGGAGGCAGCCACGAGAAAAGCGTGCTGAAACATCGGCCGCCTGCATTTTGACAGCAAAAAATAGCCGCAGAATACGAGCGGAAAGAAAACAAACATGAAAATGTAGGAAGAAAAGATCATGGGATCACTCCTGAGGATGAGCCGCGGCTGCCCGTAAAAAAGATCAGACGACTTGTATTATTGCATTGTCTCAGGAAAATGTCAAGATTGATCGGCGGAACGACGACCACTGAGTCATAAAACAAGGGTGGCAATGAAGCGTCATTGTCACCCTTACTTTGTCTTTTTTCAGTTGTTTTCGTTCCAGCCCTTGCACACGTCGACCCACGCGGCGGGCGCGGCATACTGTTCCAGTTCGGCGATCGTCAGCTCAATGGCGCTGTTGCTGCTGCCGCAGGCGGGGAACACGGTCTCAAACCGTTTGAGCGACTCGTCCAGATAAACGGCGACGCCCTCGTTGATGGCGAACGGGCAGACGCCGCCCACGGCGTGACCGACCAAGCTGACCGCTTCGTCGGGCGAAAGCATCTTCGCCTTCGCGCCGAACTGCGCTTTGTATTTCGGGTTGTCGATCTTCGCGTCGCCCGCGGCAACGATCAGAATCGGCGCGCCGTTGACCAGAAACGAGAGCGTTTTGGCAATGCGGCACGGCTCGCAGTGCAGCACCTGCGCCGCCAGCTCCACCGTCGCGCTCGACACCTCAAATTCCAGCACGCGGTCTTCCATGCCCCGCGCGGCAAAAAACGCTTTCACTTTTTCGATCGACATAAGGATTCCTCCCGAATGATAAATCAACAGTTGCGATTTAGGGAACATTTTTGATTCGGAAACATAAAAAAGTTCCCTAAAAGTTAAGGCAAGTCCGTGACCTTTGTCGCCATTATACCCCACCCCTTTCCGCTTGGCAACCGTTCCCTGAAAAAGTCCGTTGTTCTTTTGACTTTTTCTTTCACAGACGGTATAATGAGAATCACAGGAAATCGGAGAAAAACTGACAAAAGACCGAAGAGGAGACCGAAGATGAACATTCAGGAGCTTGAGCCGTTTGCGTGCGGCTACGCGGCCGCCGAAAGTCATGACCTCGAATACAAGATCGCCTGCGGGTTCAGGAGCTTTGCGGAACATATCCCGCTGACCATCGACCCGTCGGCGTGGTTTGTCGGCCCGGTAGGGTCGATGGATCGGCTCGCCTTCCGCTACGAACGCGCGAGCGGGATCCGGGCGGATGAGAACCGTTATCGCGCCGAGCGCGAGGCGCATCCCGAACTGCGGGCGGCGCTGGATCGGCTCATGGATCGCTTTTTCGCGCTGGAAACGCCCCGCATCATCAGCAAGATCAGAAGCCCCGAGCAGGAAACGATGGAGCGCTGCAAGGCGGCGTGGGCGGCGGGCGGCGGGCACAGCAACCCCGATTACGAGCTGCTGCTGCGTGTGGGCACGAACGGCGTCCGCGAAAGAATCGAACTCTTTTCCAGGATCCACACCGATCGGCAAACGTTTTATGATTCGCTGCTGCTGTGCGTGGAGGCGCTTGAAACCATCGCCGACCGTTACAAGGCCCTCGCGCTTGCCATGCTGAAAACCGCCGAGGGTGAGGACAAAGCGATCCTCGGTCGGCTGGCTTCGGCGCTGGACAATGTGCCGCGCCATCAGCCGCGCGATTTCTTTGAAGCCTGCGAAATGTTCTGGCTCATCTTCACCTTTGCGGATATCGATTCGCCGGGTCTGTTCGATTACGCCCTCGGCAGGTATTATGAGATCAGCGACGAAGCCGACCGTTACGCCTGCCTGTCGAAGCTGTGGGAGCTGTTTCACCAAACGAGAACGTGGAACCTCTGCATCGGCGGCAGCGACGAGTTCGGGAACGACCGCAGCTGCGCGCTGTCGTATGACGTGCTGAAGATCGCACGCGAAAAGAAATACAACACCCCCAACATCACCATGCGGGTGCATCCGAACACGCCCGACGCGCTGTGGCAGGCGGCGGTCGAAACGCTGGCGACGGGTATCGGCATGCCCGCAATTTATAACGACGAGTGCGTTTGCCCCGCGCTGGAGGCGCTCGGCATCCCGCCGTCCGATTCGCATTTGTACTGCATGAACGGGTGCAACCAGATCGACATCTTCGGCAAGTCCCACATGGGGCTGGAGGACGGCGAGATCTCGGTCGCCAAGGCGCTGGAATTCGCCCTGTTCAACGGGGTGTGCCAATATTCCGGCGAGCGGCTCGGACTTGAGACGGGCGACCCGACCGGCTTTGACACCTTTGAAAAACTCTATGACGCGTTCCTGCGGCAGGTCGACTATCTGCTCGATTACGTGACCGAAACCTCCAACAAGGCGCAGGCGCTGTTCGCCGCATACGCGCCGAACCCGTGGAAATCCATCATGATCCAGGGCTGCATCGAAAAGGGGCTCGATTACAAAAACCGCGGCCCGATCTACGGCCACGGTCAGATTTTGACCGAGGGGCTGCCCGACGCGGTCGACTCGTTATACGCGCTGAAAACGCTCGTGTACGACACGGGAAAAGTTACAATCGGTGATTTCATCGCCGCGCTGAACCGCGATTTTGAAGGGGATGAAGCCCTGCTGGCGGAGATCAAAGCGGTGGAAAAATACGGCAACGACTGCGACGGGCCCGACCGCCTCAACGCCGCCGTGACCGACCATATCTACCGCTACGCGCAGACGAAAGAGACGTTCCGCGGCGGCAGGTTCGGCGTGGGGTGCAGCACCTTTGAACGCGCCGCCAATTACGGCCGCCACCTCGGCGCGCTGCCCAACGGCAAGAAAAAGTTTGCGCCCCTGCTCGCGGATTCCATCGGACCGACCCCGGGCAACGACAAAACGGGGCCGACCGCGGCGCTGAATTCCGTGCTCAAAGCCAATCAGTATCTGGCGACGAGCGGCAACGTGCTGCAGCTCAAATTTTCCAAGTCGCAGTTCGCCACGCCCGCGGGCATGAACGCCTACCTGACGCTCGCCAAAACCTATTTCCGCCTGGGCGGGCAGACGCTGCAGATCAACGTCGTTTCCAAAGAAGAGCTGCTCGACGCCAAGCGGCACCCCGAGCGGCACGAAAACCTCATCGTGCGCGTCGGTGGCTTCAGCGAGTATTTCAACCGGCTGGAGCCCGATCTGCAGGACAATATCATTGCGCGCACGGAAGTGGAGCTTTCATGAACGGAACGATTTTTGACATTCAGCGGTTTTCCCTCCACGACGGGGCGGGCATCCGAACCACCGTGTTTTTCAAGGGCTGCCCGCTGCGGTGCCGCTGGTGCCACAACCCCGAGTCCCAATCCTTCGCTCCCGAGCGGATGATCTATTTCGACAAGTGCGTCAGCTGCGGAAAATGCAGAGAAATCTGCGCCAACGCCTTTGACGCCGCCTGCGCCGCCTGCGGCAAGTGTGTCAAAGTCTGCGCGGGCGCGGCGCGAAGGATCGCGGGCAGAACGGCCGCGGTCGATGAGATCATCGAAACCGTGGTCAGAGATAAAGCGTTTTACGAGACCTCCGGCGGCGGGCTGACGCTTTCCGGCGGCGAGCCGCTGGCGCAGCCGGAGTTTTGTCTTGCGCTGCTCAAAGCCGCGAAGGAGGCAAACATCCACACGGCGATCGAGACCTGCGGCTTTGCCAAGCCCGAAATCATCGAAGCGGTTCTGCCGTTTACCGACCTGTTCCTGTTTGACATCAAAGGGATCGACGGGGAGACCCATATCCGAAACACGGGCGTGTCGAACGACTTGATCCTCGCCAACGCCAAGCGTCTCATGGATTCAAAAGCGAACGTCCTGTTCCGCATGCCGTATATCCCGAATTACAACGATCACGAGATCGGTGCCGTGCGCGCGTTCACCGAGGGCTTTCCGCTGGAAGTCATGCCCTACCACGCCATCGCGTCGGGCAAATACAAAGCCCTGCAGCGCCCCTTCGCCACCGCCGCCGTCACGCCGCCGAGCCAAGAGGAAATACAACGCCTCGCCGAAGAATTCGGAATGATCTATTCCCCCTCGGGCATTTGACTTGAATATATTTGCATAACAACGACCCGCTGATGACTTCGCGCCATCAGCGGGTCGCTTCCATTTTGAAGAAAAATATTACTTGTCCTTTTTATCTTTGATAAGCGGTTTGATCGCCTTGTAGATCTCAGACGCTTTTTTGTTGTCCGGGCTGGGGAAAGTTTTCACAAGATTATTATGAATGCCTTCTTTGGTTTTATAGCTGCAAACGATTTTGTAAACCTTTAAGGCTTCTTTTTCGGTCAGTATCCCGTTGAGCGCTTTTACCATATCCTCCTTGTTTCTGTCCATGGTGGAAACAGAATCGATCCGTTTGAGAATAATACCGCGTGATTTCCAAAAATCGCATACGGCGTCAAATCCCAAATCTTTTGAAACAATGAAGTAGCGTTTGTCTTTTTCCCGTTCAATATAGGCGCCTAAATAGGAAGCAAGCTGGAAATCCAGCGCGTTTGCCGTGCCGACGTTCACTTTGACGTATTCTTTGATCACTTTCGTTTTTTCCAATTCCCTATGTAAGTCCATCGTTAAGGTTTTGGCATTTTCGCTGTAAAAAATAATGATCCTGTCCGTTTCGTTCATGTTGGTTTTCGTGATGCCTGTCAGCCCGCCGGAATTGACGTTTTCAAAATCGACAAAATAAACGCTCATGTTCTTTCCCTCTCCCATTCAATTTATAAACATTGCCGAAGGCAATTCATCCCTTATCACGCGCCGTCAGGCGCTCATCACTGGAACGGCGACAGCGTTCGCTCATTCCCACTCCACCGTGGCGGGGGGTTTGGCGGTGATGTCGTAGGTGACGCGGTTGACGCCCTTGACCTCGTTGGTGATGCGGCGGGAGACGCGGGCGAGGAATTTCTGCGACAGGGGGGCGTACTCGCAGGTCATGAAGTCGTCGGTGATCACGGCGCGCAGGGCGAGCACATAATCGTAGGTGCGCTCGTCGCCCATCACGCCCACGGAGCGCGCGTTGGTGAGCACGGCAAAATACTGGTTCGGGCGCTTGCGCAGCTTGCCGACCTCCTCGCGGAAGATGGCGTCAGCCTCGCGCAGCAGGTCGAGCTTTTCTTTGGTCAGGTCGCCCATGACGCGGATGGCAAGCCCGGGGCCGGGGAACGGCTGACGCTCGACCAGAAACCGCGGCAGCCCGAGCTGGCGGCCGACGCGGCGCACCTCGTCCTTGAACAG
>JAFTEL010000013.1 GCA_017453685.1 Clostridia bacterium
CGATGAATGCATCTCCTGTGGTGCTTGCGCAGCAGATTGCCCCGTAGGCGCGATCTCTGAAGGCGACGGCAAATACGTCATTGACGCGGACACCTGCATCGACTGCGGTTCCTGCGAATCCACTTGCCCCGTCGGCGCTCCCAAGGCTGAATAATTGACCCGCAGAAACACAAAAATAACGGTAAGAGGTTTGTTGCTTCTTTCGTGCATTTTTCGAGGTTCTTAGTGGGCTGACAACACGGAATGCGAATGGCTGCGTTGCTGCAGTTCGGTTGCTCTGAAAGGGTAATACGGGCAAAGACGCAGCCAAAACGCATATTATTCCGGTTTATAGCTGCCATTGAATCCTCCGTTCACAGCTTGCTGCGACGGAGGATGACTTGGTATCAGGAAAACAATGATCTCTGCAGCATACCGGAAAACGAGGAGAATATAGAACATGAGTAAAAACATCAAGCTTTTGGATTGCACGCTGCGGGATGGCGCCTATATTACCAATTCCCGTTTCGGCGAGGCCGCCATACGCGGTATCATCACGAAAATGCAGGAAGCAAGAGCGGACGTGATCGAAATCGGCTGGCTGAAGGACGCGCCGCATGAAGAAGGTTCCTCTTATTTCCATATACCGGATGACGCAGAGTGCTATATTCTGGAAAAAGACCCGCGTGTGCTTTACACCGTGATGATCGACTGGGATCGTTACGACACGGATCAGCTTCCGGACTATGACGGCAGGTCGATCGACGCGATCCGCGTCGTCTTTCCCCACGGCAAGCACAGAGAGGGGATCAAGGTCGGCGAAAGGATTCGGGAAAAGGGCTACAAGGTGCTGTTTCAAGCCGCGAACACGCTCGCATACAGCGACGACGATCTGATCGATCTGGCCGATTGCATGAATGCCTTTGAACCGGTCTCGCTCTCTGTTGTGGATACGTTTGGCGCCATGTATTTTGACGATCTGGAGCGGATCGTCCGCGTGCTTGACAAGCGGCTCAATCCGCAGATCAGCATCGGCTTCCACGCGCACAACAACCAGCAGCTTGCGTTTGCTCTCTCCATTCGGTTCGTCGAGCTGATGGAGCGTTCCGAACGCGCGATCATGGTCGATTCCAGCCTGAACGGCATGGGGCGCGGCGCGGGCAACACCACCACGGAACTGATGACCAGTTATCTCAACCGCAAGCAGCACGGCAACTACGATCTGAACGCCGTCATGGATGCGATCGATATCTATATGACCGGTTATCACGAGCAGTATTCCTGGGGCTACTCTACGCCTTATTTCATTGCCGGCATGTATCAGTGCCATGTGAACAATATCGCTTATCTGCTGAAAAATCACAGAACGAACGCGCATGATATGCGCTCCATCATTGAATCGCTTTCCGTGGCGGATCGCAGAAAATATGATTATGATCTGCTGGAAAGCAAGTATATGGAAAATCAGAGCCGCACGGTTAACGATTCCGACGCTTTGCAGGAGCTGAGGAACGCCGTGACCGACCGAAAGGTTCTGCTTATCGCGCCCGGCAAGTCGGTCAACACGCAGTGCGATGCCATTCATGAATATATCCGAAAGGAAAACCCGCTTTTGATCGCGGTCAACGCGCTGAACCCGCGGTATGACTGCGACTATGCGATCTTCATCAATCCGGGGCGCTATGAGTACGCCGGCAGTTACTGTCCGGAGCAGCTGGCGAATACGCGCAGGATCTTGCTTTCCAACATCAAAACGCAGGCGGGCGACAATGAGATCGTCGTCAACTATAACACGGTGGTCAAGCGAGGCTGGGAACACTTTGACAACGCGGTGATCATCACGCTTCGCCTGCTGAACAAGATCGGCGCGGAGGACGTTGCCATTGCCGGGTTTGACGGTTTCAAAACGAAGTATAACGAGAGTTATGCGGACGCGAACCTTCCCACGCTGAATCCGGACAATAAATGGGATGAGCTCAACGAGGAGATCACGGACATGTATCGCGATTTCCGCAAGAGCACCGAAGGAAAAATGAGAATCGAATTCGTAACGGAAAGTTGCTTTAACGAGGGAGAATAATCCATGAAGATCAAACTTTCAGATTATCTTGCTCAATATCTGGTTTCGCAGGGGATCCGCACCAATTTCACGATCACCGGCGGCGGCGCGATGTATCTGAACGCTTCGTTCGGACACGTGCCGGGCTTGAAAAACGTCTACGTTCAGCATGAACAGGCGGCAGCCATCGCGGCGGAAGCATATTACCGCATGAACAACGAGCTGCCTCTGGTCTGCTGCACCACGGGACCCGGCGGAACGAACACGCTGACGGGTGTTCTGGGCGCGTGGCTGGACAGTATTCCCATGCTCGTCATTTCCGGGCAGGTCAAGTATTCCACCACGGTTCGCAGCACGGGTCTTCCGATGCGGATCTACGGCGATCAGGAATTTGATATCACCAAAGTGGTCGCGCCCATGACGAAGTATGCCGAAATGGTGACCGTGCCCGACATGATCCGTTATCACGTTGATAAGGCGCTGTGGCTCGCGCGCCACGGCCGCCCGGGTCCGGTGTGGCTGGATATCCCGCAAAACGTACAGAACGCGGAGATCGACGACGAAGAGCTGGTTATGTTCGATCCGGCTGAAATGCAGAATATGTGCTGCGCGCCGGTTCCCTCCGGCGTGATCGACTTGATCGCGGAAAAGCTCAGAAGCGCGAAGCGGCCGGTGCTGTATGCCGGCGTCGAAGTCCGCACGGCGGGCGTTTTCGAGCCGTTTCGTGCGCTTGTCGAAAAGCTGAACATTCCGGTCGTAACGACCTTTGACAGCATCGACCTGATGACGGAGGACGATCCTTTGTATGCCGGCCGCGGCGGCGATGTCGGCAACCGGTACGGAAACTGGGCGGTGCAGAACAGCGATCTGCTGCTGGTTCTCGGCAACCGTCTGGGTATCCGTCAGGTCAGCTATGCCACCGAAACGTGGGCGAGAGAGTCCTTCGTCGTCATGGTCCATGAGGACCCGCTGGAGCTGCTCAAGCCCGTGGTTCACGTGGAGCTGCCGGTGCGCGCCGCGCTCGGCGATTTTATCGACAAACTGCTGCAGGCGTTTCCGCAGCCGCTGCCGAAAAAAGAGGCGTGGCTCGAAAAATGCGCCGCATGGAAGGCCGCTTATCCCGTTCTGGTTCCTCAACGGCACTGTAAAAATGATGCGCCTGCCAATCCGTACTATCTGATGGACCGGATCAGCGAGTTTATTCCCGAACATACGCCTGTCGTTTCCTCCAACGGTTCCGCCTGTGTGGTCGCTTCCGGCGCGCTGAAGATCAAAGAGGGTCAGCGCTATATCATCAATTGCGGCTGTGCCAGCATGGGCTATGACCTCCCTGCGGCGGAGGGCGCTTGCCTGGCGAACGGTTCCAAACCTCTGGTGTGCTTCGCCGGCGACGGCAGCATTCAGATGAATCTTCACGAATTGCAGACGATCGTGCAGCATCAGCTGCCCATTAAGATTTTTGTCATCAACAATGCCGGTTACCACTCCATCCGGCTGACGCAGAACGGGCTGTTCAGCCACCTGTCCAAGGTCGGCATCGGTCCGGAATCGGGCGATCTTTCGTTCCCGGATATGGAAAAGATCGCGCAGGCTTACGGCTTCCCGTATTTTTCCATTCACAGCAACTCCGAGGCGGACAGCGTGCTGCGTGACGTTTTCAGTGAGCAGGGCAGGTGCATCTGCGAATTGTTCGTCGATAGGGCGCAGGCATTTGAACCCAAGCCTTCCGCGAAAAAGCTGCCCGACGGCACGCTGGTGTCGCCGCCGCTTGAAGATCTCGCGCCCTTCCTGCCGCGGGAGGAGCTGGAACGCATCATGCTGATCCCGTTGGTGGAAAGGAAGTAAGCGATGAAAAGTATTGATTTAAGCGGCAAGACTCTGCTGATCACCGGCGGCAGCGGCGGCATCGGCTCGGCAATCTGCAAGAGCTTCGCGCAGGCGGGTGCAGCCGTGATCGCGCCGGAACCCACCGAGATGGATCTGCTCAGCGAAGCGTCCATCGACAGCTACCTGAACGGTCTGAGCGTTTCTCCCGATCTCGTGATTCATTCTGCCGGCATCAACGAACTGGCGGGTATCGCGGAGGTTTCGCGGGAGAGTCTGGACAGAGTGTTTCAGGTGAACCTGTTTTCGTTTATCACCATCCTCAACCGGCTCGTGCCCGCCATGCGGGAAAAGGGCTACGGCCGGATCGTGGGCATCTCGTCGCTGTACGGCATCGTGTCGCGCGAGCGCCGCATCCCGTACAGCGCCTCCAAGCACGCGATGACGGGGCTGATCCAGTCAACGGCGCTTGAGGTCGCGGGCGATAACGTTCTGATCAACGGCGTCGCGCCCGGCTACGTCATGACGGATATGACCAGAAAGAACCTGAGCGAAGCGGAGATCGACGCCCTGAAGCGTCAGATCCCGACGGGCAGGCTGCAGGAAGCGTCGGAAATCGCCGACCTCTGCCTGTTCCTTTGCTCTTCGCTCAACCAGAGCATCACCGGCCGGATCATTCCGGTCGACGGCGGCTTTCTTTGCCGATAACGGAGGAATTGCAAATGGATATGCTGAACATTCAATCAAAACTTTACGACTATTCGGTCGAATTTGTCGACGACGTTTCGTCCGTGATCCAAGCGGCAGACGACGCCGTGACCTATGTGATCGACCATAACGTCTACAACCTGTACCGCGATCTTTTCCGGGATATTGCGCCGGAAAAGATCTATATCATGGAAGCTGTCGAGCACCGGAAAAACATGGAGACCGTGATGGAGATCATCAACTTCTGGAAGAGCATCGGCGTGAAAAAGAACTGGAAGGTCTATTGCTTCGGCGGCGGCATCACGCAGGACGTGACGACGGTTGCCAGCAATCTGTTCCTGAGAAACATTGACTGGATCTTTTTCCCGACGACGCTGCTCTCCATGTGCGATTCCTGCATCGGCGGAAAATGCGGCATCAATCTCGGTCAGTATAAGAACCAGATCGGCGTGTTTTATCCGCCGAAAAAGATCTATATCGACGTTCGTTTTCTGAACACGCTTTCTCAGCAGGATTATCTGAACGGCTGGGGCGAAATCTTGAAGTTCTCTCTGACGAGGGATCCGGCCTTTTATGATGAACTGAAGACCGTGCCGCAATACATCCCCTGCGATGAGATCGCGAAGTACATCCACATGGGTCTCGCCGTGAAAAAGGAGATCATTGAAGAGGATGAGTTTGAATCCGATCTCAGACGGGTGCTCAATTACGGCCATACGTTCGGCCATGCACTCGAAGCGCATACGAACAACGCCATCCCGCACGGCGAGGGCGTCATCTGGGGCATCGACGTTGTCAACTTCATCGCATGGCGCGAGGGTCTGATCGAAAAAGCGCTTTACGATGATATCAAGGCGTTTATCCGCCGCGCGTTTTTGAAGCAGGAGATCGCGATCGACCGACCGGATGAGCTGTTTGGCATCATCAGCACCGATAAAAAGGTGCGCGGCAACACGCTGTCCTTCGCCATGCTCAACGGTCCGAGCAATCTGATCGTTTATCCCATGCCGATCGACGACAAGCTCAAAGGCTTGTTTGAGGAATATCTGGAGACGACGCATGAATATTATAGCCATTGACTGCGGCGCGAGCTTTATCAAATGCGCTCTGTTTCAAGACGAGGTTCTCGTCAAGTCGAAACAGGTTCCCGCGCCGCCCGTGAAAGCAGGCGCCGATCCTTTCTGCACGGATAAGATCGAGGCGCTTGTCCGGCTCGTTCAAAGCAGTCTGGCGGAGTTTGCCGCCGAAGAGGACGACGTGACTGTCTGCGTTGACAACGAAATGCACGGGTTCCTTCTGGCGCGGGAGGACGGAACGCCTTACACGGATTATATCTCCTGGCAAACGGAACTGCTGCCTGTCGACGAGACGGAACAATTCCTGGCAGCCGCCCTCGGCAAAGAGGAAGCGGATGAAGCGATCCGACGCACAGGGATGCCGCTTCGTTCCGGCTTGCCGAGCTCCACGCTCCTCTGGCTGAGCCGGAACGGCTGTCTGGAAGGGCAGGGGACTCTTTGCTTTTATACGCTCGGGGATTACATCCTCAAAAGAATTACGGGTCTGGAACCTGTCTGCCACCCGACCAATGCCGCCGCGACGGGTCTGTATGATCTGGAAACGTCGGACTGGAACCGGCAGGTCATTTCCGTTCTGACCGGGCAGGCGGCGCTCGTTTTCCCGCCGGTGGGTACAGCCGCCGCGGACTTTGAAAAAGGCGGCAGGCGCTTCCACGTTTTGCCGGCCATCGGCGATCAGCAGGCGGCTTTGCTGGGCAGCGGGTTTCAGGGAGAGCGCGAGCTTTCCTTCAATATGGGCACCGGCGCACAGGTGAGCCGGATCCTCAAGCCGGATCAGCTGCAGTACGGTCCGTATCAGATGCGTCCGTATTTTAACGGTACGTATCTCAAAACGATTCCTCACGTTCCGTCCGGCAGAGCCATCAACGTGTATTTCCGCTTTTTGAAGGATATCCTGCGCCGAGCGGATCGCGATATTTCGGATGATGCGGTGTGGGAAATCATGCAGGCGGCGGCTCGCCCCGAAACGGCGGACGAAGAAGGTCTGCGCTGCGACATGAGCTTTTTTGAAAACGCATTGACCGATTACACAACGGGCAGCATTGAACATATCCCGGAGTACGGTCTGACGCTGGAGGCGCTGATGAGCGGCGTGTTTCATCGGCTGATCGACAATTTTGTGACAGTCGCCGAACGGGTGAATCAAGGCCTGCCCGCTTATGATACTGTTATCTTTTCCGGCGGCATCGCCAAAAGATGGGACGTTTTGCGAAACGGGATCGCCGCAAAGCTGGCTCCCGAAACAAAAATCGTTTTGTCGGAAAACGACACGCTGTACGGCTGTATGCGATATGCATTGACAAAAGGGATGGAAAAATGATATGATTCTTTTGGCGAGAAGCCATTTGATCGATTAAACTTTTAAAGGAGGACACAAATCATGGCATACGTTATTTCCGATGAATGCATCTCCTGTGGTGCTTGCGCAGCAGATTGCCCCGTAGGCGCGATCTCTGAAGGCGACGGCAAATACGTCATTGACGCGGACACCTGCATCGACTGC
>JAFTEL010000169.1 GCA_017453685.1 Clostridia bacterium
ACGACGCCGCCGCCCGAGGACGCGGTGAAATCGGTCGCTTCCACTTCTTCCTGCGTTTTCTGCATTTGCGCCTGCATATCCTGCAGCCGCTGGAGCATGGCAGCCTGTCCGCCGCCCTGTGCGCCGGGGATTCTTGCTTTCATGTTTATCGTTCCTTTCGGGATAATTTATTGGGTTTGAATGTCAACGCCCATTTTTTTCGCTTCCTTCAACAGATCGTCAAGCGGGTCGCGTTCGGGGGTCGGTGCGGGCGCCGGAGCGGCTTCGGTCGGTCGTTCAAGTCCGATCCGATAACGGCAGCCGGTGACGCCGAACACCGCTTTTTTCAAATCGGCGGAATTGTTGTTTGCCTTGAGCATGGCGCCGACGGACGGATTGGGCGAGGCGATGACCAGATATTGATCCTGCACGCGCGCCGTGGAATTCGACAGGATGGCGAACATCGGCATATTGACGGCTTTCAGTTCCTGCAGAATATCCGCCCACTGGGCGCAGTCTCCGTTGGGCAGCGGTTTTGCTGCGGGCGGCTGAACGGCAGGCGCCGCGGGTTTGGCTTCATCGCTCGGCGCGGACGCTGCGGCAGCAACGCCGCTGCGTACCGCTTTTTCCAGTTCGGCAACGCGTTTGAGCAGCGCTTCCACCGAAGTGTCGGCGTTCGGAGTGCAGAGCTTAACGAACGCCAGCTCCGCTTCGATGCGGCGGTTGGTGCCCTTGCGCATGGCGGCGGCCGCGTCCTCCAGTACGCTTAAAATATGCATGATGCCTTCCAGCGTGTAGCCCTTCGCCTGTTCCTCCAGCAGTTCCAGCTCGGAGGAGGTGCAGACGATCAGCCCCGAGGGGTGATTGACGGCGCGGATGATCATGAGGTTGCGGTAGTGTTCGATGAGCTGCGTGCAAAGCCGCTCCATGTCGCACGAGGCCGTGTGCAGTTCGTCAATGATCTTCAGCGCGCCGGCGCAGTCGTTTTGGCGGATACATTCCGCCAGACGAAACAAATGCTCGCGCCCCGTCAGCCCCGCTACGCGGCTGACCAGCTCGGGCGTGACCGTGTCGCTCTGCCCGGCGCATTGGTCAAGCAGGCTCAGCGCGTCGCGCAAAGCGCCGTCCGCCACGCGGGCGATGAGCAGCGCAGCCTCACGGTCGAGAATGATATCCTCGCCCTCAGCCACGGTCGCCAGACGGTCGGCGATATCCTCCGGCTCGATGCGCTTGAAATCAAAGCGCTGGCAGCGGGAGAGAATGGTGGCGGGGAGCTTGTGGACTTCGGTGGTGGCTAAAATAAACTTGACGTATTCGGGCGGCTCTTCCAGCGTTTTGAGCAGCGCGTTGAACGCGCCGATGGAGAGCATGTGCACTTCGTCGATGATATAAACGCGGGATTTGGCGCGTACGGGGGTGTAGTTGGTCTCTTCCCGCAAATCGCGGATATTGTCAACGCCGTTGTTGCTGGCGGCGTCGATCTCGACCACGTCAAGGATCGCGCCGGAATCAATGCCGCGGCAGACTTCACATTCGTTGCAGGGGTTGCCGTTGATCGGATGCTCGCAGTTGACCGCCTTGGCCAGAATTTTGGCGCAGGTCGTCTTGCCCGTGCCGCGCGAGCCGGTGAACAGATAGGCGTGAGCCAGCTTATTCGCCACCAGCTCGTTCTGAAGCGTTTGGGTGATGTGCTGCTGACCGACCACGTCGTCAAACCGGTTCGGCCGCCATTTGCGGTAAAGCGCGCGATACATACTGACTCACTCCTTTCAAAAACAAACGGATCATTTGTGACCCCTGATCGGATCGAAGTAACCCCCGATTTAATCGAAGGTTACTTATAAACCAAGCCTTATCTTGGTCATGAAGCGTGCAGGCGGACTGTGGCGCACCGCGCGGCTTGCTTAATGCTGCTCGGTTCCCCGCCTGACATGGTTCGCAACGCACCGTCGCACAGAACCCACACGCCGCATGACCAAAACAAGGCTTGTTTCGTGTGTAAGTTATTATAATCTATTTGAAGAGGTAATGCAAGAATTTTTGAAAAAAACTTCTAAGGCAGCAGGTTTTGCCGCAGTTGGGTCAGAATCTTTTTTTCGCGGCGGGAGACCTGCACCTGCGTCGTGCCCAGCCGTTCGGCGGTTTTGCACTGCGTCAGCCCGAGGGAATAGCGCAGTTCGATGAGCGCGCGATCCTGTTCGGGCAGCAGCTTCATCGCCTGTTCGAGCGACAATTGTTCCGCCAATTCCCGTTCCGCCGATTCCACGGGAATATCCGCGACGCGCTCGCCGTCCTCATCGGCCACGGTGAGCGACACGGCGGGCAGCGCGGCGTTGAGGATCTCGGCTGTCTGTTCCACATCCAGCCCCAGCGCCTGCGCCAGCTCGCTGAGCGTCGGCTCCTGTCCGTTGAGGCGGGTGAGCCGTTCGCGCTCCTTCATGGCGGCGCGCCCCTTTTCTTTGAGCACGCGCC
>JAFTEL010000014.1 GCA_017453685.1 Clostridia bacterium
AAGCTCTCGCCCGGCAGCATCAGAATCCGCTGATCGCCGAAGCTCATATAGGTCATTTCCGACTTCATGGCAACGCCAATATCGGTTTCATCGCTGGGATAGGGGTTGAAGCTCATCACGCCGCGCGTGGCGAGGAAGGTGAGCACGTAGTTGCCAACCGGATAATAGAACGGCTGGCACAGCACCTTGATCTTCGGCTCGAGTTCGCGATCGTTGTCGATTTTCTGCACGGCGTCCGCCAGCATCGCGCCCTGTTTTTTCACGCAGGTGAGCGGATCTTCGTCAAGCTCCGCCGCGTCCATGCCGCCGATGGGACCGATGCCGAAGAGCACGTCGGCGCCGGTCTGTTCCTTGATCTGTTCGCGCATGAAGTAGGGGTATTCGCCGCTGAGCTTGCGGTTGCCGCCGCCCAGCGAATTGGGATGACCGCCGAAATTCATGATCCACGTTTCATTGCTTCCGTCCGCCGGAACGAAGCGCAGGCGGGAAGGAACTTCGTGTTTTTCGGGCAGATGGCGTTTGGTGAACAGACCGCCCTCGACCTTGATATTGCCCGTGTAGAGCTTGCCCGCCTTACGGTCGGCGTAAGCCTCCTCGCTCGCCTTGACCGCCATATCAAAAATGAGCTGCATATATTCGGGGTCTTTTCCGTCGGACGGAATGCTCAGGAAGGGCTTGCCCCAATAGCCGATGGTGTCAATGCCGGAATGGCTGTGGGTGCAGCTGATGCTGATGGACTTACAGCCCTTGATCTTGTCGGAGGCTAATATCTTCTCGCGCATGATCTGCACTTCCACGTTGGTGAAGCCCACGCAATCGGCGCTCAGCCACAGAATGCCATCATCGCCGCCGCAGTCCAGCCAGACGGCGTGGATAAAAACGTCGGAGATCACACCATCCATCACGTGACCGGAACCGTGACCGGCGATGTAATAAGTCTTACCCTTGGTCAGGTCGGGCATGATCTTTTCGCGCGCAAAACCGCAGCGGTAGCCCTCGCCCGCGATGACAAGGGGCTTTTCTTTCGGAATGGCGGGTGCAGACCCGTTCTTTTGCACTTTTTTGCCGTAGTGCTTGGTGTATTTGACGATTGCTTTGGAGACAAGATCCATCACATCAAAGCTCATAACATAGTTCCTTTCTTTCACAGATGATCGGATAACTGATTGAATTGTAGCATATATGGATGAAATTTGCAACCGAAAGGGTGACAAAACAAACCGGGCGTGTTATAATACAAAAAACTTACGTGTCTGATTGGCACACAACCAACGAGAGGAGAAAACACATGAGAACAACCAAAAAACTGATCTCCGTTCTGCTTACCGTTATCCTGACAGCAACCATGGCGCTCGGCGCGGTCGCGGCGCCGAAGGTAGTGGTATCGGGCAAGGCCGGAGAAAACGTCACCTGGCAGCTCACCGACGACGGCGTGCTGACCGTGAGCGGCAAAGGCGCCGTTGAAGACGTCATTGAATATGAATACGATGAAGATGGTGAGATCTGTTCGCAATCAACAACCGCCAGCATCGACCTAACGCTATCGGACTACTATGATGAAGCGACGCAAGGGTTAAATGCTGAGCAGGCCGAAAAGTTCAAGTTTTCCATGGTGAAGGAAATCATTGTGGAAGAAGGCATCACCGAAATCCCGGACAGTGAAATCTCCAGCTACTATCCGCGCAAGGTTTCTCTGCCCGCGTCGCTCACGAAGCTTGGCTACGACGCCTTTAACGCAACTTACGCGGAAGAAGTTATCATCCGCAGCAAAACGGTGCAGTTTGTTCAGTTTTATGTTGCCGGCTGCCCTGTCGGTGCCAAGCCCTACGAGAGCCTTGATGACGCGATTCAAAGCCACATTGACTTGAATATGAAACAGCAAAAGTTTCAGGACGATATGATCCCGCTGTACGGGCTGCGTGAGATTTTCGGCGTGCAGAACGGCTACGATCAACTGAATGAAGACTACACGGTCGAAATGATTTTAGAATACTATAACGGAGAACTCGGCAGCCATGCAACAACGCTTGACGAACTGACCCCTGTTCTGCTTGAAAAAATCAACGCATACTACGGCACGTCGTTTGAAACGATCGGCGACATCTATGAGTTAAAAGAATATGACTGGGGTTCGGAAATAGAAATGACAGAGGCCATATTGGATCTCTACGAAACGGAAGCGAATGCCTTTTTCGACAACCGCATCGACAGCCTGCCGCTCGGGTCAGAACCGGAAAGCAATGACATGACCGTTTACCAATGGCTCACGGTCTTTGCTCCGGATGATTCCACGGCGGAAAAAAGCTGCAAAACCAGCCATGTGAACTTTATCGGTCTGTGCAGCTTCTGCGGTCAGGTACACGGTGGAAGCTTCTGGCAGAGCGTAATCAGCGCCATGCACAAGGTGTTCTATTTCTTCGCCCATCTTTTTCATATCATGTAATGAGCTTCGCATTGTGAAAGCTGCATAAAAACAACGCAGAGCATATTACCCTTTCACGGGAAATATGCTCTGCTGTTTTTTATCGAAATATCCGTTATCCGACCAGGTTTTCGTCGCCCGGCTCGGTAACGCTTTCGTCAACGCCTTCGTTGAGGTCTTTATCCGGCTTGGTCTCGCTGAAGTAAGCCTTGCCCTCGACGGTCAGGTTGATGGTGCCGTACTGCTCCGGATTCAATTCGTTTTCGCGGTTAATCACGCGCTGCGCCAGCGCGAGCTTTCGATCCAGCCCGCTGAGCGTACCGATCTGCAGCGTCAGGCGCGCGTCGACGGTCACGATCACGTCGCTCATGTTGCTCAGGTCGATGGTGGTCACCTTGTCGATGGAGGCGGCGGTCAGGCTGTTGCCCAGTGACAGCAGCTTTTCCAGCGAAATGTCGCCGCTGAACACCGCCGTCGTGCCCGGGATCGGGTTTTCCACGGTGGCGTGAAGCACCACGGCATATTGTTCGGCCTTTTCGCCCGAGGCAATCTCCAGCACCTTGCCGGCTTCGTTGAGAATCACGCATTGCTCGCCGTAGACCACGGCGTATTTGCCCGCAGTCTCCGTCACGGTGATGGTGACTTTGCCGGAAACGGAGCGCTTGACCTCGGCGTGATCGACGTAGGGCAGCGATTTAGCCAGCGTGTCGCTGACCTGATTCGCCTTGCAGCGGATGATGTTTTCACCCAATTCCAAGCCCGAGGCGGCGATGATCTGCTCGTTGGGGTAATGACCGGAACCCGCCACGTCGATCTCGTTGATGGGGAACAGAACGGTCAGGCTCAGCGCGATCATCACGCCCACCACGACAAGTGCGATGATCACATAACTGATCCACCGTTTGATCTGCGTCTGACGGCGGCGCTGAATACTGTGGCGGCGGTTGCGCTCGCTCCTTGTCGCGTTCGACCGCGGCTGTTCGGCGGGGCGCTGACGGCGCTGCGCGGGCTGCGGCGTGTAGCGCTGATTCAGTTCCTTGCGCTGCACCGATGGCTTCGGCAGCTGCGAGGAGCGCGGCTTTTTCTGTTTTTGGGGCTGACCCTGCCGCGTTTTCGGTTTGCCGTTCGGCGCGGCGGCGCTGCGGGGGCTCTGACGCCTCGGGTTTGACTGAAAGGAATCAAACGAATAGTTTGACCCGTCAGGCGAATCGCTGCGGGTATAGCCCTCGTTGTTGTCGCCCAGATTAAATTTGCTCTCCTTTTCGGACATACCGATGTTTCCCTGCGCAAAGGCCCACTTTGCGGCTTCCTTCCTTCACGTTTTTCGTTCGATCACGGCGCCTAACGAAGCTAACACGCCTTCCAGTTTTTCATAACCACGGTCGATATAATGCACGGCGGACACGCGGCTGACGCCCTGTGCGCCCAGCGCCGCCGTGACCAGCGCGCTGCCGCCGCGCAGATCGGGCGACACAACGTCGGCGCCGTGCAGCCGTTCCACGCCCTGTATCACGGCGATGCGCCCTTCCACGCGGATATCTGCGCCCATTTTGTTCAGTTGAGCGATGTACTTGAATCGACTTTCAAATATATTTTCGACTACC
Source organism: Clostridia bacterium (assembly GCA_017453685.1). Lineage (GTDB taxonomy): Bacteria > Bacillota > Clostridia > Oscillospirales > Acutalibacteraceae > UBA8612. The sequence continues at coordinate 4,027 of JAFTEL010000014.1, forward strand.
AGACTCGTGCCGTCCGAAGCGGCGAGCATAGCCGTAAACGCCGCCTGCGAATCGGTCGGGAACCCCGGGTACGGCATGGTTCGCACCATCCCGAAGCCCTTGAGCCGCTTTGGCGCGGCAAAATTGATTGCATCGCCGCTGCGTTCGATCTGACACCCCGCCTTTTCAAACGGCGCGACCAGCGGCATCAGGCTGTTGAAATCCAAGCCCCTGACCGCCAACCTGCCGCCCGTTACCGCGCAGGAGGTCATATAAGTTACCGCCGCGATGCGATCGCCCGCCACGGTTTCTTCACACCCCGTGAGCGAGGCGACGCCCTCGATTTCCAGTATTCCCTCGCCCGCGCCGCTGATCCGGGCGCCGCAGCGGTTGAGGAAATCGGCCAGTTCCACGATCTCGGGCTCTCTTGCCGCGTTGATCACGCGGGTCTTGCCCTTGGCGACCGAAGCCGCCAGCAGGAGGTTTTCCGTCGCCCCGACGCTCGGGAACGACAGCGCAATGGTCGCGCCCTTCAGCCCGTTCGGGCAGGAACAATGCAGGCGCGAACCCTCTTCTTCAAAAACACAGCCCATCGCTTTGAGCGATTCGATATGCAGGTCAATGGGTCTCAGCCCGATCTCACAGCCGCCCGGGGCTGACACTTCCGCGTGTCCGAAACGCCCCAGCAGCGCACCCAGAAAAACGATGGACGAGCGCATTTCGCGCATGGTCTCGTCGGCGATGCTGTAACGGTCGGCAGCGGCGGAATCGATCACCGCAACATTGTCCCGAAACGACGTTTTGCAGCCGAAGCCGTCTAAAATCAGCAGCGCCGCGCGGATATCCGTCAGATCCGGACAATGGCGCAGGCAGGTCGTTCCGTTGACCAGAACACTCGCCGCCAGCAGCGGCAGCGCGCCGTTTTTTGACCCCTGCACCGTCAGGCTGCCCTCTAACCGATGGCCGCCCTCGACCGTAAAGCATCCCATTCCTTTCCACCCTTTCCCTGTTGGCTATGTCATCCTATGCAGGGAAAAGGGAACGAGTTACTTCGCGATCCTGTCCAGCACCTCGACAATGCGTCTGGGCGCGTCGGTCACCGCCATACGCGCGGCTGCCCTGCCCATCTGCTCCAATTTGCCCGGGCTCTCCAGCAGCGTATCCAGCTGCTGCATGAGCGCAGCGGGCGACAAATCGGATTCCCGAATGATGATCGCCGCGCCGTTGTCCTCCAAAGCCTTGGCGTTGTGGTACTGATGGTCTTCCGAGGCAAACGGATAAGGAATCAGAATGGAAGGTTTGCCCAGCGCCTGGAATTCACTCAGCGAGCTCGCGCCCGCGCGGCAGATCACCAGATCGGCCGCGGGCAGGCAGCGTTCCATATCGTCGATATATTCCCGAATGATAATGTGCCGATCGTTCAGATCAACGCCTTTTTCCGCCAGCCGGTCGGAAAAGTCCGGATAGCCCTTGCCGGTGGCGTGCATGAACACGCAGTTCTTTTTCTGCCAGCGGTTGGCAATAACGTCCAGCATGGCTTCATTGATCGCCTTCGCGCCGAGGCTGCCGCCCATGGAGAGGATCAGCGGCTCGTCGCGCAGCCCCAGTTCGGCGCGGCAAACGTCGCGGTCAGCCCGCAGCAGTTCGCCCCGAATGGGCAGACCTGTCACGATCACTTCGTTTTTGGGCTGCATATGTTCCGCCGCCTGCTCAGCCGTGAGCATGACGGCGTCCACCATCTTGGCAAGCGCCTTGTTGGTCACGCCGGGAAACGCGTTTTGCTCATGAATGGCGGTCGGGATGCCGAGCTTTGCCGCGGTGCGCACCACGGGACCGCTGACGTAACCGCCGAAGCCGACGACGACGTCGGGATCGAAGCGCTTGATGATCTTTTGCGCTTCCATCGCGGAGGTAAGCAGATGGCTCGCCGTTTTGATGTTTTGCTTGATGCCGTTCCAGTTCCAGATGCGGTTGAAGCCGCTGATCTGAATGGTGGCGAAATCATAACCCGCCGCCGGAACGATGGTAGCTTCCATTTTATCCGGCGTACCGATGAACAGAATTTTACAGTCGGGGTACTGCCGTTTGACTTCGCCCGCGACGGCAAGCGCCGGATTGATATGACCGCCGGTCCCGCCGGCGGCAAAAATGATCTTTTTACCGTTGAGCATCGTTTTCCTCCGAAACTATTTTTTCGTGATATCCGAAGCGCGGGAAACCGACAAGACCATGCCCATTTCCACCAGCAGCATCAGCAGCGAAGTGCCGCCGTAGCTGAAAAACGGCAGGCTGATGCCCGTGTTCGGCATCGTATCGGTGACCACAAAGATATTCAAAACGGTCTGCAGACCGACCTGAAACACGATGCCCATGGCAACGGCGGCGCCGAAGCGGCTGCGGCACCGCATGGCGATCACAAAGCCGCGCCAGACCAGCAGCGCGAACAGAATGAGGATCACCGCCGCGCCCACAAAGCCGAGTTCTTCGCAGACGATGGCGAAGATAAAGTCGTTCTGCGGTTCGGAAACGTACATATGCTTTTGTTTGGATTCGCCCAGACCCTGCCCGAGCAGACCGCCGGAACCGATGGCGTTGAGCGACTGGTTGGTCTGCCAGCGCGCGCCGGTCGGGTCGTAGTCCTTATCCAGCCATGCCGTGATGCGTTCGCCCATGTATTCTTTGAGCAGATCGGGCTTCGCCAGAAGCAGCATAACGCCCAGCACGGCGACAACGCCCAACGCGATGAACCACCAGCGGTTCAGCCCGCCGATGAACAGCATGATGACGGAAAGCAGCGCCATGAGCACCGCGCCGGACAGGTGGTTTTCCAGATAGACCAGCAGTGCGAAAGCGCCCGCGATCCCGATAAAAAGCAGCTGGATCTTCAAATCGTATTTGAGCCGTTTCTGCCATTTTTCACACGCCCACGCGAAGAACAGAATGATGCCGATCTTGGCGATCTCCGAGGGCTGGAAGGTGATAGGACCAAGGTCGATCCAACGCTTGAAGCCGGGCTTGTATTCCGGCAGCACCAGAACCACCAGCAGCAAAAGCAGCGAAGCACCGAAGCCGACCAATGCCCAGGAGCGGAAACAATTGAAATTGATTCTGGAAGCAACCAGCATGAACACAATGCCGATGACCGCGAACAATGCCTGGCGGGCGATAAAATGTGTACTGTTGTGATATTTATAGTAGGCGTAGGAATAACCTGCCGAAAACAGCATGATCAGCCCGATGGTAAGCAAAGCGAGAACGATGAGCAGGAAGGTAACGTCCAGATTCCCCTCATTCCAATCGAGAAACAGCGACAAAAGACGCCGCTTTTGCTTGAACTGCTTAACCATGCCGTAACCTCCCAAGTTAGGGTATTGCCCAAGTAACCGCCGATTCAATCGGGATAGCAGATTGACGAGAGAATTTTTGTGAGTTCTGACGGAAAACAATCCGTCAAGATGCGTGCCTGCGATTCAATCAGTGGTTGCCTAACGTTTATTGCGCGCGGCCGAACCAAACGAGCAGGGCGCCGATCGCGCCGCCGATGATGTTGACCAGCGAAAAGACGACCACGATCTTCTTTTCTTTCCAGCCGCTCATTTCAAAATGGTGATGAATGGGCGCCATTTTGAAAATGCGCTTGCCGTGGGTCGCTTTGAAATAACCGATCTGAATGACGTCGGAAAGACCTTCGATGAAATAAATGACGCCGACGGGAAGTAGGATCAGCGGACAATCCACCGCATAGGCCAGCGCCACGACCAACCCGCCCAAAAACATGGAGCCGGTGTCGCCCATGAAAACCTTGGCGGGATTCCAGTTCCACACAAGGAAACCGACGCACGCGCCGGCAGGCCCCGCGCTGACCACGCCCGCGCCCATGTTGTTGCGCATGAACGCGATGACGAGGAATGAAACGGCGCTGGTGAGCGTTACGGAAGCACAGAGCCCGTCGATGCCGTCGGTGAAGTTGACGGCGTTCGTCGTGCCGTAAATGATGCAAACGCCCAGCAGAAAAAAGAACACGCCCAGATCGCCCGTCACGCCGTAGAACGGAATGAACATCCAGTTGCAGCCGCAAAGACGCAGACTGAACAGATAAGCGAAGATGATGAGCAGCTGAACGACGGTTTTTTGCAGGATGGTCAGCCCGAGGTTACGTTTTTTCACCACTTTGATGTAGTCATCCGCAAAGCCGACGAGCCCGAGCGAAAGCGCCATGATCAGACCGGCGAAGAGCTTGGTATACTGCTGCGTCCGGTTCAGGCTGCCGCCCCCGATGAGGTCGCCGCCCCTGATCTTATCGATCACGAAAACAACGATCAAAGCAGCTGCAAGACCGATGATGAACATGATGCCGCCCATGGTAGGCGTGCCCTGCTTATTCTTGTGCCAGCTCGGGCCGATGTCCAGGATCGTCTGACCGAATTTGAGCTTGTGGAGCCACGGGATCAGAACGAACCCGAGCAAAGCCGTTACGCCGAAGGCGATAACCGCCGCGAGGATCAACGCTGCATAGGTGTTCATAAACCATCCGACCTTTCGCTGTTTCCTTCAGGCAACACCGCAAAAATTGCGGCGCACGCCTTGTTTGAATCTTATTTCGTCATTCTGCCCGGATTATCCTTGTAAACCGACAGGTTAACAGCGTCAAATCCGCACAGTCTGACGAAAAATCTTACTACACAATCCGCATACCTCAACTGTGCGGTATTGCCTTTATTTTTTGAGCAGATCCCGCACGATCTCGCGCTCGTCATAGTGGATCTTGCCCGTGCTTAAGATTTGATAGGTTTCGTGCCCTTTGCCGGCGAGCAGGACGATATCGTCCGTATCCGCCTCGTTCAGGGCGAATTCGATGGCGGCGGTCCTGTCGGTGATCTTCACGACCGGCACCTTGGCGTTCGCGGTGCCTGCCGCCACCTCGCGCACGATCGCGTCCGGGTCTTCGGTGCGGGGATTGTCGGAGGTAACGATCACAAAATCCGACATATCCGACGCGATCTTGCCCATCTTCGGGCGCTTCGTGCGGTCGCGGTCTCCGCCGCAGCCGAACACGGTGATGATGCGCGCCTTGGCGATCTTGCGCAGCGCCGCGAGAATGTTTTCCAATCCGTCAGGCGAATGGGCGTAGTCGATGATCACGGTGTAGTCGGTGTCGGTGGGAACCACCTCAATGCGCCCGGGCACGCCCTTGGCGTCCGCAAGCGCCGCGGCGACCTGTTTGAGCGGGACGCCGAGCAGAACGGCGCAGATGGCGGCGCCCATGGAGTTGTAAACCGTGAAGCCGCCCGGGATCTGCAGCCGGATGCGCTCGATCTGATCGATGCCGACCAGAAAGTAATCCACGCCGTCGGCTTTATAGGTGATGTTTTTGGCGGAATAATCCGCGAAATCGTTCAAAGCGGAGAAGGTCACCGCCTGACAGGAGGTGTCTGCCAGCATGGCGGTGTGCGCCTCGTCGTCGGCGTTGACCACGGCGATATCGCACATTTCAAAGAGCTTATGCTTGGCGGCGACGTAATTTTCAAAGTTGCCGTGATAATCCAGATGATCCTGCGTCAGGTTCGTAAACACGGCGATCTTATAATGCAGACCGTAAACGCGCTCCTGCGCCAGCGCCTGGGAGGAAACCTCCATCACGCAGTATTCGCAGCCCGCTTCGACCATTCTGGCGAACAGGCCCTGCATTTCAAACGGGTCGGGCGTGGTCAGATTCGCCGGAACTTCCTCACTGCCGACCATGTTCTTGACCGTGCCGATCAGACCGGTTTTGTGACCGGCCCGTTCCAGAATCTCTTTGAGCAGGAAGCAGCTCGTCGTCTTGCCGTTCGTGCCCGTCACGCCGATGAGGCTCAGACTTTGCGCGGGATGACCGAAAAAGGCGGCGCAGAGCAGAGAGAGCGCGGCGCGGGTGTTGTCGACGATGAGCTGATTGCGGCAGCCGACGTCGTGTTCGCAAACGATCATCACGGCGCCGTCCTCCTGCGCCTTCGGCGCGGCGGAGTGACCGTCGAAATGCGCGCCGGCAATGCAGACGAACACGCTGCCCGGCTTCACTTTTCTGGAATCATCCGTGATAAAGCTCACGTCAGCTTCGGCGATCCCCTGCGCGGGGAAGCCGGCGGATAATAACAAATCTCTGGTTTTCATGTTGTTCCCTTTCTCATTACCCGTAAATGGAATCGGACACGCCGGAATAGGATTTGAACGATACGGTCACGACGGTGCCGTATTTCACGACCGTGTCTTTCTCAATATCCTGGCTGTAAGACAGAATATCGGCTCCCGTAAAAGCATTGCCCGCGATCTTCAGGTTTAACCCGTATTCATTCGCGATTTTTTGAACGGCGCTCAGGCGCATACCGGTCAGATCCGGAACCTGAACGGTCTCTTCTGCCCTGCTGTCGGTGTAAAGAATGATGACGCCCTTCTGCGGCATCAGCTGACCGTAAGCCGGAACCTGCTTGACCACATGATCGCCGTCGCCGACCACTTTGACCGAAAAGCCGTTCGCTTTCGCAACGGCCTGCGCCGCGCTCACCGTGCTGTTGACCAGCGAGGGAGCCGCGATCTCGATGAGGCGGGATTCTTTTTCGGAATACTCCGGTTCGACGCCCAGATAGTTCATAATGCCTTCGACGAGCGCTGCCGCGACCGGCGCGGCGAGCTGACCGCCGTTGACCTGACCGACCGGTTCGTCGACCGTGATCAGAATGGCGATCTCGGGATCGTCGCCCGGGGCGACGCAGGCGAAGGATGCGATATACTTGCCGTTGCCCGCGCCGATCTTCTGCGAGGTGCCGGTCTTGCCCGCCACGTGATAACCCGCCACGTTGGCGTTGCGGCCCGTACCGTCGCTGACGACGGCTTCCATCATATCAACGACCTTGCGCGCGGTCTGTTCGGAAACGACCTGCCGTCTGACGTAAGGCTGGGTCTCTTCGATCACGTTGCCGTCGCCGTCGAGCTTCTTGGCAACGACGTAGGGGCGCATCAGCTTGCCGCCGTTGGCGATGGCCGCGATGGCGGTGATCATCTGAATGGGGCTGACCTGGAAGGTCTGCCCGAAAGAACAGCTCGAAAGCTGGGAAATGCCGAAGTTTTCACGGCTGTGGTAGGTGGCGCCCGCCTTGGGCACCGCCTCGCCGGACAGGTCGATACCGGTCGGCTCCGTGAACCCGAACGCCTCAAAATAGTTGAAGAATTTTTCGGCGCCGAGCTTTTGACCCACGGTGATGAAGAACGGGTTGCACGAATTCATCAGACCCTGCTGGAGCGTCTGCGTGCCGTGACCGGCGTGCTTGTGGCATTTGATATAGTTATCGGCGACCTGAATACCGCCGACGCAGGTATATCGGGTGCTTTCGGTCACGACGCCCTCTTCCAGCGCCGAGGCCAGCGTGATGACCTTGAACACCGAACCGGGCTCATAGGTGTCGCTGATGGTGCGGTTGCGCCACTGCGCCTGCCGCGCCGTGCTGACCGCCTGATTCTTTTCGGCAGGATCGGTGATCTTATCGATCTTCGCCAAAACGTCCGCGTCCTGAATGGTGTAGGGTTCGTTGAGATCGTAGTCGGGCTGGTTGGACATGGCGAGGATCGCGCCGGTTTTGACATCCATGACCAGACCGTAGGCGGCGTTGGCCTGACTGCTGGCGTAGACCTTGGAAAGCTCTTTTTCCAGCAGGCTCTGAATGGTCTCGTCGATGGTCAGCACGAGGCTTGTGCCCTGCTGCGCCTCATAGGAAGCGGTGTATTCGATCGGCATGCTGCCCATCGCGCCGTTTTTCGCGGAAATGATGCGCCCGGGGATGCCGGTCAGATCGTCGTCATATTTGTGTTCCAGACCTTCCACGCCCATGTCGTCCGTGCCGGTGAACCCGATGATGGTGGAGGCCAGCGTCTTGAAGGGATAATAGCGCTTGGTGTCCGGCTCGATGCCGATGCAGTCGTAGAGCTTGTTGTCGGCGATAAACTCGCTGACCTGCTGCTTTTCTTCCAGATCAACTTCGCTTTTGATCTTCTGATAGCCGCTCTTCTCTTTTTCGGCTTTTTTCAGAATTTCTTCTTTATCGACGCCGAGGATCTTTGACAAGCCGTCCGCCACAAGCTCGCGGCGCACCTGAAGAGCCGCCTGCGCTTCGTCGCCGGACATCTTGGCGATCTTTTCGTTTTTGATGTTGGACGGGTCGATAAACACCTTCCACGCCGTGGCGCTCTGCGCCAGCGGACGCATGTTGCGGTCGTAGATCGTACCGCGCAGCGCCTGAATGCTGCTGTCGCCCAGCTGTTGGGCTTCCGCCTTGGCGCGGTACATTTCCCCGTCGATCAGCTGCAGCTTGGCAAGCCGCACCAGACCGGTCCCGAAGCCGAGAATGACCAGAACGGCCAGAACGCCCAAAGCCCTTTTATACATCATTTTTGACGGTTTCAGCGCCACCGATAGCCCTCCTTTGAAGCAAAAAGCGGATACATCATAGACAAAACAACGGAAGTTCGGTGAAAATACCGACTTCCGTTCCTGCGAAGAAAAAATCTACCCCGTTCGCAGTTCTCTGACATTATTTTATTGATTGAAAAATAGAGATATGATTATTGCGCGGGAAGAATTTCGTTGCCGTTTTCAATGTCGAAATAATAGACCTGATACCGTTCTCTTTTGACCATGCCGAGCACGTTTTCCGCGTAGTTCTGCACATTGGCAAGGGAGATTTTGGATTTCAGTTCCATATCGAGGCGGGTGTTTTCGCTCTTGACTTCGTTGAGCTGCTTCGTCATGGCGGCGACCTGCCCGTTGAGCTCATTGACCTTGATGCGGCTGAAGATGTTCGGCGCGATCAGCGCGATGCAAAGCGCGGCGACGACCGCGAACTCCACGATCTTGAAAAGCGCAGTCTTGCGTTCCGCCGCGAGCTGCGCCTTCGTCTTGCGGGCGGGCGCGGTGGTTTTGACCAGCTTCGGTCTCGCCGGCGCGGAGGCGGGCTGCCTTTTGCGGGCAGGCTCGAACATATTCAGATCATAGGCGGTGCTGTTCTGATAAGAAGCCATGGCGGATTCCCCCGATCAGGTGATGATTTTTTCAATGGCCCGCAGCTTGGCGCTGCGGCTGCGCTGGTTTTCTGCCAGCTCCTGCTCGCCCGCTGTTTTGGGCTTGAAGCAGATTTTGCCCTGCGGCTTTTTGCCGCAGACGCATACCGGGAACTCAGGGGGGCAGGTGCAACCAACCGTGAAGGAAGCGAATGTGTTTTTCACAATTCTATCTTCAAGCGAATGGAAAGAGATGATTGCGAGCCTGCCTCCCGGTCTCAGCGAATGGAACATATGTTGAATCGCCGTGGCAAGATCGGCGATTTCCCCATTAACCTCAATGCGAAGCGCCTGAAAGGTTTTGCGCGCGGGGTGCCCGCCGCGTCTGGCGGCCGCCGGATAAGCGGCGCTGACGATGTCGGCAAGCTGTAAGGTCGTGACGATAGGAGCGTTCTGCCGTTGGCGAACGATCGCCGCCGCGATGCGCGGGGCAAACTTTTCTTCGCCGTAGTCGTAGAGGATCTTTCGCAGGGCGTCTTCCGGCAGCGTGTTCACCAGATCGGCGGCGCTGACGCCGGTTTTGCTCATGCGCATATCCAAAGGCGCGTCGTGGTGAAAGGAAAAGCCCCGCGAGGCTTCGTCCAGCTGGAAAGAGCTGACGCCGAGGTCAGCCAGTATCGAATCGACCGCGGGAATCGATAAGGACGCGAGAACGGCGGGAAGGTTGCCGTAATTCTCCTGAACGATCGTCACACGCTTGTCCGCGCCGAAACGGTTTTGCAAAACGGCGATGGCGTCAGGATCACGGTCAAGGCAGATCAGCCTGCCCTTGTCGGAAAGCCGTTCGAGCACCGCGGCGCTGTGACCGCCGCCGCCCGCCGTGCAATCCACCGTGACGCCGTCGGGGTTGACCTTCAGCGCTTCGATCGTTTCGTGAAAGAGAACGGGCACGTGGTTAAACTCCGTCATTCCGCTCCCCTTCGTTAAAAGTTCAGTTTCGGGGTTCCGACCGCCGCGCCATGCAGGCTCTCCTGCTCGATGCGTTCAAACGTCGCCGGATCCCAGATCTCAAGGCGCTTCATGTTGCCGATGATCAGCGCTTCGCTGGTCAGACCGGCATAAGCGCACATTTGCGGGCTGATGGTGATGCGCCCCTGACTATCCATCGTGACGTCTTCCGAGTAGCGGTAGAGGTTTCTTCTCTCCCACTCCTGCTCGGGGGTCAGTTCGCCCTGCGCGTTTTTGGTGTTCAGTTCGTCGCAGAGCTCGTCCCACGTCTCTTCGGGGAACGCGTAAATGCCGATGTTCGGCAGCGGAGCGCGGCAGATGACAAAGCTGCTGCCGAGCGCTTCACGATACTTTGACGGAATGAACAAACGCTTTTTCGCGTCCAAACCGTGCAGATAAGTGCCCTTAAATTTCATGTACGCCACGTTGTTCACTCCTTTCTCGTGGGAATTTACTCCACATCTATTGCTTTTCACTCCACTTCAATGCCCATTATAATAAGTATCGTTCCTCTCGTCAAGCAAAAAAAGCGAATTTTTCTTTGTGCAAAACATAAAAATACCGCGTCGTTTTTTGTCACTTTTACCAAACGGTCTATATCTTGTGGCGCACATTTGTTTCAGCACAAGGCAACAAAAAAAGAAGCTGAAAAATCAGCTTCTTGGTAAAAATCGACTCCGTTGTTATTCTGTTTTTTCCTGCCGGAACGGCCGCATGATCGCGTTGAACAGCGGGTTCCAGATCGGTAAAGCGCAAACGGCGGTGACGCCGAGCGAAACGAGCAATTCATAAAGAATCAGTTTGGAAGTGAAGTACCCTTCCAAATGGAACGGCTTGTTGAGCAGGCGGAAATACAGAATCAGCATCACGCGCTGCAGCGCGTAAATCTGCACGGAACGCGCGCCGATCTTCGTCAGGAACCCGAGCCTGCGTTTGGGCACGAGCGCAAAGAACGCCCCGCCGACCAGCATTGAAACCGTATAGCACAACAGACGGTGCGCGAACCCGAACTCATGGTATTTCAACACCGTCTGATAGGCGTTGCGCGCGGTGAAGATGAATTTCAGATTCCGGAAGTCGTCAAACCGGTCATACAGAAGGATCGTCGCCGTAACGCCCGCCGCCAAAATCAGCAGCGCGATCGGGATCAGCCGCTTTTTGCTGAAAAACGCGCAGACCTTTTGCGGTTCTAAACAATAACCCAAATAATAAAAAGGATAAAAAACAATAATACGGGACAGGCAGAGCAGATCGCCGACCGTTTTGTCATAACCCGCCAGACACGCCAGCAGGACGGAGAGGATCAGCACGTAAGCGGGCTTGAGTTTATCGACGCAGATGGTGATAAAGCCGAACGCGAACAGGCAAAATGCATACCAGGGTTCGCCCCGATCGGCGAACACCGTCACCTTCGGCAGCACCCCCGCCGTCGCCCAGTTTGCCGCAAAATTGAGGATTTTAATGAAAATATATAAACCGAAATAGGTCGCGATGTGGCTGTACCGCCGCTCCCGAACACTGCGCTTGCCGACCAGACCGGAAACGAACAGGAACAGAGGCATATGAAAGGTATAGATGATATAGCGCAAATAACCGGTCGCCTGAGACGTTTCGGCGTACAGATCCGCCACATGCCCCAGAACGACCAGAAAGATCAGCAGCAGTTTCAAATTATCCAGCTTATATAAGCGTTGATTTTCCGTTGGCACAAAAGACCTCCTCGAATCCGCCGTCTGTAAAAGAAAAGCCCACAAACATATTGATGCTTGCGGGCGAGCCGTCAATCATTGGAAAGCTTGGTGAGAGCCGCGGCAAGCTGGTTATCGGCGCCGACGTCCTCCAGATCATGCGACTGCTCCACGCGGGAAGCCAACTCAACGGTCTCATCCGGTTCCAGCCCCGCACCGTCACAGTAGAAATCGCCGTTATACGTCTTCACCTTGGCGACGGTGAGCGAGATCGCGCTGCCGTTTTCCATTTCAAAAATCTTCTGCAGCGTCATTTCGCCGGCCGTTTTGACGCCGAGCAGTGTGCATTTGGAAAAATCGTGCAGCTGCGCCGCCAAAAGTTCCGCCGCGCCGGAGGTCGAGCCGTCGATCAGCACCACGATCCCCTTCGGGAAGGTGACGCACTGGGTGTCGGAAGTGAAGTTCATCAAAACTTTTCCGTTCTTGCCGATCGCGCTGGCGATGGCGCCGGTGGTTTCCGCGCCGCTGGGCAGGAGCAGATCGACCGCGGCGGAGGCGTTTTCGATCAGACCTTCGTCGCAGCCTCTGACGTCGATGATCAGCGCGGTCACGCCCTGATCGGTGAGCTTGGTGATCTCCTGCGACAGCTGTTCAGCCGTGTTGGCGTAAAAGCCGGTGATGCGCACGTAGCCGGTTTTGCCGAGAACGGAGGAAGTGACCGTGCGGGCGAAGCCGCGCACGACCGACACCGTCTTGCGGCTGCCGCCGCGCTCATAGGTCACGCTCACCGTGTTGAAACGGCGGCCGACCCGCAGGGAATCCATAATCTCATAGGCGTTGGAGGCGTTCACCGTTTTATCGTCGATCGCGATGATCACATCGCCCTGTTTGAGTTCGGCGCTTTCTGCGGAAGAATCGGTATACACCTGGGTGATAATCATTTTATCGGCGGCGGAATCGTAGGACACGTCAACGCCGATACCGCCCTCCCCTGCCATGCGGCGGGTGTATTCGATGTATTCCTTGGCGGTCATGTAAAAACTGCCGGGGTCGTCAAGCCCCTTCATGTAGCCCTGCGCGGTGTAGGCAAACAGGGCGTCGTCGTCAAAATCGCCGTAAAAATTGGTGCGGACGTAATCGTCGATCGCGGAATACCCGTCGTAAAGCTCGGAACGGTTTGACAGCCTTGAAACCAGACCGTTATAGATGTTCTGCGACACCGTCATGGTGATGGCAAAGGTCGCGGTGATGCTCAGAAAAATGAGCGCGATCGCCAAACCGAGAGAGATTTTTTTATTCACGAGCTGAACACAAACCTTTCGTATGGAGTTGTTGCGATGGAGGGTTTCGCTTATTTGGGCAAAGTCAGATAGCCCTTCATCGGGTCGGTCGTGGTGCCGTTGACGCGCACTTCAAAGTGCAGGTGCGGACCCGTGGCATAGCCGGTCGAACCGACGCGGCCAATGACCTGCCCCTGCGTGACCTTGTCGCCCTTTTTGACGGAGACCGAGTCACAATGCGCGTACAGCGTGGAGATACCGTCCCCGTGGTCGATGACGATATAATTGCCGTATGCCGTGTGAACTTCCTGTATGTATACAACACCGTCACGCACGGCGTAGATCGGTTTTTGATAGATGTTGGGCGCGCAGAAATCGGTGCCGCTGTGCAGCTTGTATACCCCCGTGATCGGGTGCGTGCGGTACCCGTAGGGGGAAGAAATGTAAACGCCGCTGCACTTGAGCGGGAAGATCATTTTGGTGGAACCCGTCACGTTCCCTTTGGGATCGGTGGTCTTGGAACCGTCTTGTTTCAGGCGGTTCTCGATCTCCTTGTTCGCTTTTTCGAGTTCTTCTTCCTGCTTCCGGATCCGGGCGGCATATTCTGCGCTCTCTTTATCGAGCGAATTCAATTCCTGCTTCGCTTCGTTATACTGCGCCTTGATCTCCTTTTGCTTGGCGGTCAACTGCGCGGTGGAGGACTGAACGTCCTTTTTCTGGCTGTTCAGCGCCTCTTTCTTGCTGTCAAGCTGATCCCGCTTGCCCTGCGCCTGCTCCCGGCTGCTGTTCAGAGAAGCCTCCAGCGTTTCCAGTTCGCCGATGTCGCTTTCAATGGTCGCCATCAGATCGTTGTCATGCTGCGCGACGCGCTTGAGCAATTCGGCACGGGTCATCAGCGTGGAAAAATCCTGCGAAGTCAGCAAAAATTCCAGCGTCGAGCCGTTGCCCGCCATATACATGGCGCGGATGCGCGCCTTGAGCAGCGCGTACGTTTCCGCCAGCGCCGTCTCTTTTTCGGAAATGGCGGTCTCGGTCGCCTTGATCTGCCCGTCCAGCGTTTTGATCTGGCTGGTGATGACGCCGATCTGGTTGCTGGTGTTGGTGATATTCACGTTCAGCAGATCGATACGGGAAGAAAGCTGGTTGATCTGGTTGCTCGTCTCGGTGATTTTTCCGTAAATGTTGTTGACGACCTTTTTCTGCGCTTTCTTCTCGCTGTTGACCTTGTTGAGCTTTTTTTCGTTTTCCTTTAATTCCGCTTCGATCTTATCATACCGCTTCTGCAATTCGGCGAGCGACTGGGTCGTTGCCGGTTCCGATCCCGCGGCAAACGCGGGCGTGCTCAGCAGCAGCAAAGCCGCCAGAACCGCACAGAGGCAGCGGAATAACCGATGGCTGAGCCTTGATATTTTCGCTGTCATGATCCTGCTCCTTTCGACATTCAGATCGGATGGGCAAACAGGACTTTTTCTTATCAGGGCAGCGTCAGATAGCCGTTCATCGGGTCGGTCGTTTTGCCGTCGATACGCACTTCAAAATGCAGGTGCGGGCCGGTGGAATAGCCGGTCGTGCCGACGCGGCCGATGACCTGACCCTGCGCGACCTTGTCGCCCTGGACGACGGAAATCGAGTCACAGTGCGCATAGCAGGTGACGACGCCGGCGCCGTGGTCGATCATGATGAAGTTGCCGTAGGCCTTCTGGAACTGCGCGTAGATCACCGTGCCGTCGCGCACGGCGTAGATCGGTTTCTGATAGATGCCGCCCGCCGTAAAGTCCGTACCGGTGTGCAGCTTGTATTCTCCCGTGGTCGGATGGGTGCGGTAGCCGTAAGGCGAAGAAATGTAAACGCCGCTGCATTTGAGCGGGAAGATCATCTTGGTGGAGCCCGTCGGCAGATCATCGGGCGTATCGTCCTCGAGTTCGTTGCCCTCTTCATCCGTCACGGGTTCGCGGGTCGGTTTGGGATCGGTCGTCTTGGAGGCGTTTTGCTTGATGTATTCCTCCATCTGCTTGGACACTTCATCCAGTTGGTTTTCCTGCTGACGGATCAGCGCGACGTATTCCGCGCTCTCCTTGTCCATCGAGTTCAGTTCCTTTTGCGCCTCGTTATACTGCGCCTTCATCTCATTCTGCTTGGAAGCCAGCAGCGCGCTGGAAGACTGAACGTCCTCTCTGGTGTGATCCAAAGCCGTTTTCTTGCCGTCCAGCTCAGACTTTTTGCCCTGAACCTGCGCGATGCTGCCGGTCAGCGTGGCCTGCAGGTTCTCCAATTCGCCGATGTCGCTCTCAATGGTCGCCATCAGGTCGTTATCGTGCTGCGCGACGCGCCTGAGCAGTTCCGCGCGGGTCATCAGCGTGGAAAAATCCTGCGAGGTCAGCAAGAACTCCAGCGTCGAGCCGTTGCCCGCCATATACATGGCGCGGATGCGGGCTTTGAGCAGCGTATACGCCTCGCCCAAAGCCGTCTGCTTATCGGAAATGGCGGTCTCGGTCGCTTCGATCTGCCCGTTCAGGGAGCCGATCTGGCTGGTGATGATGCCGATCTGGCTGTTGGTGTTGCTGATATCCACGTTCAGCAAATTGATGCGGGACGTGAGAAGATTGATCTGATTCTGCGTATCGTCGATCTGGTTATAGATGGATTTAACGACTTTTTTCTGCTGTTTCTTTTCGCTGCTGACCTGACTGAGCTTTTCTTCGTTGATCTTCAGCTCATCTTCGATCTTGTTATACTGATCCTGCAGCTCGTCGAGCGCCTGGCTCGCGTCTTCCGACGAGGGTGCATTAGTCGTCGCGGCGGCAGCGGCCGTGGTTTCGGGTTCCGTAGCGGGCGCCTGCGTGGCTGCCTGCGTCGTCTCGGGATCGGGAACTTCCAACAGATTATCCGCCGAAGCGGGAGCAGCGAACAGGAACAGCGCCGCCAACACGATGCAAAGGCAGCGGAACGACTTACTCGTGATCCGCGCTGACATTTTCGCTGTCATAATCCTGCTCCTTCAAGTATTTATTCATCGACACATAGCTGCCGAACACACCGGTGAGAATACCGGTGACAACAAACGCGCCGAGTAGAATTCCGACGTAGTCCGTGAACGGGACGGGCTTGGCGGAAAGCGCCGAGAGCAAGCTCGCCAGCGCATTGGAAAGCGCTTCATACAGCCCCCAGACGATGCCGAACGAGAGCACGCCGGCGATCACGCCGAGCACCATGCCCTCGACCATAAAGGGCCAGCGGATGAACCATTTGGTCGCGCCGACCGATTTCATGATCATGATCTCAAGCCGGCGGCTGAACATGGTCACGCGAACCGTGTTGGCGATGATGAACAGCGAAACCACCAACAGAACGATGATAACGGCAATGCTGATCGAGCCCACCGTCTTTTTCAGCGTGTTGAGTTTCTGCGCGAAATCGCGGTTCTGGCGGATGTTCAGAACGTTGTCGAGCTTTTTGAGCTCAGAGACCGTTTTGTCGTATTGCTCCATATCGTCGAGCGTGACTTCGTAGGCGTCGGGCAGGGGGTTGTCCTCCATGCCGTCAAACAGCGCGGCGGCGCTGCCGATGGATTCCAGCACCTCGGGGAACGCTTCTTCCTTGGAGATGAACTTGCAGCGCTCCACGTTCGGGTTCGCCTTGATCTCGCGCCCCATGGCGCTGATCTGCTCCTCGGTCGCCTCATCTTGAATAAAAATCATGATGACGTTCTGTTCGGACACGGCGCCGAGCAGCGCGTTGATGTTGACGAACGACATGAACGCCGCGCCGATGAGCACCAGACAGGACAGCAAAACGGTGACCGAAGCTAAAGACATGAGCTTGTTGGCGCGGATGCCGCGGAAGCCCTCCTTGGTCAGATAACCGAGGCTGGCGTGACCCCTGCGCTCGGATTTACTGCTCATCGCTCTCACCTCCGTTCACGTCACGACGGTCGGAATGATAACTGCGGATGAATTCGTCCACCTCGCGGGCGGCGCGCTTGGAGCCGATATCCAGATCGGGCAAAACGAAATCCTCCCGCTTCTGACCGACGCGGGAAATATCGTCCGACCGGATCTTACCGTCTTCAATGGTGATGATGCGGCGGCCGTAACGGCGCACCAGCTCTTCGGAGTGGGTCACCATCACGACCGTTGTGCCGGTCGCGTTGATCTTTTCGAGCATTTCAACGATCTCGCAGGAACGCTTCGCGTCGATGTTGCCGGTCGGCTCGTCGGCGATGATGATATCGGCGTTGTTGACGACGGCTCTTGCCAGCGCGACGCGCTGCTGCTCGCCGCCGGAGAGCTCGTTGGGCAGGCTGTCCGCCTTGCTGCCCAGCCCCACCAGATCGAGCACGTAGGGCACGCGCTTGCTGATGCGCTTTTCTTTCGCGCCGATGACGCGCATGGCAAACGCAACGTTATCATAGACCGTCATGGTCGGGATCAGGCGGAAATCCTGAAACACGATCCCGAGATGGCGGCGGAAATACGGAATATCTTTCTTTTTCATGGTGTTGAGCAGACGGTTTTTGATCACGACCGTGCCTTCGGTCGCGACCTCTTCGCGCATGATGATCTTGAGCAGCGTGCTTTTGCCCGCGCCGGAATCGCCGACGATAAAGACAAACTCGCCCTGCTCAATCTTCATGCTGACGTTGTCGAGCGCCTTCGTCCCGTTGCCGTAGCTCTTGGAAACGTTTTTGAATTCTATCATAATTGTTATTTTACCTCATTACGGAACCGCCGATCAGACGGAAACAGCGTGAGAGATCAGTACTTGATGGGGTTGGCGTCAAGATACTTTTTGACCATCAGCGCCACCTTGAACACGATCGCATCGTCAAACTCACGCAGATCAAGCCCGGTCAGCTTGTTGATCTTTTCCAGACGGTAAACCAGCGTGTTGCGGTGAACGAACAGCTTGCGGGAAGTTTCGGATACGTTCAGGTTGTTTTCAAAAAATTTCTGGATGGTGAACAGGGTCTCCTGATCGAGCGTGTCGATGGAGCCGCGCTTGAACACCTCGCGCAGGAACATTTCGCAAAGGGTGGTCGGGAGCTGATAGATCAGGCGCGCGATGCCCAGATTATCGTAGCTCACGATCTCTTTTTCGGTGTCGAACACTTTGCCGACCTCGAGAGCGACCTGCGCCTCCTTGAAGGAACGCGCCAGCTCCTTGATGCCCTCCACGACCGTGCCGATACCGATCAGGCAGCGGGTGTAAGCCTCGCTGCTCAGCGAATCGGCGATGGAACGCGCCAGCTTTTCAAGGTCACGCGTATCAATGTTGGAACGGACCTCCTTGACGATCGCAATATCGGTCTCGTTGATATTGATGACAAAATCCTTGGACTTGTCCGGGAAAAGATTCTGCACGATGTCAAACAAGGCAACGTCATTGTGTTCGGGGATGCGGATGAGCAAAACCACGCGGGTCGAATCGGACGTGAAACGAAGCTCGCGCGCTTTGAGGTAGATATCGCCGGGCAGGATATTGTCAAGAACCACGTTCTTGATGAAATTCCCTCTGTCATACTTTTCGTCATAGAACTGCTTCACGTTCGCCAGCGAAAGCGCGATCACGTCGGCATATTTCTTGGACAGATCGTCGTCCCCGTCGACAAAAGCGGCATATTCGGGGTGAAGCGCCGAGCCGAAGGGCGTGTAGGTCTTGCCGTCCACACAGAAGGATTCATCCTTCGACAGATACTCCTCCGCCTGGAACGTGCAGACTTCGCCGATCCTGCCGAGCTCGCTGCAGGAAATGATCGTGCCGGTCTCGTCAATGACGCCGACGGTCCTGCCGATCGCGTCACGCATTTGGTGAATGATCCCCTGAAAAAGTCTGTTTGACATCCGGAAAACCTCCAAGACAAGTTTTAGACAATGTGACGATAAAAACCATATACATTTTACACAAAAGCCACTTGCTTTTCAAGGGTTTGGACAATAGTTTTTACAATTTTTTGAAATTTTAACCTTTTTTTTCGTTTTCTTTGGTGCTATCGTACAAAAATTCGGTTTTTGTCGTCTGATTTTGCAAATGTCAAAATGCACAATGACCCCAATCGGCATTTTCGCCAAAAAAAGCCCGCAAGGCTATGATATTCAAATGATGTTTCGATTTCGTTGTGGGATTATGGACAAAGTTTGAACGGCAGGCAACATTTCACCGGCACGGTTTCATCATGAAAAATCTTTCATTTGTTCACATTTTGTTGACAATTTGCTTTTCATTTGGTATGATAAACACACTGAAAAGTAAATCAACGGAGGAAAGTAATATGAAAAACATGAAAAAAGCGTTATCCCTTGTTTTGTCGCTGATCATGGCTTTCAGCGTTCTGGCTCTCGCCGCCGTCAACGCCGGCGCCTATGAGCAGGACAGCGGCAAGCACTACATTCTGCCCACGGGCGACTCCATCACGAACGCCGCCATGTTCGCGGTGGGCGAAACCGTATACGGTTCCCTGCTCAACAGTGAACATCGCTTCTACAAGGTCGTCAATTCTGCCGTTCGTGACCTTGAGTTCACCGTGCGCGCAGACAAGAAGATCGAATTCACCGTTTCCACCGAGAACGGCGCCGAGTTCACCGTCGGCGAATCCAAAATGCATTCCTACAACACGGATATCGCCGCCAACACCGCCGCGGTCATCACGCTCAAGGGTGCTCCCGTCGGCACGTATTATGTCCAGATCGACGGCAGCGGCGCGGACGACGCCAAGACCGAGTTCTCCTTCTCCGCCTACGCCGCCAACCTGTCCGCTCTGACGCTGCGCATCAACAACAAAACCGCCAAGATGGTTTCCGGCGACACGCTCGTGCTGCAGCTCTCCGACATGAGCGTCAATTACCTCAACTATTTCTGGGAATCCGTCGACGATCCCAAGACTGCGGACATTGACGAAAGCAAGATCGTGACCGTGAATGACGACGGCATCGTTTCCGTCGCGTTCCCGTCGAGCGAAAACAAGTTCACCAAAACGCTCAACGTCACCGTGCGCGCCGTGTTCTATTACAGCACCGCCAAGACCATGACCGAACCCGTCACCAAATCCTGCGTGATCACGGCGGAACCCGCCAACGTGCTGCTTGATCCCTATGTGACCGAGCTGAAGTTCGGCACCAACGTCACCCGCACCATCAAGGCGACCACCAACGTGAAGAACGCCACCATTGACTGGAGCAGCTCCGACGAGGAGATCGCCACCGTCAGCAAACAGGGCACCATCCACACCGGCACCAAGGGCGGCACCGCCACCCTCACCGCCGCCATCAAGTATAACGGCTCCGTGCTCAAGGTTCGCAGAGAGATCTCCGTGATCGTCGACCCGAACATCAAGAACGCATCGGCTGTCGCGTTCGCCGACAAGACCGTTTCCATCCGTCAGAACGAAAGCAAGGAACTCGCCTGCACCATCACCTATTCCGACGGAAGCACCTCCGCGGCGAACGGCGAAAACATCGTGTTCACCTCTTCGGATGAAAAGATCGCCACCGTGAGCAAGACCGGCAAGGTCACGGCAGTCGCCACGGGCGAAGCCACCATCACCGCCACCACGGCGGACGGCGGCTTCATCGACACCTGCACCGTGAAGGTCAGCGATCCGCTGCCCAACTGGCTGGTCGTGCTGATCGCCCCCGTGAAGGCCGCTTATCAGCTCATCATGCTCATTTACAACTGGATCAAGAACAGATAACCTGTCTATTCCCAAGCAGGGCGAGGTTCAAACCTTGCCCTGCTTTTATTTTTGCGACCACTGCGCGTAGGCGTTCGGCACGGCGCCGACGATGACCGTTTCCGCCAGCAGGACGGTGGAGGTGTAGGTCGTTTTGACGTCGCCGCCCGGGAACACCGTGAGCACGGTGAGCGTGGTTTTCATAAAGATCTGAAGCTGCGTCTGGTTCGCCCCCGCGGATTCAAAGCGGTTTTCAAACGCCGTTTCCGCGCTGCCCGTCACGTTGATGAGCACCGGCAAGCGCGGTCCGCGGCCGTTGAGCAGCGCCAGCCCCGTGAGCGATCCCAGCGGCACGCCGAGCGGCTTTTCCGCCAGGTCCGCCAGCGCCGCCGTCACCGCCTGATTCACCGCGATGCGCACCTGATTCACCGCGAAGGCGTCGGTCTGGATCGAAACGATCCTGCCGCTCTCCTCCCGCTGCAAATCGATGAGCGCGGCGTAATCCGTCCGGCACTGTGACAAAGCGGCGGAAATCCCCTTCCCCGTCGCCTGCGCCGCCAGCGACTGCGCCTGCACCGTTGTCAGGCGCCGCACCAGCGGGCGCACGCGGGCGTCGAGCAGCAAAAACACCGTGATCGCCGCCAGAGTGAAACAGACGACCGAAAAAACAGCCTTGCGCCTTCGTGTGCTTCGGTAAAATCTCATGCCGACACCCCCTGCATCTTCTATCCTAATCTTATGCGCCCTGTAAAAAAGTTGTAAGGAATTTGTGGCGGCTTTCTCTTGACTAATCGGGGATTTGATTGTAAAATAACCTTAGAAGAACGAATGGGAGTAAAGAAATGAGCAAAGAATACGATCCCGATATCGTCAGCGTGGTTGACGAGGCTGGCAAAGAACACATGTTTGAAGAGCTTGACCGCATTGAGACCGACACCGGCCGCTACGTTGCCCTGCTGCCGATCTATGACGACGCTGCCGAGCAGCTTCAGGATGACGGCGACATCATCATTTTGAAGGTCACGGAAGAAAACGGCGAGACCTACCTGTCCCAGATCGAAGACGACAATGAATTCAACGAGATCGGTCAACTGTTTGAAGACCGGCTGATCGATTTGTTTGAAGAGGAAGACGAGGAAGACGAATAAATCCCCCTCATTCCGTCTACAATTTAACAGACGCCCTGCCCTGTGCGAGAAAAGTTCGGCAATACTAACCCTACATTTTATTTATGGGAATGCCGGCTCCGGCAGCGGATTGCAGACCTCCCGCCTTCGGCGGACGAAGGGAGCGTGAACCTGTTGGGCGGCTGCCCACCTGCTTGAGCGCAGGTTATTATTCGCCATCTACGGCTCGGCGGGGTGTCTGGTTTTTTTAAGGTGATAGTTTGAAAAAGCTGATTGATTCCGATATAGTCGGTTTACTGCCCGTTCCGGGCGGTTTTTTCTACATAAAACCAAATATGATGCCCAACGGCAAAGTCAAAGGCGAATTCTACGGATACGAAGCCGCCGGCGGCAAAACGATCCCGATCACCAAATGGGTCTATTTTGAAGCCAAGTTCGGCGGCGCCTACAAAAAGATCACCTCGCAGCTCAAGGATTACATCTCCTGCGAGTGCGGTGTTCTCTCCGGCGGCGAAGCGGTTCTGCTTTACCCCGACGGCGATCTGGGCGTGTTCAACGCCAGAGGCGTCGCCACCTTCACGGGCAGGCTCGAATACCACGACGCGATCGTCAACGGCGTCGCGCCCGACGGGCGGAATTTCTGGGGCGTGGTGCCCGAGATGAACTCCGTGATCTGCTATTCCATCGACGACAAGCGCGTGCAGATGCGCATCGGCAGCCAGGCCTCCACCGCCTTTGAAAAGCCCGTTGCCATCGTGCGGTACGGTGACACGCTGTTCGTTTCGAACGAGGATTCCTGCAAGGTGCGCACAATCTCGCTCCTGGATTATTCCGTAGCGGACTATCTGAAATTTGAAGAACCCATCAAGCGGTTTTTCATGGCGGGGAAGAAAGAATTCGTCGTGCTGGAATCGGGCGTTTATCAGCTTTAAGACAAAAAAAAGAACAGGGATGCTTGGGAACGAATCGGAAGCATCTCTGTTTTGTTGTTTGCTGTTTACTGACTGCTTTTGATCCAGGAGGAGACGAGGTTGACCACTTTCACAAAGAGGTTGGCCGCCCATTTGAAAACCGCGAACATGGCTTTGAGAATGGTGATAATGTTCGATACGGTCGAATCCGTGTCCCCGCCCGTGTCGGGATCGGTCGACGAACTGCCGCTCAGATCAACGTTCGGGGTCACGGTGGTGTTCAGCACGAGTTTACCGCTGTAAGAGGTATACATATTGAACACGTCCTTCGGCTCGCTCACCGTCAGACGGCGGAAGACCGACACCTGAACGTCGGAGGAGTTGAGGCTGAAGTAACGCAGATAACGGCCGGTGAGCAGGGACTTGTCCATGCCGTATTTTTCGACGGAGGACGCCTGGATCGCATGGGACGTCTCGTTCGGCGCCTTGGCCACGACGCAGGCGCTTTCGGCATAAATGGCGCGGATGAGTTCTTCTTCGGTGTGGCTGCCCACGCCGCCGATCTTGTCGATGGCGTTGAACATCATACTGCTGCCGGCTCCGTGCTGCACGGCGCGCGACCAGATCACGTTTTTGAACGCCATGGTGTAGTTTTCAACATTGAAATCGGGATAGCGCTGGCGGAGCTTTTCGACCGCGGCGTCGTAATATTTCACCTTGACGTATTTATGCTGCAGCAGCAAAAAGCCCTGCGCGTCTTCCGAAGCGATATCGACCCACGCAGTGTTGAAGTTTTCGCCGTAAGTCGCGCCGTCCAGCTCATAAGCCGCGACCAGACGGGTGCCGGTCAAAATCCCTTCCCCGGAGGTAATGCACCATCTGGCAAAGGCGATCGGCACGTCGTACTTGCTGGCGAACATGTAGGCGCCGTAAGAGACGCCGCCCGCGTCGACAGCTTTGGAAATGGTGCCGGGGTTGCCGTTGGATTCATATTTGGCGGAAATGCTGCCGAGGATCAGTTCATCGTTCGTGTCTTCCATCAGCGCCAGATAGTCCTCGCAAAGCCCGTCGACCCGATAGACCGATTTCGCCGACGCGCCCACGCTCAGCAGCGAAAGCAGCGTCAGAACGGCGAGCAGAACCGCTAACGTCTTTTTCATGTTTTTCCCTCCCGTAAAACCAGTTTTTGCTTTTTTTCAACAGCACGGCGAATTGTCAAAAAAAGCTGTGAAAAAGTTGCGCTTTTTCCTTTTCATTTACTTTAATATGTGTTACAATAGAAGCCTGAATCACGCCGTTGGTTTGATTATACTACGATTTCGGAAATAATGCAACGGTGGATTTTGCTGCTGCTTTGTCAATGATTTCCGCGGCGGAAACCGCTGCGCGGAGAAATACAGAAAGAAGAAGGTATGTAAATGGAAACCATCATGAAATTGCTGAGCGTTTTTGTCACGATCTTCACGCTGTTCTCTTCCATGTTCGGCTGGTTCCGGACCGGTTACGCGCCGCTTGACGCGGACAACCTGAAGATGAGCGCGGTACTGATCTCCGACACGCACATCAGCACCAAGACCACCGACGCACAAAACGTGCTGGAGCGCGGCGTAAGGGATATGTCCAAGAGCAAATCCGCCGCCGACATGCTGATGATCACGGGCGACCTGACCGACAACGGGCTGACGGATCAGTATGATGCGCTGTTCAACATCATCAACAAGCGCTCGCCCGCCAAAAAGGCGGTCTGCGTCATGGGCAACCACGACGCCTGGGCGGTGGACTATCTGAACAATTTCAAGAGCAAGTACAACGCCGCCACCCTTTCCTCCATCACGGAAGCGTACTACAAGTATTCCGTCAACGGCTACACGGTGCTCGCCATGGGCACGGAAAAGGGCTTTCAGGAGAGCGAAGACTACCGGAACGAGGCGTATCTGTCCGAAGCGCAGCTCAACTGGCTTGACAGTCAGCTCGCGTCGGCCTTCCTGCTTTCCGACAAGCCTGTTTTCGTCATGTGCCACCAGCCGATCAACGGCACGAACCGTCAGGCGGAAGCCTGGTCGCTGGGCGGTCTGGGCGCGCAGTCCGACCAACTGCTCGCCATTCTCAAGAAGCACGCGGACGCGGGGCACACCGTCATCATCTGCTCCGGTCATCTCCACAATTCCATCGGCTACGCCGGCGTGACCAATCAGGGCAACCTCTGGTTTGTCGACGTGCCGTCCTTCGGCGTTGAGCCTTCCCGCGGCGACAACCGCACCACCGGCACCGGCTACGTGGTCGAATGTTACCCCGGCAAGGTCATCCTGCGCGCGCGCGACTTCACGGGCGCTGCCTTTATGGAAGACTTTGTTTACACCATCACCACCACCGAAAAAGTGACGCCCGTCACGCCGGAACAGCCGACCGAACCCGTGACGCCGACCGAACCGGTGACCACGCCCGAACCCATCACCGCACCTCCCCTGATCGATTAAGCTGATTTGCCCGCTCCGTCAAGAGCGGGCTTTTTGCGTGACAAACAACAACAAAACCACATAGAATGAGGGAAAGACTATGAGCAAAATCATCGGCGAGCCTTTGAAGAATATCCCGTGGCAGGACAAACCGCAGGACACCAAATGCACCCTGCCCATCTGGCGCTTTACTGAAAACCCCATCATCAAGCGCAACCCCATCCCGGGCGTTTCGCGCGTATTCAACAGCGCGGTCGCTCCGTACGGAGACGGCTTCGTGGGCGTGTTCCGCGGCAGCGAGTACGACGGCGTGTCCTATATCTACATGGGTTGGAGCAAGGACGCGATCCACTGGGAATTCAACGACGAGCGCATCCCCTTCACGGACGAAAAGGGCGAACCGTTCATGCCCGGCTATGCCTACGACCCCCGCCTGGTCAAGGTGGAGGACACATTCTATATCATCTGGTGCACCGACCTGTACGGCGCGTCCATCGGCATGGCGAAAACGAAGGATTTCAAAACCTTCACCCGCGTGGAAAACCCGTTTTTGCCCTATAACCGCAACGCCGTGCTGTTCCCGCGCAAAATCAACGGCAAGTTCGTCATGCTCTCCCGCCCGAGCGACACGGGGCACACCCCGTTCGGCGACGTGTTTTTGAGCGAAAGCCCCGACCTGATCTATTGGGGAAAGCACCGCCACGTGATGAGCAACAAGAGCAGCCACTGGTGGGAAAGCCTGAAGATCGGCGGCGGCCCCGCGCCCATTGAGACCGACGAGGGCTGGCTGATGCTTTACCACGGCGTGGAGCGCACCTGCAACGGCTACGTTTACAGCATCGGCGGCGCGATCCTTGACCGCGACGAACCGAGCAAGGTGCTCTACCGCAGCAGAGCCTATCTGTTCACGCCCGAAGAGGATTACGAGACCAACGGCTTCGTGGGCAACGTCTGCTTCCCCTGCGCTACCCTGTGCGACAGCGAAACGGGCCGCATCGCTATTTATTACGGCGCCGCCGACACCTACGTCGGGCTGGCGTTCACCACGGTGGACGAAACCATCCGCTTCATCAAAGAGCACAGCGAAACCGATGAGATCGACCGTGAGATCGGGATCCGATAAGAGCTTTTCCTCCCTTTGAGAGAAAGCCGCCAATAGCCTCCCACGAGTTGGGTGTATATGCGGTCAGCATGGTTGCTGACCCTACGAATATGCCGCACGTCATCGGTTCATATCAAGGGTAAAGCTGCGTGTAGGGCAAGCATACCATGCTTACCACAAGATCAGATACCGATAAAGAATGAGCACAGGCGCTCCGTTTGGAAAACCTGTGCTCGTTGTTTGTTTACTTTTATGCGGTTTGAAGATTAAAAATGCGATAAATCCAATTCAAAACAATGATGAACAGATTACGGAACCACGCCAGAATATTTTGCGCGGCGGGCCGGGGTTCGGCGGGTTCTGCCGGTTGATCGGGTTCGATGATTTCAACCGTTTGGTCAATTAAGCTGCAATACTCGAGGTAAACGCTGTTGGTTTCAAGCTCTTCGTGTGACGCGGTTTGATCGATGTCATTCAATAATAAGCCTGCTCGTTCAATCAGTGCCACGTCGGCCGCGTCGATATTTCCGTCGTGGTTTGCATCGCACGCCGCAAGCTGCGCGGCGGTCCAAGCGGATTGTGAAATCAGCCCGTTCGCCACCAAACTCACAAAATACGCGTCCGTGCCGTCGTACCAACTGTCGCCGTCAATGTCGCCGAAGATCACGACGGTGTAGGTATCCACAAGCTGCTGTTCAACGTCGTAAACTTTGACTTTTGTTCCCGTGCCCATCACCTGTTTGGCGGTGGGATATTCATATTCCAACGAACCGCCGCTGACGGTAACACAGTTTTGTTCAAACGTTGCCGTCGTGCCGCCTGCCGTCAAGCCGGTAATTTGGCGGGTTTGGCTGTTGATCGCCGCGCCGGAAAGCGGTATGAGCACAGGCGGATTAACCGGTTTATTCACTTGGAA
Organism: Clostridia bacterium; assembly: GCA_017453685.1. Taxonomy (GTDB): domain Bacteria; phylum Bacillota; class Clostridia; order Oscillospirales; family Acutalibacteraceae; genus UBA8612. The sequence continues at coordinate 31,187 of JAFTEL010000014.1, forward strand.
ATAAGAATAATCCGATATGATATGCACCCAGTCCGATCCGTCTGCTTCCCAGCAGTTTGAATTGTAAGATTGAACGGACGCTCTGTAGTACCCCTCTCCAAAAGAAACGACTTCGCCGGACGCAGCATAATTCTTTCTGTAGATGACCCTGTAGGAGCCGTCGTCGTTGCGCAGTTCTATGACTAAATTGTAATGCGTCGTGTTTGTTGTCGACGTCCAGTTGAACGTAACGGTTTCCCCTTCCTCGTAGAAATCCCGCAGTCCGACAAGCGACGGCTTGTTCGGTCGGCTGCATTCCAAACAGCCCGGCATGGTAGTGGTTCCGCCGGTTAAAAAGGTTTCGTTGCAAATTACACATTTGTCATATACACGGTGAGGATGAACAGCCTCATAACCGCTGACGTAAGTCGCCGCCGTTTCATCTGTATAATACCAATCGCCGCAGCTGCACAACATATACACACGGTGGGGGTGTGCTGCTTCATAACTGCGTTCGTAGAAGTGAGTATGAACACTCGGAATTGCCCCGGGATGATTGGTAGAACGGTATAAAGAAAACCTGTTATAAGTCGATGCAAAAGATGAAAACGAAATCGTTCGCGTACCTATATAACAATTTCCTGCATGATTGCACTCCAAAATAGTCACACTGCTATCTGATATGCTTTCAACAATCATGGAATGCATACCTGAACTGCCGTAGCTTGCCTGAATGAAATCACCAAGATATGCTTTGGACAAGATTACCCTTGCCGTTTCTGTTGAGTTGGATGTGGTTTGCCCAATCGTCGTAACATTATTGGTGGAGGATAATTTGTAACGATCCGAATAACTAGTTGCAACCGATTGACCAAACAACTGAAAGAACACGTACCGCGCATATCCAAAGCATTGAATACCACCGGTCGTACCGGCAATATCTGCAGTTGCAACCTTGCAATTACAATATGTATCATCTGTATAATTAAAGCTGCCATGATTACCATGACAGGCTGTTCCGCTTGGAAAGCAACACGACTTTGATTGATCGTTTCGGAAATAGTGCCCATCGCCGTAAGTGCCGTTTTTAACTAAATTATATCGTGTGAGCAATTCTTCTTTTGTAAGTCCATAAACAACAAAAGTCAGCACGTTCACAGGAGCAATCAACAACAGCATTACCAGCAAAACAGCAATCATCTTTTTCGGTCTTCTCACAATATCATCCCCAAAATAAAAAAGTGCGCAGCCGAAGCTACGCACGAAAAACGCATAGCTCCGATTGCTGCGACACAAGATTGACGATACAGTTACAGTATGCCAAAATAGAGCATGCATTTTTGCCAAAAGGCAAAAAAACACACTGCAACTGTAATCATTCACTTGTGTCGCAGGTTCATCATACCACATTGTTGGAGGATTTGCAACAGTTTTCACGGCGGCAAGCATATATGATTGCCCCACAAAAGCATCGGCGCAGTACAGGTCAATCGGTAGGGCTCGCATTCTTGCGAGCCGCCGAGGCTTCCCTTCGAGGGGCAGGCAAAACAGCCTCTTGCACTTTATTTATTTAATGATAAAATAAAAGCAGAAAACTGTTGACAAGCGGGGAACGGTGTGTTACAATACACCACACTACCACATTAGTATGCTAAAGCAATAAAGCAGAAACGAGGAACCGCCATGGCAACCTGGCACAATCACAGCACGGACGAACTGTGCAGAGCATTGCTGAGCCTGAAAAGCGAAGAAGAGTGCTACGCTTTTTTGGAAGATATCTGCACCATCAAGGAAACGCTGGATATTTCCCAGCGGTTAGCCGTTGCCTCTTTGCTGGACGACGGCGAAAGCTACGCCGCCATCAGCAAAAAGACCGGCGCGAGCACCGCCACGATCAGCCGCATCAGCAAGTGCTACGAATACGGCGCGGGCGGTTACAAAACCATTCTGGACAGACTGAAGGCAGGCGAAAACAAATGAACGAACAACTGCTGCAATATGAGGAAAAGGTCATTTTTAACCTGCGGGAGCTTTACAGCAAGCACGGTTACCTCCCCTATCGGATGAGCAAATTCGAGGAGTATGAGTTTTATATCCGCAACAAGGAATTCATGGTGAGCGACCGCGTCATCGCCTTCAACGACACCAACGGCAAAATGATGGCGCTCAAGCCCGACGTCACGCTCTCCATCATCAAAAGCGGTGAAGACATCCCCGGCGTGAAGCAGAAGGTGTATTATAACGAGAACGTCTACCGCGTTTCCAAAAGCACGCACCGCTTCAAGGAGATCATGCAGGCGGGGCTGGAATGTATCGGCGACACCGACCTGTTCGATATTTATGAAGTGATCGCGCTCGCCGCCGAAAGCCTTGCCGTACTGCAGAAGAGCTTTGTGCTGACCGTGTCGCATCTCGGGATTCTGACCGCCGTGACCGCCTCCCTCTGCGCCGACAGCCGCTTTCAAAAGCAGGCGCTGGCGTTCATTTCCGAAAAGAACGAACACGACCTGAAAGCCCTGTGCGAACAATACGGCGTCAATGACGACGGCTACGGCAGACTGTGCAGGCTCATCCACGCCTACGGCGAGCGCCGGAGCGTACTGAAAATGCTTGAATCGCTCTGCTCCGACGAGCAGTTGGACGAAGTGCGGCAGCTTTCCACCCTGCTGGAAGCTTCCCCTTACAGCGATAACATTCAATTCGATTTTTCGCTCGTCGGCGACAGCAGCTATTACAACGGCTTCATCTTCAAGGGCTTTTTGTACGGCATCGCCAACGACGTGCTTTCGGGCGGGCAGTACGACGGCATGATGAAGAAGATCCGCCGCCGTTCCCGCGCCATCGGCTTCGCGCTCTATCTGGATATGCTGGAGCATCTGGCGCCGAGCCGTCGGGAGACCGACGTGGACGTTCTGCTGCTGTATGACGAGACCGTGCCCTTTGCGGCGGTCGCCGCCAAAACGGCGGAGCTGATCGCCGCGGGTCATACCTGCTCCGCGCAGAAGGCGCAGCCGGAAAAGCTGCGTTACCGGCAGATCATCGACATGAGAAAGGAAGGGTGAAAATGCTCAACATTGCGCTGCCCAAGGGCAGACTCGGCGAAAAGGTTTATGAAATGTTCGAGAAGTCGGGCTTCGACTGCCCTTCCATCAATGAGAAAAACCGCAAGCTGATTTTTGAAAACCCCGAAAAACAAGTTCGTTTCTTTTGGGTGAAGCCGAGCGACGTTTCCATCTACGTCGAACGCGGCGCGGCGGACATCGGCGTGGCGGGCAAGGACATCCTGCTGGAATACGCGCCCGACGTGTACGAGCTGCTGGACTTAAACTTAGGCAAATGCCACATGGCGGTCGCCGCCAAAAAAGAGATGAACCCCGACGACGTAAAGACGCTGCGCGTGGCGACCAAGTTCGTGAACATCGCATCCGATTATTACACGAAGCTCGGGCGGGATATCGACAACATCAAGCTCAACGGCTCCATCGAGCTCGCGCCGATTTTAGGGTTGAGCGACGTGATCGTGGACATCGTGGAAACGGGCACGACGCTGAGAGAGAACGATCTGGAAGTGAAAACGACCATTCTGCCCATCAGCGCAAGGCTCATCGCCAACAAAGCCTCGTTCCGCTTTTTGAACAAAGAGATCGAAGAACTCACGCAAAACATGAAAGGGCAGGTCGCGCAGGATGATTAAGATCTACAAATACGGCGAAGTGAGCGCCGAAGAGATATTCGCCCGTGAGAATCTTTCCGCCAACGTGGAAGAGACCGTGGCGAAAATTTTAGCCGAAGTGAAGAAAAGCGGCGACAAAGCGCTGCTCGATTACACCGAAAAATTCGACCAAGTTCGCCTGCCCGCGCTGGAAGTGAGCGAAGCGGAGATCGAAGAGGCCTTTGCCGCGGTCGAAGATGAATTTCTTGCCATTCTCAGAGAAGCTGCCGCCAACATCCGCGCTTTCCATGAAAAGCAGAAGCGCAGCAGCTTCATTATCAACGAAACGAACGGCGTGATCATCGGGCAAAAGGTTCTGCCCATTGAAAAGGTCGGGCTCTACGTCCCGGGCGGCACGGCGGCCTATCCCTCAACCGTGCTCATGGACAGCATTCCCGCCAAGATCGCCGGCTGCGAACAGCTCGTAATGGTCACGCCGCCGCGTTCGGACGGAACCGTGACCCCAGAAATTTTAGCCGCCGCAAAGATCGCGGGTGTTGACCGCATTTTCAAGGTCGGCGGCGCGCAGGCCGTCGCCGCCCTCGCCTACGGAACCGAAACGGTGCCGAAGGTGGACAAGATCGTCGGCCCCGGCAACGCCTTCGTGGCGGAAGCCAAGAAGCAGGTGTTCGGTCTGGTGTCGATCGATATGATCGCGGGGCCCAGCGAAATTCTGGTGGTGGCGGACAGCACCTGCAGCCCCGTTTTTGTGGCGGCCGACCTGCTCTCGCAGGCGGAGCACGACAAGAACGCCAGCGCCGTTCTGGTGACGGACAGCTACGATTTCGCCCTCGCGGTGCAGGCGGAACTGGAACGCCAGCTGCCGCTCCTGCCGCGCGAAAGCATCGCCCGCCCGAGCATCGACAACAACGGCAAGATCATCGTGGCGCAGGATAACCTCATGCTCGCCATCGACATCGCCAACGAGATCGCGCCCGAGCATCTGGAGCTTTGCGTTGATAACCCGTTTGATTACCTCGACCGCATCAAGCACGCGGGTTCGATCTTCATGGGCAAAAACTGCCCTGAAGCGCTGGGCGACTATTTTGCAGGCCCCAACCACACGCTGCCCACCGGCGGCACGGCGCGGTTCTCCTCGCCCCTGTCGGTCGACGACTTTGTGAAGAAATCCCAGTATACCTACTACACCGCCGACGCGCTCAAGGCGGTCAGCGATAAGGTCGCAGCCTTTGCCAAAAAGGAGGGGCTGGACGCGCACGCGAAAAGCGCCGTCGTCCGCTTTGAAAAGCTATGAGCCGATTCTTTTCCGCGCGGTATGCGAACCTGACGCCCTACACCCCGGGCGAACAGCCGCAGAACCGCCGCTATATCAAACTCAACACCAACGAATCCCCGTTCCCGCCCTCCCCGGGCGTGGCCAAAGCGGTAGAAGCGGAAAGCCGAAAACTGGAACTGTATTCCAACCCGGAATGCGTGAAGCTGCGCGCAGGAATGGCGGAGGTTTACGGCCTTGACCCGGATCAGATCGTCATGGGCAACGGGTCGGACGAGGTGCTGAATTTTGCCTTTATGGCGTTTGCCGACGAGGAGCATCCGCTGGCGTTCGCCGATATCACCTACGGCTTCTACCCCGTATTCGCACAGGTCAACCGCATCCCCTTCACCGAGATCCCGCTCAAGGAGGATTTCAGCCTCGACCCGGCGGATTACGTCGGCGTTCACAAGACCGTCGTCATCGCCAACCCCAACGCGCCGACGGGGCTTTATCTGCCCTTGGAAGACATCGAACGCATCGTAAAACGCAACCCCGACAACGTAGTGATCGTGGACGAGGCCTACGTCGACTTCGGCGGCGAAAGCGCCGTGACGCTGCTCGACCGGTATGAGAACCTTCTGGTGGTCGGCACCTTTTCCAAATCCCGCTCCATGGCGGGGGCGCGGCTGGGCTTCGGCTTCGGCAGCAAAAAGCTGATCGCCGACCTGAATACCCTGCGCTATTCCACCAACCCCTACAACATCAACCGCCTGACCGACGCCGCAGGGGTTGCGGCATTGGAAGAAAACGGTTATTATATGGATAACTGCAAAATCATCATCGAAAACCGCGCGTGGACGACGGAGCAGCTTCGGGCGCTCGGCTTTTGCGTGCTCGATTCCAGAACGAACTTTGTGTTCGCCGAAAGCCCGCAAATCGGCGGCAAAGAATTATACCTGAAGCTCAAGGAACGCGGCATTTTAGTGCGGCATTTTGACAAGGACAGGCTGCGCAATTTCAACCGCATCACCATCGGCACCAAAGAACAAATGCAAACCCTGATCGAAACGATCACGGAGATAACGGAGGCGACAAAACCATGAGAAACGTTGAACTGAAGCGAACCACCGGCGAAACCGACGTGCGCCTTCTGCTCGACCTCGACGGCACGGGCGAAAGCGACATTCAGACCGGCTGCGGCTTTCTGGATCATATGCTCACGCTCTTTGCGCGGCACGGCCGCTTCGACCTGAACATCTTCTGCAAGGGCGACGTGGAGGTTGACGACCACCACACCGTGGAGGACGTCGGCATCACGCTGGGGCAGGCGTTTGCCGAAGCGCTGGGCGACAAAAAAGGCGTCGTGCGCTACGGCGACAAGCTGCTGCCGATGGATGAGGCGCTGATTCTTTCCGCGGTCGATCTTTCCGGGCGCGACACGCTGTGCTATGAGCTGGCCATCCCCGTGCAGAAGGTCGGCACGTTCGACACCGAGCTGTGCGAGGAATTCTGGCTTGCGTTCGTGCGCGAGAGCAAAATCACGCTGCACCTGCGCCAGCTTGCCGGTAAAAACGCCCACCACATCATCGAAGGCGCGTTCAAATCGGTTGCGCACAGTCTCAAGGACGCGGTCGCCATCGACCCGGAATTTGCCGATGAGATCCCCTCCACGAAAGGGGTTTTGTAAATGATCGCCATCGTAGATTACGGCGTAGGCAATTTGTTTTCGCTGCTGTGCTCCCTGAAAAGCGTTGGCGCCGAGGCCATGGTCACCGGCGACGCGGATCAACTGCGGCAGGCGGATAAGCTGATCCTGCCCGGCGTGGGCGCCTTCGGCGACGCCGCCGAAAAGCTGAGGAACACCGGACTGGATCGCGTGATCTGTGAGGAAGCGGCCAACGGCAAAGACCTGATGGGCATCTGCCTGGGGATGCAGCTTCTGTTTGAAAAAAGCTACGAATACGGCGAGCACAAGGGGCTGGGGCTGCTCAAGGGCGAGATCGTCGGCATGGAGGGCGACATCCCCGCCGGGCTGAAAATTCCGCACATCGGCTGGAACGCGCTGCATTTCGTCAAACCATCCCCCCTGTTTGACGGCATCCGTGAAAACGACTGCGTTTATTTTGTGCATTCGTTTTACGCGACGGACTGTGACGAGAGCCTGATCGCCACGGCGGAATACGGCAAGGAGCTGACCGCAGCCGTGCAGAAGGGCAACGTCTGCGGCTGTCAGTTCCACCCGGAAAAAAGCGGCAAGGTCGGGCTGAGCATTCTGCGCGCCTTCTGCGAGGGCTGACGGAGGAAACAAGCATGATACTTTTGCCTGCCATTGACTTATTTGAAAAGAAAGCGGTTCGCCTGCTCAAGGGCGATTACGCCAACATGACGGTCTACAGCGAGAACCCCATCGAGATCGCCCGCGACTTTGTACGCTGCGGCGCGACGCACGTTCATCTGGTGGATTTAGAGGGCGCGAAGGACGGCTCTACGCCGAACCTTGCCATCGTAACGCAGATCGCGCAGACCACGCCCCTGTTCACCGAAATCGGCGGCGGTATTCGCAGCATGGAGACCGTGGAACGCTATCTGAACAGCGGTGTTGACCGCGTGATCCTGGGCACGGCGGCGGTGAACGACCGCGGCTTTCTGGAGCGGGCGGTCAGCCGGTACGGCAGCCGCATCGCCGTGGGCGCCGACGTGAAGGACGGATTCATTGCCATCAAGGGCTGGCTGGAACGCTCCGCCCTTTCGCTGGAAGAATTTTTACGGCAAATGCAGGCCATCGGCGTCAAAAATATCATCTGCACCGATATTTCAAAGGACGGCGCGATGAAGGGCACAAATTTAGCGCTTTACCAGGAATTATCCGAGCAGTTCACCATGGATATCACCGCTTCCGGCGGGGTGAGCAGCCTGGACGACGTGAAAGCGCTCAGACAAATGAACCTGTACGGCGCCATCATCGGCAAGGCCTATTACACGGGCGCCATTGATCTGAAGGAAGCAATCGAGGTGGCGAAATGATAACCAAACGCATCATCCCCTGCCTGGACGTGCGCAACGGCCGCGTGGTCAAGGGTGTGAATTTTGAGGGCGTCAGCGACGTCTCCTCCCCCATCGATCTGGCCAGGTATTATTCCCGCTGCGGCGCGGACGAGCTGGTGTTTTACGACATCACCGCCTCGTTTGAGGGCAGGAAGCTGTTCACCGACATTCTGCGCGACGTCGCCTCGCAGATTTTCATTCCCCTCACCGTGGGCGGCGGCATCAACACCGTGGAGGATTTTGAGCGGGTGCTCACCTGCGGCGCGGATAAGGTAAGCGTCAATTCCGGCGCGATCCGCGACCCCGACCTCATCCGCCGCGCCGCCCAGCGCTACGGCGACCAGTGCGTGGTGCTGTCCGCCGACGTCAAGCGGGTGGACGGCGTGTTCCGCGTGTTTGCCAGAGGCGGGCGCGAAAACACCGGCATGGAAGCGATCGAATGGATCAAAAAGGGCGTTTCGCTCGGCGCGGGCGAAGTGGTGGTCAATTCCATTGACACCGACGGCGTAAAGAACGGCTTCGATCTGGAAATGCTTGAGCAGGTGCTCAACGCCGTGAACGTGCCGGTCATCGCTTCGGGCGGCGCCGGGGGCGTTAAGGATTTTGTGGAGCTGTTCACCAAGCTGCCCACCGTCGACGCGGGGCTGGCCGCCTCCATCTTCCATTTCGGCGAGGTCGAGATCCCGGAGCTGAAAAAAGAACTGGCGAGAAATAATATTATTGTGAGGTGCTGAGCATGCTGACGATTTATGATTTGAAATACGATGAAAAAGGGCTCATTCCGGCCGTCATTGTGGATTCGGTGAGCAAAAAGGTGCTGACGGTCGCTTACATGAACCGGGAAAGCCTTGACATCTCCATGCACAGGGGGCTGACCTGCTTCTACAGCCGCAGCCGCCAGAAGCTGTGGCTCAAGGGCGAGACCAGCGGCAATTATCAGCACATCGTTTCCATCACGACCGACTGTGACAGGGACGCGCTGACCATCGTGGTCAAAAAGGACGGCCCCGCCTGCCACACGGGCGCGGATTCCTGCTTACACCACCCGGTGTATATCAGCGAAACCTA
>JAFTEL010000170.1 GCA_017453685.1 Clostridia bacterium
AATGTTTGATTTATACGAGCGGAGGAATTATGAAAGATTGTATTTCCATTGAACGCCCCGAACAGTGCTGCGGCTGCGGCGCCTGCGTCAACATTTGCCCGCGCGGCGCGATCACCATGAAAGAGGATGCAGCCGGTTTTCTCTATCCCACCGTGGAACAATCGCTTTGCGTGCAGTGCGGCAAGTGCACTGAAGTGTGCGTATTTGCCGAAAAGCTCAAAGGCGCAAACGGTGATTCGGCTGTGTATGCCGCGGCGATCCGCGACCGCGAAGCCCTCATGGATTCGTCCTCCGGTGGTGTATTTACCGCGCTGGCAAACGCGGTTCTGGCCAAGGGCGGCGCGGTGTTTGGCGCGGCGTGGGTCGACGGGCTCACCGTGGCGCACATCGGCGTGGACGATCCGGCGCAGTTGGCTCAGCTGCGCGGTTCCAAGTATGTGCAGAGCGCGACGGGCGACGCGTTCCGCCAAGCCGAAAAGCTGCTGAAGGACGGCAAAACCGTCTTCTACGTCGGCACCCCGTGCCAGATCGCCGGACTGAAAGCGTATCTCGGCAAACCATATGATAATCTTCTGACCGCCGATCTCGTCTGCCACGGCGTGCCGAGCATGAAAATGCTGCGCGACGATCTTGCTAACTTTTCCGACGGCAGGCTCGACGAGATCGGGACCGTCCGCTTCCGCGATAAGCAGTACGGCTGGGGCGTCAAGGGTTCCGTGACCCTCAGCGGCGCCAAAACCAAGTATGACGCGGGTTCGTCGCCATATTATTTTTACTTTCTCAAAGGCGAAGTCTACCGCGAGAGCTGCTATCACTGCCGTTTTCCGTCCGAAGGCCGTCAGGGGGACGTCACGCTGGGCGATTACTGGGGCGTGCGGCAGGAATTGCTTGACAAAATGGGCAGCGTCGACGCCGATCTGGGCGTTTCCTGCCTGCTGGTCAACACCGAAAAGGGCAGAGAATGGCTTGCTTCTATTGAAAGTACGCTGTCGATCACGCCGTCCGACCGGCAGAGCGCGGAGAAGCGCAACAAGCAGCTGACGAGCGCGAGCGTTCCCACGCCCGAACACGAGACCCTGCGGGACGGGTATATCGAAAAGGGTTACGCCGCGTTCCAAGAGGGTTACAAAAAGCACGGCAAGGAGCACCTCATCCGCGCTGCCAAGAACATGATCCCCTCCAAAATCAAACGCAAGCTCAACGAAATGCTTTCCTGAACCTGTCGGAATGATTCTTTTCCCAAAAAATTCAGAGAAATTTCAGGGAGAATCTTGCAACACAACCAATTGTGTGCTATAATTTAAGATCATAGAATTTGTCTATATATGCGTTTTATACGCTGACTGCTGCGGCTATTTCGCCGCATTTTGACCTGACATCTTAGGAACAGGAGGTCGAAACAGAATGGCATATCTGGAACAGGGAAAGATCGATGAAGCGACAGAAAAAAGGCTGAGAGAACTGCTGGAAAACAAATCCTTTCGCTCTTACTGGCGAAAAAAGCGGAGATTTGACATTGTCGTTTCGTCTATTATCCTGACGCTCGCGGCGATCCCCATATGCGTGATCGCGGCGGCGATCTTTATCGACGATCCGCACGGCAGCCCGTTTTATAAACAGATCCGCATCGGCCGCCACGGCGAAGAATTCTATATGTATAAATTCCGCACCATGTACGTTGACGCCGACAAACGCAAGGCGGAGCTGATGGAGCAGAACGAGATGGACGGCCCCGTGTTCAAGATCAAGGACGATCCCCGTATCACGCGTTTGGGCAAGATATTCCGCAAGCTTTCCATCGACGAATTGCCGCAGTTGTTCAACGTGCTGCGCGGCGATATGAGTCTGGTCGGCCCCCGTCCGCCGCTGCCCGATGAAGTGAAGGAATATTCCGATTACCAGAAGCTGCGTCTGATCGTGACGCCGGGCATCACCTGCGACTGGCAGATCGCCGACAACCGCAACGATATTCCGTTTGACCAGTGGGTCGAAATGGATTTGAATTACATTGAAAACCGCACCACCTGGGGCGATCTGAAGATCATTTTCAAAACGCCGTTTGCCATGCTTTCCGCCACCGGTCGCTGAACCTAATATACCGTTGATTCAACGTCCTCCTGCTTTTTGGCGGGAGGATCTTTTTTCTTCGCGACCGCTGCCGTTTATTTTCGATAACAATATAAAAATGTTGTTTTTAGGTGGAAATCAATAAAAAGCTGTGCTATACTGATAAAAAAGTTTTTAATTGTTTCTGACATGATATGAAACGTTTGTGATTTGATGGATCAGACAGCAGCCTGATCTCAAAAAAGGGGGGAGCGTCGTGATATATTCGGTTATCGGTATCCTTGCCGTCCTGATTCTGCTGATCGAAAACCAGGATGTACTTCTGAATCGGAACGGGGCTTTTGATCAGCCTGCCTGGGTCGTATACAGGCATTTCCTGTATACGGTTTTCGCGTATTATATCACTGATATTCTTTGGGGCATCATCGAGAGCCGCAAACATTCGCTTCTTTTGTTTATTGACACCTCTGTCTATTTTGTCGCCATGGCTGTCAGTGTGATGTTCTGGACGAAGTTCGCCGTGACGTATCTGGACGACAGAGAACGATTCGGGCGCATATTGCTGAATTTCGGGCGCATCTTTGCAGTACTTGTCACGGCGCTGGTCATCATCAACACGTTTAAGCCGATCCTGTTTGTGGTCGATGACGCGTGCCGATATCAGGAGCTGCCGCTCAGAACGGTGATCCTTGTCGTTCAGATTCTGCTGCTGTTCATGATTTCGATTTATACCCTTGTTCTATATCTTTCGCACAAGTCGGAAAAACGGCTCAAATACCGCACATTGTCTCTTTTCGGTCTGGTCATGGCCGTTTTCTTGGTCATTCAGATTTGGTACGCGTATTGGCCGCTCTACGCAATCGCGTACATGCTGGGCACGTGCCTGCTGCACACCTTCATTATCGGCGATGAAAAAGAGGCGTTTCGGCGCGGTCTGGAGGAAGCGACGAAAATCGCCGAACTGAAGCAGTCCATCACCTCTCTTTTGGACAATATGCCTGTTTTGAGCTTTTCCAAAGACGTCAAAACAGGGGCGTATCTTGCCTGCAATCAAGCGTTTGCCGAATATGCGGATGTGCCTTCTCCCGTCGATGTCGTCGGGATGACGGATTTTGAATTGTTCAATCGGGCGACTGCGGCTCATTTCGTCGCGGATGACCGCAAGGCGCTGGAAATGGATGAGCCGTACATCATTTATGAGAATGTTGCCGACGCTCTCGGCAACCCCCGTCAGTTCCGCACGACGAAGCTGAATTTCTACGACGCCAACGGCAAGCTCTGCCTGCTCGGCATGTCCGTTGACGTGACGGAAGTTGAGAAGATCAGGCACGAGAACGAGCTGACCAAGGCCGCTTATCAGCAGGCTTTGAGCGAGAGCGCGGTGTATGAGAACATGATCAACGCGCTGTCGGAAGAGTATTTCGATTTGTATTACATCGATCTGGCAACGGACGAATTCATCGAGTACGGCTCCGTGACCGGCGGGGAACGCCGATCAACGGAAAACAAAGGAACGGATTTCTTTAACGAAGCCCGAAAGGACGCGCACAAGGTCATCTACAAGGAAGATCGGGAAAGTTTCCTGAAAGTGCTGAACAAAGAAAACATCCTCAGCGAGATCAAAAAGAACGGCGTGTTTATCACGCAGTACCGTCTGCTGATCGACGGCGCGCCGACCTACGTCAGCTTGAAGGCGACCTGCCTGAACGGCGACGAGAACCGCATGATCATCGGCATCACGAACGTTGACGCGCAGGTGAGGGATCACATGGCGGCGCAGCTGGCGAGCGAGGAACGAAAAACTTATCTGCGCCTGAGCGCCCTGACCGGAAACCTCCTCGTGCTGTACGTTGTCGATCCCGAGGACGATCGCTATTCGGAATATGACACCTCGACCGACTTTGAAAAGCTCGGCATTGAAAAGCATGGCGAGGATTTCTTCGAAAAATCGCGTTCCAACGGCCGCGAAGCCGTTTATCCCGAGGATATGGACCTCTTCCTTTCCCTGTTCACGAAAGAAAACGTTCTTGACACGATCCGTAAGGACGGCGTGTTCGTGATAGATTACCGCCTGCTCATCGGCGGCTCTCCGACCTATGTCAAGCTGAAGGCAGCCATGGTCGAAGAGGACGGAAAGAACAGCCTGATCGTCGGTTTGATGGACGTTGACGCGCAGGTGCGGCAGGAGCAGGAATTTGCGAGCAGCCTGTCCGCCGCGCGGGTCAGAGCGTCGAAGGACGCGCTCACCGGCGTGAAGAACAAATACGCCTACGGTGAACTCGAAAAGAAGCTGAACGAGCAGATCGCGAATCATGACGAAGTGGCGTTTGCCGTTGTGGTTTGCGATATCAATGACTTAAAGATCGTGAACGATACGCAGGGGCATCAGGCGGGCGATCACTACATCCGCGAAGCCTGCACCACGATCTGCGACGTTTTCAAGCACAGCAGGGTGTTCCGCATCGGCGGCGATGAATTCGCGGTGATCTGCCAGGGGCGCGATTATGAGCACGTTGACGCGCTTTTGGCGCAGATGGACGCCGCGAACCAAACCGAGAACAGCGTTAAGATCGCCTGCGGCATGGCGCGCTACGATGGCGAACCAAACGTCGCAGCGGTCTTTGCCAGGGCGGATCAGCTCATGTATGAACACAAAGCGCGGATCAAAGCATAGGTCATACACCCGCGACAGTCTGAAACACCAACCTTTTGCCAGACGATGCGTGAAATAACGCAGAGAGGACGACATGATGTATCAGTTTCCGGAAGATTTGAAAAAGGCCTATGAAAGCAGTGCGATCTCTTTCGTATTTTATCAGAATATCGACGACCGCGCCGTGCCGGTTCTGGTGTCGGACGGCTTTTGCCGCAACACGGGCATGAGCCGCGAAGGCGTGATGAATTGGCTCAGTATCGGCCTGTTTGAGCGGATGCATCCGAACGACGTGGGCGTGATGGTGCAGATCAGCGATGATTTCCTGCATCATCGCGGTTCCTATGACGTTGTGTTCCGCTGCCGTCTTTCGCCCGTCGACTCAAAATCGCAGGTTGAAACGAGCGACGAGCGCTACGTTCAGATTCACGGGCTCGGCCAGTGGCAGACCATGCCGGACGGGACGGAGCTCGCCGTGATCAGCTACGCCAACCTCTCCAAAACGCAGGAGATCACCCGCGAGAACATGGAAATGTACGCGCTGCGTCAGGGCGATCACTTTTACACCGATCCGCTGACCGAGCTGCCCAATATCAACTATCTGAATGAATTCGGCGAAGAGAAGGTCAACGCCGTGCGCGCGGACGGGAAAACCCCGTATGTGGTCTATTCCGACATTGACTCCATGCAGTCCTACAACAACCAATACGGCGTCAAAGGCGGCGACCGGCTGCTGTGCCTGATCGCCGAAACGCTGCAAAAGCTGTTCCCCAAGGCGCTCGTTGCCAGAGGCGCGGATGACCATTTTATCATGATTTCCGCGCAGAACGATCCGGCGGAGATCGAAAAAAGGCTTTGCGAAGCGAACCGCATCATTCGCGACAGAGCCGACGGCAACACGCTCGGCTTCCGCTCCGGCGTCTGTCCGGTGGATCGCGGCACGACGCTGAACCTGGCGCTGGATCACGCCAAGCACGCGATCAAGCTCATCGACAACGACATGACGAGAAAAGTGGAGTTCTTCTCGCAGGCGGTGGACGATAAGTATTGGCAGCGCCGCTATATCGTGGAAAACTTTGACAAGGCGATGAAAGCAGGCTGGATCAGAGTGTTTTATCACGCGATCTATCGCATTGAAAATCGGAAGATCGCCGCGTTTGAGGGTCTGGCTCGCTGGGTCGATCCCGGTCACGGTGTGATCCCGCCCAATGATTTTATTCCCGTGCTGCGCAAATATCATCAGCTTTACAAGCTCGATCTCTATATGTTCGAGCAGGTTTGCCGCGAGGCGAAGCGCCGCTATGAAGTCGGCTTGCCGCTGGTGCCGGTCTCCGTCAACTTCTCCCAGCAGGATTTTGACCATGCGGATATTGTCGCCGAAATGAATCGCATTTATGACAAGTGCGAGCTCGCGGGCAGCGTGGACAAGAGCCTTTTCATCGTGGAGGTCACGGAGCAGGATCTGGCGGTCGGCCCGGACAAGCTGCAGGAGCAGTTAGAGCAGATTCGCAAAAACGGCTACGGGCTTTGGCTGGACGATTTCGGCAGCGGTTATTCCGCCCTCAACGTGTTCAGTCGCTTCGATTTCGATATGATCAAGTGCGATCTGGAGCTGCTGAAGCATCTGGATGACCACGGCGGCATCAACCGGCTCATTCTGAAAGAATTGGTCGACGTGGCGCGGCAGATCGGCGTTCACGTTCTCATCGAGGGGCTGGAAACGGAAGAGCACCTCGCGTTCGTGCGGGAAGTCGGCTGCGAACTGGCGCAGGGCTTCTATTACCACAAGCCGGAGCCGCTTGACGTGATCGTTTCCCGCTTCAAGTCGCATGACGCGTTCAGCCTGTGCGAAACGCAGCAGGAACGCGACGAAATGAACCGCAAATGGCTGCAGTAATATCACTCAAAAAAACAAGCTCTGCCCGTCAGAAGGCAGAGCTTATCTTTTTATAGGTGTTATTCCTTTTCATCCCGCACGAAGGTGTAGTAATTGGTGGGGAAGCGACCCCAGCGGTAATCGCCGCTCTTCCATTCGACGACCAGATAATCCACGCCGTCCACGGTGCGGATCTCATAGGCGCAGGCACTGCAATTGAATTTGCGCAGCAGGTAGCCTTTCGTCCACGTCTGCCTCTCGTCGCCCTCGATCACTTCGTCCTCATACACGCTGGTCACGTGGCCGCCGGGGAAGAATTCCACGCTTTTCCAGTATTGGTCTTCTTCGTCTTCCTTTTCCGTGTTAAAGTCCTCGTCGGCGCCGAGAAAGCCCCACGTTTTCCACTTGCCGATGATGGCGGGGTCGTCGACAAAAGGCATATCAATATCGTCCTTGATCCCGATGTCCCATTTTGAGTAGGGAGTATTGTCCAGCTTTTTGAGCACCAGCAGGTCGGTCTTGCCGCTCACCAGGTATTCGTGGTTCTTGTGATCAATCAGCATATAGGTTTCATTGTCGATCTCTTCGATCCGATAGTTTTCCGCGTATTGATCCAGATAGCAGTTGTTCAGGAGCTTTCCTTTCGTCCAACGTAAGCCCCAGTATTCCTCGCCGCCGGGCAGGAAATAGAGCTCGGGGATATCCCCGTCGTAATACGTGTCGTCGGGCTCTTTGCCCAGATAAAAGTCGTCCACGCTGTTCCAGATACCCAGCACCGCCCACTTGCCAACGGCCTGCGAATCGTCAACAAACGGAAAATCAATATCTTCGTGGAATCTCAGTTCTTCTTCGCTCATAAAATCTCTTCCTTTCATGTCGTTTTTCACCTGTTCAAGGGCGCTGAGCATTTCGTTGAGTTCGGCTTTCTTCTGCTCAAAGAAGCGGGCGATCTCTTCCTGATGAGTGTTGCGATCGATCATAATTTCGATCTCGCTGAGGCTGAACCCCGCTTTTTTCAGTTCGCCGATGACGCGGAACGTCTCCGCCTGCGCGGGCGAATAGTAGCGGTAGCCCGTCACCCTGTCGGTATACACAGGGCTGAGCAGACCCAGCTTGTCATAATGCCGCAGCAGCGAAATGTTGGCGCCGCAGAGCCTGGCGAATTCACCGATTTGCATGGTCGCAACGCGACTCGAAATTCGCACAAAAAGCGATGATGCACCCGCCTTTTATGCCCGAATCGCTCCTCCTCTCTGACTTTTCCGTTATTGCTTCCTCTAAAGAACAGGTGTTTGAAAGATCTTTCGGGCGTATCGTACCACTGAAGTTAGGTTGAGAGTCAATTCTTCCGAAAAAAATTATGAGCGGAAATCAAATATGACTTTTCCTTTTTCTTCCTTCACGGCGGGTCGATCTTCGCCGGCAAAGCAGCCCCGATCGAGCCGCACCGCGTAACGGTATTCTTCGCCCGTGAAATCGGCAAACGCCATGTTCATCTCTTTTTCCCCGTGTTCGCGGTAGGGGAGACGCGGCACGTCGGCGAACACGAAATCCAGCACGCCGCCCGCGGGCAATGTGATTTCAAGTCTGTCCTCACGCAGGGTGAAGATGATACTGCCGCAATCAAGACGCAGCGCGCTCTCGCCGATTTTTTCACAGGTAAAGCGGCTCGCCTTGATCCTTTCGCCATTCACCGTCGGGTACAGTCCGGCGCGCACGTTATCCTTGGAAAAGCGGAACCCGTCCACCATAGGCAGAGCGAACGCCGAGCAGCGATCCGCGCGGCAGACGGAATTCAGGTATTCCTGACAAAAGCCGTCGTCATATAGCTGAAGGTCTCTGACCCAAACCTCGTCTTGCCCGTTTTTGAGGATATTGATCCGATAGCGCTTCGACCAGTACCACAGGCTCTTGTTTTCTTCCTCTCTGCCGTCGTTGAGAGTGAGAATAGAATTTGGCGGCGTTTCGGCATACCGCTGCGAAAACCGCCGCCCCGTTTCGCCGAGCGTCAGCGCTTCGATCTCGCCCGCGTCGACCTTCGCGCGCAGTTTTTTCAACTGCATTTTCAGCGGCTGACCGATGCTGTCCCACCCGAAGGAGTTTTCCTGCCCGAACTGCGCGTAGGCGTGGCTGAGCGGTTCTCTGCCGTAATTCTCATTGAAATAGTTATCCACCCAGTTTTCACTCCCGCCGCCGAACGGGTAGACCGGCTCCAGCGTGACCACGCCCTGCCGCTCCTCGGGCGAACCGAGCCCCTCGTCGTATTGATAGATGGGGTCGGGACCGAGCATGCGGAACACAGGCAGGTCGATTTGGTTTTCTTTGTGAACGGCGGGCATGATGAGGTTGGTTTTGGAAGGGTAGTAGCCGCCGTTGTAGACGCCGCCCCACAGCGTCATGCCGTCCGTGCCGTACTGGTCGCGGCAGATGCAAAAGGCGTCGAGGCCGTATTTTTTGTTGATATAGTCCAGCGTGAAGGCGTCGATGATCCAGCAGCCCGCCACCTTCGGGTAATAGCCGAAATAATCCCGAAAGCCCTCGAACGCTTCGTCCGCCAGCTTCCTGCGCTCTTCCTGCGTGTAGGCGACAGTGATGTTGCAGTCGATCTTCCAGTCCCACGGGTAGCGCCCGCGCCACGGAAGCCCCGCGCGCAGACACAGCGGCTCCACGATCTCCAGCCAGAGCCCGACCTCGATCTCGTCGGCGTGTTGACGGCACAGTTCTCTGTAATCCGGCATTTCCAGCGCGTCAAACTGCAGCAGCACCGTGGAGCGAAATCCGAATTCGCGGCAGAGCGCCAACTCGTTTTGCGCGGTGGTGATCAAAAAGGAATCATCCTCGTTCCGCGGTTCGCAGCCGCGGAAAAAGTTGATGACGTTGGCGATTTTCCAAGTCATTTTGACAGCCTCCTTGGATATGGAAAATCACCCCGCCGACAGTGTTGTCAGCGGGGTGAAGCGGTTTTTCAAATCATTACATCGCCGTGTAGCCGCCGTCGACAGGCAGGTTGACGCCGGTGACGTAAGCGGAAGCGGGGGAGGCGAGGAACAGCGCCGCCGTGTCAAGCTCGCCCTCTTCGCCGTATCTCTCTTCGGGGATCATGGTCTTCGCGTTCTGCTGGAAGAAGTCGGAATTAAGCGTGTCGCGGGTGAGATCGGTGTAGAAATAACCCGGGCAGATCGCGTTGACCGTGATGGCGTATTTGCCCCATTCCGCCGCGAGAGCGCGGGTGAGGTTGACCACGCCGCCCTTGGCAGCGTGATAGGGAGCCGAACCGGCGATCTTGTTGCCGACCAGACCGTACATGGAAGCGATGTTGATGACTCTGCCGTATTTGGCGGGGATCATCGCCTTTTTGGCGACCGCGCGCGCGACGCGGAAGGAGCCGAACAGGTCGACGTCCATTTCATGGTTGAACTGATCGTCCGTGATATCCTCGGCGGGAGCGACGGCGCCCGTGCCGGCGTTGTTGATGAGAATGTCGATGCGGCCGAATTCCGCGAGAGCGGCGTCGACCATGGCTTCAACAGCCGCGGTGTCGGTGATGTCGCAGCGCAGCGCAAGCGTCTTCACGCCGAATTCCGCGGCGATGGAGGCGGCGACTTCGTCGATCATGTTCTGACGGCGGGCAACGACGATGATGTTTGCGCCCTGATTGGCGAGAGCCTTCGCCATCTGAACGCCGAGACCGGTGGAGCAGCCCGTGACCAGAGCCACCTGACCGCTGAGATCAAAATAGTTTTTCATGAGTTCCTCCGATGATTGTTTTTTTGATAGGGCGAAGGTCGGCATGTGTTCGGTCGATCCTTCGCATTTCTGCAAGATTATAGCATAATGGGCAAATAAATTCAAGCAATTTTTGCACATTTGAATAATAGCTCGTTTGTTGCCGATTCTTTTTGGGAAGCATTGACAAAAGCGCGGGGGAGGGATAGACTGGCAGTAGCACAGTAATTCAGAAAAGCGTCTTTTCAGCGGAATCAATGGAGGTGAACGCCATGCAAACGTGGTGGATCAGTTTTTTCCCTTTGATGATCGTTCTTTTCGTCCTGTTTTGGCAGCGGAAAGAAACGGATGAATACATCGCAGCCCGAATCAAAAAACAAAAAGGAGATATGGAAATGCAAACGATCGCAAAAAGATACGTCGGCAAAGACGTCTTATTGAACACGGTTGCCTCCGGCAGCTATGACGGCGTGATCAAAGAGGTCGTCGACAACGCCGTTGTTTTGGAGAAAAACGGCGAGAAAACCGTCGTCAATCTCGATTATGTGATCCGCCTTCGCGAATATCCGAAAAACAAAAAGGGAAAAAGAAAGTCTGTCGTTGCGGATTGATCCGAAAGGAAAGGTCGTGTCAAAATGCAAAAGAGCGATTATTTGAAGCAGATCGACGACGTGATCGCCGAGGGGAAATACAAGGACAACTGGGCTTCGCTTTCCGATTACAAAACGCCCGACTGGTATTACCGGGGCAAGCTCGGCATTTTCATCCATTGGGGTGTTTACAGCGTTCCCGCCTTCGGCAACGAGTGGTATTCGCGGAATATGTATGTGCCGGGCAGCGTCGAATACGAGCACCATCTCAAAACCTACGGCGATCATAAATCGTTCGGCTACAAGGATTTTATCCCGCTGTTCAAAGCGGAGAGTTTCAATGCAAACAACTGGATCAAAGCCTTCAAAGACGCCGGCGCGAAGTTTGTGACGCCCGTTTTGGAGCATCACGACGGCTTTGCGATGTATGATACTGAGTTCAACCGCTGGAACGCCGGGGCGATGGGACCTTGCCGCGACGTGGCGGGCGAGCTGAAAGCCGCCTGTGAAGAGCAGGGGTTGACCTTCTGCGCCTCCACCCATCGGGCGGAGCACTATTTCTTCATGAACATGGGCAGGACGTTTGAAAGCGATATCGACCCCGCAGCCGAATGGTTCGATTTTTACGCGCCCGCTCATTATGAGGAGAAGTTCGGCGCGGAGATGACTGCCACGTGCGACGTCGTCAATGAAGTCGGCGCGAGTCAAGAATGGCTGGAGGATTGGCTGGTACGCACCTGCGAGATCGTTGACAAATATCGGCCGAGCCTCGTTTTCTTTGACTGGTGGATTCAGAATGAGAGCTTCAAGCCCTATCTGAAAAAGTTTGCCGCCTACTACTATAACCGCGCGTCGGAGTGGGGCAAAGAGGTGGCGATCGACTATAAGCACAACGCCTTCGCGCTTGGCACGGCGACGCTGGATATCGAGCGCGGCGCGCTGGGCGACGTGTTCCCGTATCCGTGGCAGACCGATACGGCGATCGGCAAACAGTCCTGGGGCTACCGAAAAGACAACGCCTATAAATCGACCTATGAGGTCGTCACCACGCTCATCGACGTCGTGTCCAAAAACGGTATGCTGCTGCTCAACGTCGGTCCGAAGCCCGACGGAACGCTCACCGCAGAAGAAACCAAAGTCCTTGCCGAACTCGGCGCCTGGATGCGGGTCAACGGCGAGGGGATCTATGACACCGTGCCGTATAAGTTCTACAAAGAGGGCGATCATCAGCCGAAATCGGGTATGTTCTCCGAGGGCGGCGTTCCCTACGACGAACACGATTTCCGCTTTACTTATAAACAGGGCGTGCTGTATGCGTTTCAGATGAAGCCGTCGCGGCATATTCTGATCAAATCGCTGCATACCGATCGCTGCGGAACCAGTGTGAGCGGCGTGACCGTGTTGGGCGGCTATGAAGTCCAATCGTTTGCAAACGATAAAAATGGTCTTTCGATCGAATTGAAAAGCGAGCCGGAAACCGATTTGCCGCTCTGCCTGAAAATCGAACTGGCGTGAGGAGAAATACCATGAATATCAAAAAAGAACAGCTCGATTTTCTGGATTGGGAATTCGGCGTGTTTTTCCATTTCGGCATCCGCACCTTCAACGAAGGGCATAAGGACTGGGATATGAAGCCGATGGCGCTGTCAACCTTTGACCCGTCCGAGCTGGATTGTGAGGACTGGATCGGCGCCGTGCACGATGCGGGCGCGAAATACGCCGTGCTGGTGTGCAAGCATCACGACGGGTTTGCCAACTGGCCCTCTGCCTATACGGACTATTCTGTGAAGAATACGCCGTGGAAAGACGGCCACGGCGACGTGGTGCGTGAATTCGTCGACGCCTGCCGCAAGTACGGCATTAAAATCGGGCTTTACTATTCGCCCGCGCAGTTCGGTTCCGTGAAGATGGACGGCAAAGAATATGACGATTATTTCATCCATCAGATCCGCGAACTGCTCACGAACTACGGCAGGATCGACTACCTCTGGTTCGACGGCTGCGGCAGCGAGGGTCATCAGTACGATACCAAGCGCATCATCCGCGAGATCAGAACGTGCCAGCCCTCGATCCTCATTTTCAACATGTGGGACCCCGATACGCGGTGGATCGGCAACGAGCGCGGCGTCGCGAACAGCCCCAATCCGCTGTTTGTCGAATACGACGGTGAAACGCGGTTTTTGCCCGCGGAATGTGACTGCCGCATGCGGGCGGAGAACTGGTTTTACAGCGAAACGGACGAGGACACCGTGAAAAGCCTCGATGAACTCATGGGGCTCTATTATTACTCCGTGGGCAGAGGTTCCAATCTGCTTATTAACATCGGTCCCGACCGCAGGGGCAAGCTGCCCGAAGCCGATAAGCGGGCGCTGCTGGCGTTCGGCGAAGCAATACGCGCGCGTTTCTCCCGTCCGGTTTCCTGCAAGGCTGCTCTCGGCGAGCAAAAGCTGACGCTGACG
>JAFTEL010000171.1 GCA_017453685.1 Clostridia bacterium
GTTGCCCGAACAGACTGCCGTCATATATGTTAAGACATACTTGTATCTGTTGTCCGAAATAATGCCGATCTTTTTGCGGTATACGCCCATATCGAGAAGCGCGTCGCACAGGGCGTTCAGCTGCTCCATGTATTCCGTATACGTCAGTTCGTAATGGATATCGCCCTTCTTGACTTCAAAAGCGGGCTTGTCGGCAAAAAGCGCGAGACTCTGGTTCAGCATTTCGCGGATGGTTCCGAAATCTCTGACGCTGTAAAAAGGATCCATGATGATCGCTTCCCTTCTGTGTGGAATAAGGCGCGCAGAGGATCGTCTGCGGCGTTTGGGTTCACGGCAGGATGCAGTACCGGAAGATCGCGACGAACTGCAGTACCGTCCCCGCGAGGATAAAGACGTGAAAGATGCTGTGGAAATAGCGGCGGTTTACGCCTTTCGCGTAGAAGATGATCCCGACCGTATACGCTACGCCGCCGCCGATCAGCCAGCCGAGAAAGCCGATCCCGTATGCCCGGTACATCGCGCCGCTCGCCATCAGCGCCGCCCATCCGGTGGCAAAATAGCCGGTCATGGAAATCGGCGCGTACTTTTTGAAGTCGATGGCGGTGAAGGTCACGCCCACCACGACGCCGACGGTCACGATTACCGTCAGCGCGATCGCGAGACGCGGATTCTGTTCCCGGATCCCGGTGCAGAGGATGGGCGCGTAGGATCCGGCGATCAGGGCGAAGATCGAACAGTGATCCAGCACCTGCATGATCTTTTTCAGCCGTTCTTTCACCAGCCCGTGATAGATGCTGGACATCGCATACAGAAAGATCATCATGACGCCGTAGATGATGCCGCCGGCCAGCGCCCAGTAATTGCGGTTCAGGGCGGGAAAGATCGTGCACAGCGCCAGCGTGGCCACACCGAAAGCGCCGCCGACGATATGCGTCGTCATATTGGCGATCTCCTCACCGCGCGTATAGTCAGGCAGCTTGCGGTCTGCCAGTTTCGTTCGTGTCATAGGTCGTGCTCCTTAATCATAATACTAATACAAAGCAGTATAAGGCATTCTGCATTACAAATCGTTGAAATCTAATGGTATTCATTTTAGGATGATACCATAAAGTCAAACGGCTTTCAAGAATTACAGCATTATATTTAACAAAAAGTTCATGATCCCAAATTCACGGGCAAGGCGATCACGCCGAAAACGGAAACCGCAGACAGGACGCACACCGTCAAATACGGCGACACGCTCTGGAAGATCGCGCAGACGTACCTCGGAAAAGGCAGCCGGTACACGGAGATCGTGAAGCTGAACGGCCTCAAGAGCAACGTGTTGTACACCGGACAGGTGCTGCAGATCCCGGAAAAGTAAATACGAATATATAGAACCCGTCAGGTCTGGTTTAATCGCTTGACTTGACGGGCGTTTTGCGTTTTAGGATACATCTTTAAATTACCAAATAGGATATTCATACCACATTCCGGCAAGTGATTACAACATTTTCTTGACAAATGAACGCTGTTCATATTAGAATAAATATATAAAAACTGCCCGACCCGTCGGCGAAGGAGCGTCTGATGTCCAAGAGAACACTATCCCGTGAAAAGATTGTGGCCGAGGCTTTTCGCATGATGGACGAAAACGGAGCGGATTCATTCTCCCTGCGCAGTCTCGCCGCCCATCTCGGCGTTCGCGTTTCCGCGTTATATAACCATATTGAAAACGAAAACGATCTGCTTGCGTGCGTAGCGCAGTGTGCGGCAGACGAATACAATGCGTATATTGAAACCGAGATTTGCGGCTTGCCGCCGGATGCGGCCGCAGAAAAAGCAGGAGATGCGTTTCTTCGGTTTTGGAGCGACCATAAGTATTTATATGACCTTTTTCTGGATCGCCGATGGATGGAAAATCCGGTTTTTTCAAAAGCGCTGGAACGTTTTACGCAGCCGATCGCTTTTCTTCTGGAGCAGTACGGCGTGGAGGATCCGGTTGAAAAGGAAAACCTTTATGTTGTCCTGCGCGTGGTCACACACGGCTTCGCGTCTCTCGAATCGCTCGGCACATTTGACAGCTTGTCTATTGACGCCAAGGAAAGCTATCACCGGTTGATCAAAAGCGCAATCGGCATGATGAAAGCTTCCGGTCGGAAAGGCAGATAAAAATGATGCAGAAAAGAATTCTTGCGCTTGGGATTGCTGTCCTTTTGATTGCCGCAGGCGGCGTTGCGGCTGCTTTCCTCGCAAAACCGTCGATCGGCGGCGACTGGGAAATGATCGTCAATCCCGAAATTGCAGACGCGGAACAAGCCGGAAGCGTCTACTACACATTCAGCAAACCGGGCAGCTACGGTGACGGCACCTACAAAACCATCTTTGACGGCGGTGTGGAGGAAGGCAGATACAAGCTGTCCGAGCAGGACGGAACGCCGCACATCTACCTCGGCACGATCAACCTTGCATACCGGATCGAACGGCCGCACTTTTTTGACAAGGCGACGCTGACGATCACCTATCCGGAACAAACCGATGAACAGACGGGCAAGACGACGCCAGCGCAGGCGTACGTGTTTGTCCGCGGCAAAGCGCCGGACTATGAAAAAATGGCGTATGCGTCCTTTGAAACTGACGACACGCTTTTGTCATCATGGGTCACGAAAGCGCGCACGCTGTCCTACTACACGCAGTCCCTTTCCTATACCGAAACGGTGACGTTTCAGGAGAATGGCATTCTGACCATCCGCTATGAGAGCAGGGATCTGGCGCTGGATCGCGTGATGTACTATGCGTATACTGCAAAAGACGGCACGCTGACGTTCCGTTCGGTGACGGCGGCTGAAAAGGAATATGTTGTCCGCTACGCGCTCGGCGAAGACGGTGTGCTGCGCTTTACGCAGGACGAAACTTCGGCTTCGATTTTCGCGGACGCTTTCTTTTCCGATGTGCCGTACTACGCATCTTAAAGGAGGAACGGTTTTATGAAAACAAGCAGAGAGAAACGTTTTCTGTCTTTGCTGCTGACCCTGTCCTGCACGGTCAGTATGATTGCTTTTTCTGCCGTCCGCTCCACGGCGGAGGAGACTGCTGCTTCCAATGCTGAACCGGCACAAAACGAATACCGGATTGTCTCCCCTGTTCCGTCCGGGTCTTCCATTGAGCCGATCACACAGCCGCAGCGGCTGAACTCTCTCGAGGGCAAGCGGATCGCCTTGGTCGGCGGCAGCTTCTCCGCATCGGTCACGCATGCCGTGCTCCGCGATCTTTTGGAGGAAAACTTCGGCTGCGTGACATATTATATGACCGAGGAGATCGGCAAGAGCGGCACGTTCAACCCCAACAGCATCAGCGACAAGTCCAGGGAGTTTCAGCAAAAACTCCGAGAGTACCAAATCGACGCCGTAATCTCCGGCAACTGCGGGTGCGGCATCTGCACAGTGAAAGAAACGGGTAACGGCTTAGCAGCAGAATACGCAGGCATTCCGGCGGTGGTCGTCGGCGCTGAGGCGTTTGTGCCGCAGATCGAATCCACCGGCTACAACCGCGGCGTTCCCGTTGTGCGCACGGCAGCGTATCCGGGCGCGTTTGCCAGCGACACGACCGAAGTACAGGAGCGCAAAGCGCGTGAGAATCTGTATCCGCAGATCGTAACCGCCTTGACCACGCCGATCACGCAGGCCGAAGCGGAGCGCATCGCCGGAGACGTGACCGGTGCGAACCATGACGATATTGTGTTTACCGGTTCCTTTGAACGTGTGCAGCAGTTCTACGAGGTCAACGAAATGTCCGACGGGCTGACAGTCGTGCCGCCCACACGGGAGAAGATCGAATACTATTTGCAGTACACAACGTATGGCGCGACCGATATTGTGAATCTGCGCGGCGGAGAAGTGCAGGACGTGCCGCCCGCCAACCGCAAAATCAATGCCTACCACGTTGCGGCCAACGCGATCATGGCAGGCTGTCCGCCGGAGTATATGCCGCTGTGCATTGCGGTCGTCCGCTGCTTTGCCAACGGCAATTTCTACAAGTCGCTCGCCAGTACCCACGGCTGGACGCCGTATGTGCTCATCAGCGGCCCGATCGCACGTCAGCTCGGGTTCTCATCGGGCAGCGGAATGATTCGCGCACAGGCCAACAAGCTGCTGGGCAGATTCGTATCCCTTGCCATGCTCAATCTCGCAGGCTACAAGATCAAGGAAAACCGCATGGGCACCTTCGGCTATATGCTGCCCTTTGCCTTCGCAGAGGACGAGCAGGCATGTCTGGACGTCGGGTGGAACCCCTACCATGTGGAAAAGGGTTACAACCTGAACACGAGCGTTGTGACCTGCGGTTCCACGCTGACGTGGGGCAACCCGATCACCGTCGGTACGGCGGACGCGGAAGACGCGATGCAGCTGCTCGCGTGGGACGTGACGGAAAAGCAGCAGAACGGCTTGGGCAATACGAATCCGCGTGAAGCGCGTATGATCTGGCTCACGAAAGATGCAGCTGCCACGCTCGCGGGCGGCTACAGTTCCAAAACGGCGCTGAAAGACGCGCTGGTCGACTCGGCGCGTCGGCCGCTCTGGATGCGTACCTATGCGCATTACTGGGCGAACACCGGCTCCAAAATCCATCTGAACACCACGTTTGACGAACACTACAACACGATCAAAAAAGGCGCGTCCACTGAGAATGTGGAGCGCGACTATGTGGCCGCAACGCCGCCTCCCGCATGGCTGCAGGGCGTTGTGCCGTATGACGAGATCGACACCACACAGACCGTCGACGCGAACAACACGGGATTTGTTATCACCGGCGGAAACGAGGGCAGTCAGATTCAGATCATGCCCGGCGGCGACTGCTGCTCGTTCAACGTAAACCTTCCGCGCAACTGGGACGCTCTTGTGGCACAGGACGGCTACCGTCCGATTGCCGAAGCGTATCTGCCGCAGTAAGAGGAGGCGCATGACGATGAAAATAAAGTTCTGCCTGCGCACGGTTTCCGCACTGCTGTGCTTGTGTATGGCAGTCAGCGCTATGTTTGCCGCGCACGCCGCCGTACTGCCGGACGGTTACGAAAAGACCTTTGAGGAAAACGGCACGACCTACGAAAGCCTGCATATTTTAGAGGATCAATATGACCTGATCGAGCCGGTCAACAACCGCTATCCGATCATCTCGCCGGACAGCAGCCGGGACGCGTCCTATCCGCCGCTGTTCACCGGAACGTATGAGGAAGTGGAAGCGTATCTGCGTCAAGAGGGCATGACAGATGGGATGCCCGTGGTGCCGCCGACCAAGCTCAAAGCCGAAAAGTTTCTCGGCTATTCTGCCTATACCTATCAGGACACGGTTGCCACGGTGAACGGCAGAGCGGTCAAAGCGTATCAGGTCGCCGCCAACGCGATCATGGCCGGCTGCGCGCCGGAGCATTTACCGATCTGCATGGCGTTTGCCGAAGCGCTGGAGGACGACGATTATCTCAACTCGCTGCGCGCCGGACAATGCACCCCCATGCTGTATGTCAACGGCCCTGTTGCCCGCCAGATCGGCGTGGACAACGCGCAGGGCATGACGACGGAGGAATGCAACATCGGCATCGGCCGTTTCATGGAGCTTGCCCTGCGAAACCTTGCCGGGATCGAACGCACCAATGCGTTCGGCAACGTCCAGCCGCTTGTGTTCTCCGAAAATGACGCGGCGTGTCTCGCTGTCGGCTGGACGCCGCACCATGTACAGGAGGGCTATGCGCTGAACGACAATGTAGTCACTGCAACATCGTTTTCCATGTGGGGCAACAACGTCACGCCCGCCACCGATCTGCCGGAGGAGATCATGAAGGTGATTGCGTGGGACGTCACGGAGAAAAATCTCGGTGCACTCGGCAGTGCATCCTCGGAAGCGAATGCCGCCACGCATCGCGTGATCTTCATCACGGAGTCGGTTGCCGCGGCGCTGGCAGCCCAATACAAATCCAAGGATGCGCTCGAAAACGCGCTGATCGAAAACGCCCGCCGTCCGCTCTGGATGCGTGCGTACGCGTATTATTATGCGAACACGGGCGGCGCACTGACAAAATCGTTCGGCACGGTCTGCCGTGAACTGCAGAATACCCCAAGTGAGGACGCCCGAAAAACGGCTTCGCCGCCGTGGCTGAACGGTATCACCTACGCGAACATCGACACGGTTGCGACCATGGTCAAGGGCAATACAGATATCCTGGTTACGGGCGACAGCTCGCGCAACAAGACGCAGGTCATGCCCGGCGGCGTTTCCGTGACGCGGGAAGTGCGGCTTTTCTCCAAGTGGGATACGCTCGTTACCGGCATGAACTACAATCCGATCGCAAGCTTCTATCTTGCTTCACAGGAGCACACGATCTCGCCGCCTGAAAGCATACCATCGGCTCTGACAGACGGCACATACCGCATTCTCGAACCGACCAACGGCACCGACTATCTCACACGACCCGGACGAGTGTATTATGACACTGAAACACAAACGCTGTATTATTATGCACAGGGCGCTTCGGCAAGTGACGCGCTGGTGCTGGATGCGGCTGCGGATTCTGCCTTCATCCAATACATCACGACGCTGGGCGCAAACAGCTCGTTTACCGTGCAAAACGGAAACTGGACGGCGGTAACGATGCGCTTTTCCTCCAACAGCAAAAAACTGCACGTCAACGCGTCTGCGCTCACAAGCGATTCTTTTGAAGACATGAGCCTGACGCTGCACGCCAACAACACCGCCGGCAGCAATGCGGCAGGAGGTCTTGCCAAGGATGGCGCTGCCATCACGCTTTCCGATACCGTCACGACCTTTGCCGTCAGTCTGGACGGTACGTTGACAGCGGGTGACGGAACGGAAAACGGATTTGTGACGCTGCGAGGCGATACGGTGA
The DNA here is from genome assembly GCA_017453685.1 of Clostridia bacterium. Classification (GTDB taxonomy): domain Bacteria; phylum Bacillota; class Clostridia; order Oscillospirales; family Acutalibacteraceae; genus UBA8612. The sequence goes on from JAFTEL010000171.1 coordinate 6,878, forward strand.
CGGTGGACCCGTCCGCCAAAGCAGGCGCTGCAGCTGTGATCGGCGCAGCCAACGACAACGGCACCTACCGCACCCTGACATTTGTAAACGGCGGCGACGGCACCTATACCGTGACGTTCAAAACGGCAGGAACCCTGTCCCTCAGCACATCGACCTATGCTCTGATCGGCTCATTCAACGATTGGACGGACGCGGACGTGTTTTCCAAAACCGGGAACGCGGATGTTCTGACGCTGACGCGGGAACTGCCTGCAGGAACCTATACATTCAAAATCCGAAACATCGGCACAGACGATCGGTACGGCAAAGACGACACGTCAATTGACAACACGGTGAACCGTTTGACGCTGTCAAAAACAGGAGAAGACTGCACGCTGAACGCAGTCGGCGGCGTCTACGAATTCAAGTATGAGATTTCCACCAACAAGCTCTCCGTGTATTACGATGCAAACCGGCGCATTCCCGGCGACGCGAACGAGGACAGGTCAGTGGATCTGAAGGACGCTGCCGTGATTACACGCTGGCTGGCAGGCGGCTGGAATGTTACAATCAACGAAGGCAATGCCGATGTCAACGCCGACGGCGTTGCAGACCTCAAGGATGCCGTTCTTATCCGACGCTTTCTTGCCGGAGGATGGAATGTTGAACTGAAATAGGCAAAACAAATTGTGACTCCCGCAATCTGAATTCACACGTTCTTGGGTTGCGGGGATTTTCTGTTTCTCTGCCGACCAAATGCTGTTACAACGCCCTCACGGGCAAAGCGATCACGCCAAAAACGGAAACCACAGGCAGGACGTACACCGTCAAACACGGCGACACGCTTTGGCAGATCGCACAGACGTACCTCGGCAAAGGCAGTCGATACACCGAGATCGTGAAGCTGAACGGCCTCAAGAGCAATGTGCTGTACACCGGGCAGGCGCTGCAGATTCCGGAAACGTGAATACGGACATAGTTACGCCCTCTGGGCTGCATTTTGGAGAAATCCTGTGCGGCTCGGAGGGCATTTTTGCGTTTTACAATCATTGGAGACAGACGAATTTTGCAGTTATGCAATCAGGTGTTTTACTTACTGCGTGCGGAACGTGCAGTAATGGCCGCCCCGCGCACGGCATTGAACAGCGATCGGTACTGCTTCTGCACGGATTTCAGGCAGCAAAGCCAGTAGGTCGCGCTTGCATCCGCATCGCAGATCGGGACAAACACACGTCCGGGCGGCGTATAGCCCAGCTCGATCATGCGGTCGGAATTGAAGAACGGCAGGGATGACGCATCAATCAGCTCGCCCAGCGCGTCCGCATTGCTCTGCACGAGCAGGTTGGATGGTGAAAAGTGCTTTTCACAAATGTGCATCCAAAAACCGACGCTCTCCGGCATCAGGATACGAAGTCCCTGCAAATCCGAGAACGTGACGTCCTCTTCCCCGGCAAGCGGATGATCCGCCATCACGGAGATATATAACTGCTCATCGAGATAGCGCTGGCAGTACAGTGCGCTGTCCGCCGGACATGCATGCAGAATCGCCAGATGATAGCCGTGGTTTTTCAGTCCCGCAATCAAATGCGCATCGTCCCGCAATTCCGTTGAAATGGTTTTTCCGCTCAGATATTCCTGCAGCGTTGGCATCAGTGCATTGATCGGAAACGGGGAACACGCGCCGACGCTGATCGTGTGCAGACCCCGGTCAAAAGCGATCACATGGTCGATCATGTCCTGATTCGCGTCAAGCGCCTTTCGTGCGTACTCCGCTGCGATTATTCCCGTTTCGTTGAGTGTCAGTTTGCTGTTTTCACGATGAAAAATGGATACGCCCAGCGCATCCTCCAGCTTTTTCATGGAACGGCTGAGCGTCGGCTGCGAGATGTGCAGTTCTTCCGAAGCTTTCAGGAGCGTTCCGCATTTTGCGAACGCGGCAAACTGCTCCAAAAGATACGTTTCAATCATATTCTGCCTCCTATGGTATTCGTATGACGTATACCATTATACACAAAAAGCACTGTACTTTCAAGTAGAAATCGAATATACTATACACATACCAAACATTTCTTGCAGCGATGAAAGGAGCAGACACAATGGAGTATTTCACTTTGGACAACGGAATGAAAATGCCGATGGCAGGGATCGGCGTCTTTATGCTGTCCCCGGCAGAGGCGGAAGCAGCGGTTGAAAGCGCGCTGAAAAGCGGCGTGCGGCTGATCGACACGGCCAACGGCTACATGAACGAATCCGGCACAGGCAGAGGGATGAAAAAGAGCGGCGTCCCGCGCGAAGAAATCTTCCTTGTAACAAAGCTCTGGCCGACCGTGTACGAAAAAGAAACGGCGATCGACGAAACGCTGCAGCGGCTCGGCACGGACTACATCGACCTTTTGTTCCTGCACCAGCCGACGGACAACTGGCGCGAAGGGTATCGGAACATTGAAAAGGCGTACAAAGAGGGCAAGGTCAAAGCAATCGGCCTGTCGAACTTCCCGGAGGCATTGCTGCAGGAAGCTGTTGACGCCATGGAGATCAAGCCGCATGTGGTACAGGTGGAAGCGCATCCGTACTATCCGCAGACGGAATTGAAGAAAGTGCTTGCCGAAACGGGTATGGGTCTGATGGCGTGGTATCCGCTCGGTCACGGGGACAAGAACCTGATTAACGAGCCGGTGTTCACCAAACTGGCTGCGAAGTACGGCAAGTCCAACGCCCAGATCATCCTCCGCTGGCACATACAGAGCGGCAACGTCATTTTCCCCGGCTCGAAGAATCCGGCGCACATCCGCGACAACTTCGACATCTTCGATTTTGCACTGACCGATGAAGAGATGGCAGAGATCGCAAAAGTAGACAAGGGCGTGCGTTACTACACGGCAACACCGGAACTGCTGGCGGCATACGCAGCTATGGAATTAAAGGAAGATAAGTAACAGGAGGAAAATAGGATGAAACGAAGAACACTCGCCTTATTGCTGACGGTAGCGATGCTGATAGCTGCCGCCGGATGCGGAACTGCTGGCAGACAAACGGATGGCATAGCAGCAACAGAAGACAATGCGGCAGCGGGTACGGAAAGCAATAACGGCGCGTTGCGGATTGCGTCACAGGGTATGTTCTCCGCCGGAGGAACGGTCACGGATCCGATTCCCGGTGCGTATAACGAAACCCTGAACTGGCAGGATGAGACACGAACAGGAAACACAATGCACGTAGATCATGCAAATGTTTTCTATCAGATTCCGGCAAATGACAACGGCAATCCCATCGTTTTTTTACACGGCGCAGGACAGTCCCGTATGGGTTGGATGACGACGCCGGACGGACGGGAAGGCTGGTCGGATATTTTCCTGAGAGCCGGTCACAGTGTGTTTCTTGTGGATCAGCCGAGGCGCGGTGAAGCCGGGCAAACAGCCACCGGACCGATAGATACTTTGGCAGGCGATCAGGCATGGTATACGCACTTCCGTATCGGGCGCATCGCACCGGAGCGTTACGAGAACTCACAGTTTCCGGAGGGAGACGAGGCGCAGGATCAGTTCTTCCGCCAGATGACGCCGAACACGGCGGAATACGATCAAGCGGTAATCGCAGACGCTATGAACGAAGTTTTGCGGAAGGTTTATGATATGACCGGCAAAGACGCCATCCTTGTAACCCATTCACAGGGTGGACTTGTCGGTTGGGATGTCGCATTAGATCATGTAACGTCCATCGTAGCAATCGAACCGGGATTTGCGCCTACAGAAGATATGATGCCGGATGAATGGAATAAATTCATGGATTTAGAAGAGAAAATTCCGATCATTTTCTACTATGGTGACAATATTGACAATGGTCCGGAGGATATCGCCTCTACCGCGTTCTGGCAGATGTCGAGAAATTCGTGCGTTGCTTTTTCTGAGGCATATAACGAAGCCGGCGGCGATGCAACTGTAATTAACCTGCCGGAAGAGGGCTTCTTGGGCAACAGCCATTTCCTTTTCCAGGAGTTAAATAACAAAGAGATCGCTGACCATGTGGAAAACTGGCTGGGCGAGCATGGCTTAAACTGATACATTGAGGGAGTAAAAATGGCTCAAGAACTGGTGGTTTACTTTTCCGTCTACGGCACGGCAAAGACAGTAGCAGAGGAAATCGCAAGGCAGACCGGAGCGGATCTTGTTGAAATAGAGCCGGTCGTTCCCTATGACAGCAACCGGGATCACTACAACGCTTTGGCAAGGCTTGCAAAGAAGGAGCATGACGAGGATCAGCGCCCGGCGATCGCGAACAAAATCGACGTTGCCGCGTATGACCACATTTACGTCGGTTATCCCATGTGGTGGTATACCTTTCCGATGATCCTCTATACCTTCTTTGACAAGTACGATTTCTCCGGAAAGACGATTATTCCCTTCAATACCCACATGGGCTCCGGAGACGGCGGCACATACGACACGATCCGCAAGCTCGAACCAAATGCCGCTGTATTGGAAGGTCTGCCCGTTGAAATGCGCGACGCGGAAAAGGGCTGCGCCGAGGCGGTACGCGCATGGCTGAACGGACTGAACGCGTAAGGAGGAATGACAATGGAAGCATTCACATACAAGTACCCTGTACAGGTGTACTTCGGCGAACAGGCAGCGGCACGTTCGCTGCCGAAAGAATTGGAACGCATCGGGCAAAACGTCCTGCTTGCCTACGGCGGAGGCTCGATCAAAAAGAACGGCGTCTATGACGAACTGCGCAGCATTTTGCAAAATGCAGGCAAAACGGTCACGGAGTTTTCCGGCATCATGCCGAACCCGACGTATGCCAAGGTGCAGCAGGGTGCTGCGCTTGCAAGAGAACACGGGATTGACTTTATCCTTGCCGTGGGCGGCGGATCGGTGATCGACTGCTGTAAAATCATTTCCGCTCAGGCGAAGCTGGATGCGGACATCTGGGATTTTGAATATGCGCAGCACGGTTCACCGACAGACTTTATCCCGATGGGCGCCGTCGTTACGGCGTTCGGCACCGGAGCGGAAATGAACAACGGCGCGGTTATCACAAACGAAGAAAAGAAACAGAAGTCCCCTTTGTGGGGCGCGTTCTATGATTTTGCCATTCTCGACCCGGTGTATACCATGACTATGCCCATGCTGCAGGTCATGAGCGGCGCGTTCGACAGCCTGTCACACTGCATGGAGGAATACATGGGCACACCGCGCACGGGCAACCTCACGGATGAACTCAACGAAGCGACACAGCGCAGCATCATCCGCAATATTCGCGCCACATTACAAACCCCCCAGGATAAGAATGTCCGAAGCGAGCTGATGTGGGCGGCGGCCGTTGCGGAGAACGGAATGCTCAAGATCGGCAAAACGACCGATTTCCAGTGCCATATGCTCGAACACCAGCTCGGCGCATACACGGACTGCAACCACGGGCAGGGTCTTGCCGTGCTGCACCCGGCGCTCTATCGGCGCTATCTGCCTGAAGCCGCGCCGCAGTTTGCACGTCTGGCGACAGAGGTCTGGGGCGTTGATCCGAACGGCAAAACGGAAAAAGAACTTGCCGAGGCGTTCCTCAATGCGCTTTCTGCTTTCATCCGCGAAGCGGGACTGCCGACCGCGCTCTCAGAGATGGGCATTCCGGAAGACACAGATTATGCGGCGATTGCGCGTTCGACGATCCGCACCGGCGGGTGCATCAAGAAATTTGACGATCAATACTTGATTGACGTATTGAAGGAGTGTATCTGATATGAAGAAGCTGCTTTCCCTCCTGCTCGCATTGTCTTTCGTTTGCGGTCTTGCCGCGTGCGGCGCGGACAAATCCGCCGCACCTGCAGAAAGCACAAAAAACCAAACGACCGCAGCCGGCGGCACGTCACAGTCTGAAGCAGTGAACACGGGAGATAAAAAGATTCTGACGGTTTACTTCTCCTCAGCCAACACCAACACATCCGACGCGGTTTCTTCCGCAACGCCGCGTGCGGGTGATTACGCTTCTACAGAACAGCTTGCCGTGTTCATTCACGAAGCTGTCGGCGGCGATATGGCCAAAATCACACCTGTGAAGGATTACCCGACGGATTACAACGGCACTGCGGATCAGGCGAAGCAGGAGCGCGATGCGGATGAGCGTCCGGAATTCCTGCCGCTGGACGTCAATCCGGAGGATTATGATGTGATCTTTGTGGGCTATCCCATCTGGTGGTATACGCTGCCGATGGTGATGTATACGTTCTTTGACACCTACGATTTTTCCGGCAAGACGATCGTCCCGTTTAATACGCACGCGGGATCGAGCGACGGCGGCACATACCGTGAGATCGCGGAATTTGAACCGAGCGCCGTCGTGCTGGACGGTTTGCCTGTTGCCGGCAGCCGGACGGATGCGGCACAGGAGGACGTGCAAAAGTGGCTGGCAGGATTGGACCTGGACTGACCGATCCCATGCCCGGCAGCATAACGGTCGGCACGCAGATGCAGAGAGGTTTTATCCAGAACAACATCCTGCATTCGCCGGAGCATGGAGATATCCATTATTCCAGCTATATCCCGAAAAGCTATGACGGCAGCAAGCCGTATGCGCTGTTTGTAACGCTGCCGGGCTGGGAAGGGCTGTATTTTCAAGGCGTCGGCGCAAATATGGTCGAGGATTTCGGCGTAGAGTCGATCCGGTACAACAGTGCAATGATCGTCCTGTCCCCGCAGCTGAACGACTGGGGTGAAACATCGGCCGAGCAGGCGATTGCACTGACAGAATACTTTCTCACCCACTATACCATTGATCCGGATAAAGTATATTTGCACGGATATTCCGGCGGCGGAGAAACCGGATCTCTCGTGATGGAAAAAAGGCCGGAACTGTTTACTGCGTTTTTATGCTGCGCCACACAGTGGGACGGTGAAATGACCGCGCTTGCACAGGCAAAAACGCCGGTCTATCTGGTCACAGGGGAAGACGACAGTTATTATGGCTCTCAGCCGCTGAAGGACGCTTATCAGAAGCTGCATGATCTGTATCTTGCGGAAGGCTTGACAGAAAGTGAAATCGCTGAACTTGTCACGCTTGACGTCAAAAAACAAAAGTATTTCACGGACAGTGGTTTTACGGATCAGCATATAGGCGGACAGGCATTTGCCAAAGACGAAAGCATTATGGGCTGGCTGTTCGGCGAACATGAATAGCGACCGCCGGAAAAGGAGTGCCTATGAATAGAGTATGGAGTATCGCCCTGCTGCTGTGTATCGTGCTCGTTATGGCGGCCTGCAGGCAGCAGCCGGGAGAAACGCGTGCACAGATACCGCCTTCTGTCGCTGAAAAAATTGCGGAAAGCACGGACGCCGCAGGCGGCGGTCAGACGAAATCTGTTGAGAAAGATGAAACAGATACAAGTATGCATGAGAATAACCCTTTAATCGACCAGACCGGATGGACAGAGAGTGTCCCTTCCGGATATTTCTCTGCAGCATCCGAAAAAGGCAGCGTTGTTTCCATCGACTACGCTTCCAGGGACTATGCGGGTAACGGTGCGGACATCACGAAAACAGCTTATGTATACCTGCCTTACGGCTATGATGAGCAGGATACAGATACCCGCTATAACATCCTCTATCTGATGCATGGCTGGGGCGGCCGTGCCGGTGAATACTTCGCGTCGGAGCAGCAGAGGAATCTTTTTGATAACCTGATGGAAAAGGGGGATATACCGCCGTTGATCCTTGTTTCAGCATCCTTCTACCATGACAACAGCGACCGCGATTTCAGCAGTTCCATCACTGCTTTTCGTGCCTTCCATAACGAATTTGAAAAGGATCTGATGCCTGCAGTGGAAGGCAAATATCACACTTACGCTGCCTCTGCATCGGATGAAGATCTGAGAGCCTCAAGAGATCACCGGGCATTTGGCGGATTCTCCCTGGGATCGGTCGCCACCTGGCTGCAGTTCTGCCACGACTATGACTATATCCGGTATTTCCTGCCTATGAGTGGCTCCTGCTGGTATTACGGAACCTACGGGGATTTCCAGATCGAGAAGAATGTGGATCACATCGAGCAGCTTGTGAAGGACAACAACCTGGATACGCGAGGCTATTTCATTTACCACGCTGTGGGAACCAATGACACCGTGAAAAGCCAGTCCATCGATATGGCGGATGAAATGCTGACAAGGGATCTTTTCACGCCGGATCACTACGTCTTTTATCAGAAAGACGGCGGCTACCACGATCATAATGCCGTCATGGAATACCTGTACAACGCACTGCCGCTGTTTTTCAGAGCGGAGTAAGGATCAATCATGAAGAAGCTGCGCATGACAATCGACATCGCAATGACCATAGTCCTGATCGCTCTTATGGCATACTCTCTGATCGGTACACTGACGCATGAGATCCTCGGTATCACGATGTTTGCACTGTTTACCGTCCATCACATCCTGAACAGGAAGTGGTTCGGTGCGCTTTCAAAGGGAAAATACAGAAGCTTCCGAATATTCCAGACGGTTCTTGTCTTCCTGCTGATCGGATCCGTCCTGGCGTCTGCCATCAGCGGGATCATCCTGTCGGAGCATGCGTTCACGTTTCTTCCTATTCGCAAAGGCGCTTCGGTTGCCCGGAGCGTACACATGGTATGCGCTTATGCGAACTACATTTTGATGTCACTGCACATTGGACTGCATTGGAACGTGATGCGCAGTGCGATGCAAAAAGGTAAAGATGGGAAAAAAACAACTGGTTGGGTACTGCGTGCAGGTGCGATCGCCATAGCAGCATACGGCGTATATGCGTTCATCCGCAGGCAGATCGGAGAATACCTCTTTCTGCGGACACATTTTCTGTTCCTGGACCCTTCGGAACCGATCGTCTTTTTCTTTCTGGATTATATGGCGATCATGGGGCTGTTCGTTTTCTGCGGACATTATCTTGGAAAAGTGTTGAAGTGGCTGGATACCGGACACGGAAACTTTAACCAGCGAGATTAAATCCATAAAAATAAAAACATAAGGAGTGTGTTTCATGAAAAATGTAATGAACTTTCTGAAAGAGGCTGGCGTCTTCTACCTTGCCACGGCAGAAGGCGATCAGCCGAGAGTGCGCCCCTTCGGCGCGGTAGCGGAGTACGACGGCAAACTGTATATCATCACCAGCAATCAGAAGGACGTGTACAGCCAGATCGTGAAGAACCAGAAGGTCGAGATCTCCGGCATGAACAGCAAAGGACAGTGGATCCGCCTGACGGCAACGCTTGTGCGCGACGACCGCAGAGCCGCTAAAACTGCGATGCTGGAAGCCAACCCTGATTTGCGCGGAATGTACAGTGAAGACGACGGAATCATGGAAGTGCTCTATTTTGAAAAAGCGACCGCTGCGATCTGCTCTTTCACTTCCGCACCCGAAGTTTATACCTTTTAGGAGGAAATAATCATGGAAACTCAAAAAGTCGTATTTATCAACAAACAGTTGAACACAAGAATGGCGGGACTGCTCCGTTTGCCGGAGGGCTTTGATCTCAGCAAGGATTATCCGGCGATCGTTCTCACCGGTCCCATGCTCTCCGTCAAGGAGCAGGCGCAGTCCGTGTATGCGGAAAGACTGACCGAGGCGGGCTATGTGACGCTGGTATTTGACGGCACTTATTTTGGCGAGAGCGAAGGAATGCCGAGAGGTCAGGAACTGCCCGAAGTCAAGGAAAGTGATATTGAGAGCGCAGTGGATTATCTTTGCAGTCTGCCTTATGTGGATAAGGATCGCATCGGAGGACTTGGTATCTGCGGCTCCGGGTCCTATATGTCTGTTGCAGGTGTGAAGGAACCCCGTATCAAGGCAGTCACGGCCATTGTTCCGGCGATCTCTGATATCTCCACTTCTCCGATGATGGGCTTTTTCCGCCCGGAAGAGGAAGTCAAGGCCGCAAAGGAAGCCTATGACAAGGGTGAAGGCGGGCTGATGTATCTGAACTTCATGCCCAGAGCCTTTGACGAGGGTGCGGCATACTACTACAGCGCCAGAGGCACCCATTCCCGCTGGTCAAACCAGGTCGTTGCATGGAGCCAGCTGGAACTGGTCAAATACAACGTCACCAATATCATGAAGGAAATGACAAAGCCTTACTGCGTGATCACCGCGGAGAACGCATGGTCAAAGCCGTCCTCTGAAGAAATCTTCAATGCTGTCCCCACAGACACGAAAGAGCTGCATGTGATCCCGGAGGCCAGCCACTTCGATATGTACGATCTGGCTCCGTTTGTCTCCGAGGCATTTGCGTATATCATTCCGTTCTTCGGAAAGAACCTGTAAGAAAGTGAGGACAAACGCATGAAGAGAGTATGGGCTTTCATCCTGACAGCAATGATGACGGTCAGTCTCTCTTCCTGCGCTGTATCTTCGCCGGAGACGGAGGTTGTCCCGAGCCGGAATGATGCTGTACAGACAGACGAAACGGAGGAACAACCTATGAAAGAAGGCTATACGACAAAAACAAAGATCACAGATGTAATCCATGATCCCGCTTTTGGCAGTTACGGACGGCTGATCTTTCCGGCGGATTCCGGGTATTACGGCGGCAGCACGCTGGGCAATCTTTCGCTTACCTGGTACAACTATATAGACCCTGACAAAACGGTGGAGATCTGTAACTACATGAGAGATCATGCGGAAAACGGAGACACCATCTTTTATGACATTTATACGGAAGAAGAAAAGAAAGTGGATTCCTCCAAAAGAGATACCGGCCTGTTTTTCTTCAAAGGGGAATCGGGCGCAAAGTTTGCAGTCATAAACGCGGGCGGTGGATTTGCCTATGTGGGTGCGATGCATGACAGCTTCCCCCACACTCTGGAGCTTTCCAAGAAGGGCTACAATGCTTTTGCCCTGATCTACCGTCCGGGCGCGCAGACAGCGTGTGAGGATCTGGCAAGAGCCATCGCCTTTATCTTTGCACACGCAGATGAATTGGAGGTTGACACGGCTGATTACTCTCTTTGGGGCGGATCGGCAGGCGCGCGTATGGCGGCGTGGCTCGGCACTTACGGGACAGAAAGCTTTGGTGAGGATGCTTATCCCCGTCCCGCCGCCGTGATCGTCAACTATACCGGTCTTTCAGAGGTGACAGGCTATGAGCCGCCTACCTACAGTGCCGTTGGGACAAGCGACGGCATCGCTTCCTACAGGACGATGGAGCGACGCATTCAGGCGATTCAGGCGAACGGCACCGACGCCATGATCGAGGTGTTTCAGGGGCTGCCCCATGGCTTCGGCCTCGGGACAGGAACAGCGGCGGAAGGCTGGATCGAAAATGCAACAACATTTTGGGAAAGGAATATGAAATAATGAGCAAGAAAGTATTCATTTTATCCGGAAGCCCCCGCAAGGGCGGCAATTCAGACATCCTGTGCGATGAATTCATGCGGGGTGCAAAGGACGCGGGCAATGAAGTGGAAAAGATCCGTGTCGCAGAAAAGAAGATAGGCTTCTGCAGCGCCTGCTATTACTGCCGCACGTCAGGCGGCGTCTGCGCCAAAAAGGACGATATGTCCGAGGTGCTGCAAAAGATGATCGACGCGGATGTGATCGTCCTTTCCAGTCCGGTATATTTTTATTCCATCGACGCGCAGCTCAAGGCGGTCATCGACCGGACGGTGGCACGATGGACAGAAGTGAAAAACAAAGCGTTTTACTACATCGTTACCTGCGCTGACGAAGAAAAAGAGTCGCAGGAGCGCACCCTCGAGTGCTTCCGGGGCTACGCCGATTGTGTTGAAGGCGCAAAGGAGATGGGCGTTATTTACGGTACCGGCGTTTACAAACCCGGAGAAATAAAAAATACGCCCGCATACAAAGCGGCGTATGACATGGGCAAATCCGTGAATTAGGAGGCAGCGTCATGAAAAAGCAAACGGCAGGCCGAGATCACCTCGGCGATCTGGCCCCGAAATTCGCGGAACTGAACGACGACATCTTGTTTGGAGAAGTGTGGTCACGGGAATCCCGGTTATCGCTCCGTGACCGGAGCATGATCACCATTGCGGCACTGTTTTCTGCCGGACTCTATCCGCAGCTCAAGAGCCACCTTGCGCTCGGCAAGGAGCACGGCGTGACAAAGGAAGAAGCGGTCGAGATCGTGACGCAGCTGGCTTTCTACTGCGGTTGGCCGAAGGCTTGGAGTACATTCCCCATGATCGCAGAGGTCTGGGGAGAGGAAGATACGAAGCCGAACCTTGCATTTCCCGTCGGGGAGCCAAATACGGCGTTTGCACAGTATTTCATCGGACAGAGCTATCTTCAGCCGCTGACGTTGGAGCAGGTGCCGACCTTCAACGTGACCTTCGAGCCGGGATGCCGCAACAACTGGCATATCCATCACGCCGACAAGGACGGCGGACAGATGCTGATCTGCGTCTATGGACGGGGCTGGTATCAGGAATGGGGCAAGGAAGCGCGTGCGCTGCATCCCGGAGATGTGGTCAATATCCCCGCAAACGTCAAGCACTGGCACGGAGCGGCAAAGGACAGCTGGTTCCAGCATATCGCCCAGGAGATCCCCGGAGAAAATGCCAAAACCGAATGGTGTGAGCCGGTCGATGACGGGCAGTACGGCAAACTGACATGGTTGTCAGAATGAAAGGGTTGCAACGGATTGCCGCACGGATTCGGACTTGGAATCGGCACAGCAGCGCAAGACCGGATAGAGCATGCGGAGGTTTAGTAGTTCGCGCCGACGTCGCCGAGCAAAACAATGACGTCACGATCCGTCAGACAACTTTTCCGACAGAGTTTCCAAATGCGCCACGGATCGCCGTGGATATCGCCTGTGAAATAGACCATCAGGATTCCTCTTTCTCTTCCGGCCCGTCAGTAGGTGCCGCGGGCGCTTCCGGCTTGTAACTGAGCAGAGAACCGTGCTCCCGGATAAGTGTTTCGATCGATGTTTCCGCAAGCTGCTGGAACGTGATGCCGCGCACCTGTACGTATGCCATCGCGTCGGCAAGCAATTGATCTGTAAGCAGTTGATGGAGCAGGCGTAGTTGTTTACGATGGACGATAGAGACGCGAGAGCGGCGCGAATGCTGCGGGAGAGAAGAAAAGAACTCGGTTTGACGCAGTTGGAAGTGGCTGTAGAACTGGGGATGAGCATTCACCAATATCAGCGGTATGAGAACGGCCAGCACATGCTGTCCAATTGTCCGATGCGGATCGGTCTGCGAATCTGCCTCGTATTGGAATTCGATCCGTATGACCTTATTCATATAGATGGAGAGTTCTGTGACTGAATACATGAGGGTATGAATTGGAAATCCCGAATAGAGCGTGCGGTCACGCTCAGGTTTTCGGTTTGATGGTTTGTGCTTATGCATATACTGCGGAAACAGGGTATAGGTTATAGACTACTCTTAAACATTCTGTGATAAACCAACCTGCCACCCAGCCGTCAACCCTCATTCTATCCTTCCAAAACCCCGCCTGTCAACGTCCGCGCGGTGGTATTTTGAAAAAATTTTTTCGGCTCCATTCTACACTCAATTCCCGCGCAAGTAAATAAACCAGCAGTCAACTATTTGACCGCTGGTATAAAAAACTGAATTAGTATTTTGAAAACCTCGCCTGTCAGGATTATAACTATCCCGGCGGGCGAGGAGAAAACGGCAGTCTGCCCTTATTCGCGCAAAGATGCTTTTATTATTCCATACAAGAAACATACGCGATATAGTGCAAAGCTGAATTTTAAATCGTGCAAAGAATAGCCCTTTTCACGCAAATGTTTACTGGCTATTGAGCAAAGGTTTACCATATAGCGCAAAGTTTCACGGAAAATGGTTGCATTGTATCCA
>JAFTEL010000172.1 GCA_017453685.1 Clostridia bacterium
GTCTGTCTGTCTGTCTGTCAAGAGCATATCGCGTGTCCGTTCCTTTGTCAAGTGTTATCGGTTAAAACGCAACACAATAATTCTAATTAGATTCCAATGTAAATTTCTTAAATATATTTCTTTTCGCATAATATTTTATGATACTCTTGTTCGTTTGTCAAGCGATTCGCGCACGATATCGGCAAAGATTTGCGCGTTTTTTAACAAAATAAGGTTCCGTTTTGGAACCTTCGTCGGTAGGGAACGCCGTCCCCGGCGTTCCGTTGGAACCCGACGCTTCTTTTGCGTGGAACGCGGAGGACCGCGTTCCCTACACATTCCCGTCACGGCTCCCTTGTGTAAAGGGAGCTGTCGCGAAGCGACTGAGGGAGTTTTTCAAATGCATCTGTCTTGCGGCGGTTTCGTAGGGGTGCGGATTGCTGGTGGCACAATGCCTCTTTGACCCCTCAGTCAGCCTTGCGGCTGACAGCTCCCCTGTTAGGGGAGCCGAGGGGCAGCTTCTATCTCGCCTCCCCTGAAAGGTGTACCGGGTATTGGCATAAAGCCAAACAAATCAGCAAAAACTAACAAAAAAAGGCAGCCGTGGAGCATTACGCCCCAAGGCAGCCGAAATTAACAATATTCAAAAACACGGAATAATCCGAGACAGAATGAAGAAGGTCGTACCCTCCTTCTTCAGCTTCCTCATCGCGCTCATCAAGGCAGTCGCCACCACGCTGGTCGCAGTTGTCAAGAGCATGATCTGAGAAAACACAGCAGCGCCCTCCGAACCGCTTATGCATCTCGGAGGGCAATAAATTATAATAATTAACACATAGATAGCCAATATAGTTTACTATGCTAAATTTTTCTTGCAAAAAAACTACACAACAATTATAATGGTGCAAAGGCGTAAAGAATCGGTTCACGACCTCAACAGTCTCTAACAAACACATCACTGCTTCTCCGTGAGGAACCCAACTATAGCGGCGACGACCGCGCCGGATACGCCCATCACCTCGTTCTTCGGCAGGATCAAACGCGCCTATGAAACCGTGAAGGCGTTCGTGATCCGCCTTTACAATTGGATCCGCTTTAACCTTGCTATCCTCAAATAATCAAAACAAGAATTACTGAGCAAAGAGAGGTAACCACATGAACAGAATGCTGAGAAACATACTCTGCTTCCTGCTGAGCGGCCTGCTTATCATCTCCGTCGTTCCCCTTTCGGCCGTCGCCGAAGAGCTCAAGGAGATCACATCGCAAAAGCAGCAGACATCCACTTCTGCACCCTCCCCTGCTGAAGAATACGAGGGACAGCTGCTTTCTGCCGTCATCGTGAAAGGGGACATTGAACAGCGATACGAGCTCGATGAAAACGGCGCGCTCAAGCTGGTCAGCGAAAAAGAGGTCAAAAAGGTCTCTCCTCGCCGTGCGCCCAAAAAGGAAAGCACAGGAATGGAGAGCGCCTCGGCCGACAGCATCGCCGCCGCGGCGCAGTGGGCGCTTACCCACAGCATGAACGAGGCGGTTCTGCTCATTGACCGGAACGGCGTCGGCTCTGCCGTTTACGGCGTCGGCGGTTATGACGCCGCCGTCACGGACGCCGACCATAACGGCGTCTGCGACCTTTGCGGTTACTGCCTTGACGGCTGCACCGACGGCAATATGCTTAGCTTCACCGAGTCTGATATCGCCCAGGGGCCCGACCTGAACGGCAAGTATTACAACGCCGACGGCGTTTGGATCGGAACGGACGCGAAGGGTACTTATACCTATCAGCTCGAGGACGAAAACGGTCAGCCTCTCTACGACGAACACGGGAACGTCAAAACGACCACGATGGAATACACGTTCATCGCGTTTGAAACCTATCGCACCGGCATGGACGGCGTGTGCGACGTTTGCGGCAAGACGATCTGCCACACGGACGCAACGACTTTTGGTCATTCTTACGCTGACGGCCTTTGCGACGCCTGCGGTGCCTGCATGGACGAGCATGTGAATGCTGACGCGGCGCCGGATGGCTTCTGCGACGTGTGCGGCAAGTGCACGACTGACTGCGAGGACGGAAACAGCGACAGCCTTTGCGACGTCTGCGGCAAATGCATGGCGAATTGTAAAGACGAAAACAACGACGGGGCATGCGATACCTGCGGTGCCTGCATGAGCGGTCACATGGACGAAACGTCCGCTTCTGACGACGGGCTTTGCGATAATTGCGGCTATTGCATGGCAGACTGTAAGGATGAAAATGCCGATGAAACGTGCGACGTGTGCGGCAAGCCGATGCTTTCCGGCTGCGATCACAGCGACCTGATCGGCAAGGACGTCTGCACCGTGTGCCGCTCAGCGCCCTGCCATGTGACGCAGGTTCGCTTGCAGCAGCTTCAGGCACAGCTCACCCAAATGCAGGCTCTGCTGCTTGACGCCGATCAGAACGGCGAAGCGAGCTATCACGATTGGCTGCAGAATACCCTCACGCCCTTCCTCACCGCAAAAGAAGACGGCGGAGCGGAAACCTCTCTTGCCTCTGCCGTTTCCAAACGCAACGAAGCGCGCACCATTCGCCAGTCGAACAGCACCCTGACGGTGTTCAAGGCATACCTCGATGAACTGACCGTGGATCAGGTGACGCCCCAGTCACTGGTCGGCACGCTGGAGAGAAACGGCGATACCGTGACGCTCAACGAGGAAAGATCGCTTTACGCCCAATTGGAGGCGCTTCGGGAACAGCATCAGGCTTCTCTTGACAGCGTAGTCTACGAAGAAAACAAAGCGTATTATCCTGACTTCGATCACGAGTTTTATCCCGCCTGTGTCGCCCGACTCAATGAACTGGCAGGTGAACTCTTTGATACACAGCTTGCCGGCGTATTCGGAAGCAAAACGCCGAAAAAGCTCACTGTGACCGAAGAAAACGCGCGCTCGCTGAAGAACGCGGCCACCGCCGTCAGCGAAGCGCTGCTTTACAAGCTCTACGGCTCTAACTATCAGAACAGCGATTACAAAGCAAAGGCAGACGCCGTCTGGGCCGGCGGCTCGGCGGCGGGATATGACGATCAGACCCGCCGAAGCGTCGGTTTCGCCATGCTCTCCCATGTGTTGTATGCGGTCAACGCCCTCAAGGAAGGCGCGTTTGCCTCCTTCACGCAGACGCAGTATGACGTTGACGGCGTTTACGCGACGAGACCCGCGTTTGAAAACGATCTGCTGCGTGGACTGAACGCCCCCTACACCGTGACGGACGAAACGATCAACACGCTCGTTTCCCGCGTTGACGGCTACCTCAGTTCCGAAGAGGCTGTGAGAATGATCCGCCGCTTCCTGCCGGAGTCTTTAGGCGTTGAAATCAAAGACATGGACTCAGACGGTTCTTTGACGATGAACGATCTCGTCATGAGCTTCGTCACGCAAAAGCTGTTCTCCGACGATATGATCAACGAGCTGTTCACGCTGATCTTCCCCACCGTGACCGACGTCATCGCCGACGTTCCGTTCATGCTCACTGAGAATGACTATATCGTTTACCGCGGCGGCGGACGCTATACCATCGACCTGATCAGAGCTATCGCCATCGCGACGGGCGGCAGCAAATCGGTTGCCGACGCCATCTCCGAAGCAGCCAGTGCGATCGGGTTCGGCGGATCGTTTGATTTCTATGTGGACGGCGGACGCTCCAATACCCTCAAAAGTGTCCTCACGGGCGCGGGCTTTAAGTTCTGGCCGTATCAGGTCGCGTCGCTCCTGTCCTCTTTAAACAACTCGAAATATGACGGCATCATCGCTGCGCTCAACAATTCGGGAGACAATTGGAGCAATCTGACAGATGCAAACGGCAAACTGCATTTCCAATGGGGTCTCGAAAGCTTTGAAGACTTCAAGGACGTGCTCAGCGTTCTGCTCAGCTCAGTCAGCCCCATGCTGGAGACCATGTTCACCAACGGCGGCAGCGTCACGATGGAGATGCAGAGAGCCGTGTATTTCTCCCTTTTGATCACCCTTGGGTCCATAGCGATCCCCGGGGCGTCAGACGGCGGCGTCAGGCTTTCGCTGGATTCCTTCAGCTATTATCAGGACGTTATCGTGCCCATTTTTGAGGCGCTGGGCGTCAACAGTTTTGCGCCGGTCGACGGAAGCTATGCGCCGACCTACTCATTCCGCCCCGTCAACTTTGACCCGTACAGCCCCACGACCTACAACGTCGGAAAGCTGGTGGACGGGCTGGTCGATCCGCTGACGGTTCTGGCAGAGCAATTCACCACCCACCCGCTGGAAAAGCTGCTGAGCATCCTGCCGAATATCTCTTTGATGCTTGAAAACGGCGCGCTGATGGATCTGTTCGATCTCGACAGCGGTATCAGCGCCGTCATTCTGGCTCATTTCAACATGTCGATCGACAGCTTCTTCACCGGCCTTTGGGACATTATTTCCAATCAGATCATGGACGACTGGTATGATTGGCTCAATCCCGTCAAATACGCGCAGTTGATCGCCACCGTCGCCACGTACACGATGATGCAGCCCGTGCTCGCGCTGATCTTCGACTCCATCGGCGACATCGACGCGGCTGACTTGATTCGGGACGGTCTGGTCGATGTGTCGGGCGAAATTGACGACATTGTATCGGACGACGTCTTTCCCCTGCTGCCGGATATTCTCAATCGCGTCGCCGCTATGCTGGGCGGCAAGCTCAAGGACGGCGCGACCGATTTTGATTGGCCGAAGGACGTGGAAATCAGTTCCTCCGCTCTTGTCGGGAATCTCAACTTGTCCATGCTGCTCGACGCCTATCTCACCTCACCCGAAGCGGTGCAGGCGCTTGGCTTCGACGTCAACAAAATTTCCACGGTCATCACGTGGTTCCTGAATAACCTTGTGGACGAAAACGGCAACGCGATCCATTTTCTCGATCCCGCGCTGCTCGATTTTGACGAGCTCGCCAGCCTCGGCACGCTCGAAACGCGCTGCGGCTCAATCCGCGACGCGAAATACACCCTCCGCTGGAACAGCCTGCAGCAGGGCGAATACTACTTTGTGAAGGCCGACATCGCCGACGTCTTCTATTACGGCCTGAACCTCATCACCGGCATTCTGCACGATAAGGCGGCTCTGAAAACGCTGCTGAACATGATCGGCATGGATTACGACGAGCTGAAGACCGCGCTCGCTTCGCTTGCCGCAAACGGCGCGGAAACGCTGAGCCTGACGCTCTCCGAGCTGCTGATCGACGCCTGTGATGATAACGGCAATCTTGACCTTGACAAGCTGCTCACCGACATAACGACGGATGATCTGCTGCTCGTGCTCTGTGAAACGGTCGTGCCGACGAACGATTACACGACGGACGAAATATCCTACCCCGAATCGCCCGCCACGACCGCATCGGAAATTGAAGAGAACGGCGGCGTGATCCCGTATCTGGAATATGACAACCTGTGGACGCGCAAGTTCGCGAACCTTGTCGTGAACGACATCGACGACTTCGCCGACAACCTGCTGAAGGAGCTGTCGATTGATCTCGATCCGTCCACTGAAAGCATCGAAACCCTGCGGGAGTACGCCAAGCCGCTCCTGATGCAGTATCTCAACGAACCCGCGTATCTGACGCTGATCGCGCAGATTTTAGCAGGAACCTATGACGATTCGCTCGCGCTGCCCGCCGACGTGGTGAAGGACGCCACCGGCATCGACATCACCTGCTGGGCCAATGACTATGCCTACCTGTTTAACGGCGGCGCCGCGCCGACGGCAAGGAAATTCCCCCAGCTCACCGGAACACGCATCGGCGAGGATGCGGACGGGAATCCGGTGGTCAAATGGACCTACAAGGGTCACACCGTGGAGACATACCGTGACATTCTCGCCGCGCTCGGCTATCTGCTGACGCCGGCGCAGCCGATCCTGGATATGATCTTCTGCGGCAAGGACTTCAAAGTGCTGACCTATTCCAAGAACGGTCAGGCGGCGGATTCTCTTGTGACAGTCAAGGGGCATGACGGTTATAACTTTGCCATCCTGCCGATGCTGGAAGCGATGGGGATCAACGAAAGCAAACTCCTCACAAGCGAGCAGTTCAGCGAAATAGGCGCCGCGGAGGGCCTGCTCTACTGTATGGATCTCATTGTGTCGCGTTTGTTTGAGATCTTCGATTCCGACACTATGATGGCGGATCTGAGTGAAATGCTGGTGCAGGTCAGCTACGTACTTTCCGGCAACGGCACGAACGCGATGCTCAAAAATATGATGCATCCCCTGCTTGTGCTGTTTGACACGCTGCGCCCGATGATCAACATTGACCTTGACGCAACGATCAACACGCTGCTGTGCCGCATGACCTATCAGATCGGCGGTTACTCAAGCGCAAGAGAAATGAAAAACGTGCTCAAGGCGCGCAACGCCTTGATCTCGCTGCGCACGCTCGACACCGTGAGCCTGCTGAAAGCCGCCGGCGTGATCTGCTCCGTTGAAGCTGACGGAACCCGTCTGTTCCTGGATATCGTGCCGATCTTCACCTATGTGATCGGCGACCTCGCCTACTTAAGAACGCCCTATACCTCCAAAGCGTATTCGCTGGATCAGAACGGACAGCGCACCGCCAGGCAGGCTTATCGGCTGGATCTGGACGGCGCCGACGCGCTGACCGCAATGGCTTCCATGGGGATCGAGCTGCTGATGTACGGCAGCAACGCCGACGTGCTGGACGCCATCGTCGGCAACCTGCTCAATATGCCCGGCGTGGTGAGCACCGCGGTCGAGCTGATGGGCGGTCTGAAAACGGAATACACGACCGACTTTGACTGGGCGTACATCCTCGGCAAGGACGCCACGGCGCAGGAAAAGACGGAGCTGCTCGCCGCGATCAAGAATAGCGGCGCCATTGACGCCGACGATCATCGCACCGCGCAGGCTCAGCAGGATTTTGAAACCTATCTGGCAAGCTACGACCTGACGAACTGGGACGAAGAGACAGCGGTCTATCTGGTCGAACGTCTGGAAGACATGATCAGTACCCTGCTGAACACGAACACGGGCGACGAGCTGATCAGCTCGCTGTTGGATACGGATACCGGCGACAAGCTCGTCGGCACGCTGCTGCTGGAAGAATTCGGCGTGGAAAGCAACGCGGAAAGCTACACCTCCGGCTCCTTCCTGATGGCGCTCGTCAACGGCCTGGCAACGGACGAGGTCATCGATAAGCTGCTCGGCTTTCTCGGCGATTTCCTCAACGGCAGAGACAACGAGCTGCTGCAGACGATCGCCAATCTCAACAAAAAAGGCGATCCCGCCGAAACGCTCGCCATGCTCCGCGGCGCAAGCGAGAAACTGGCGCAGTACCGCGAACCCCTGCTCAAGCTGGCGGACGCGATCGGCGTTGATTTGGCAGCCTACGATATTGACGGCAGCCGCACCGCCGTGCTGAACAACACGGTGACGTATTACAACGCCAAGGGCGAGCCCACGGGTCTCACCCGCCCCGTCTTGAAAGAGAACCTTGCCAACATGGAGAACGTACTCTACGCGATCCTGACGCCGGTCATGCCGATGGTCTCATTCCTGATGCTGGGCGAAGACCTGCGCTTCTTCAACGCGTCCGGCGTGACGGATAACCGCGAACGCCGCGATGATCTGATCCGCGTCAGCGGCATGGAGAGCTACCGCTACGTGCTGCTGCCGCTGTTGGAGGCGTTTGGCTGCCAGAATCTCAAGTCAGCAGACAGTTATGTCAACAACGGCGTTTACGACGCGGAGGGCTTCCTGTTTGACGTGCTCTCGAGCGTAATGAGCCGCGTCAGAGGTCTGCTGAACGACGACGGCGGCAATGCGCTCAACGGGCTGATCGATATGCTGCCCGATCTGTTCTATTACGTCAATTCCAACGCGCTCGGCGTATCTTTACAGAACCTGACGGCGCAGTTCACCACGATCCTCAATTTCTACAACGAGAGAGCCGGAAAGAGCGACGACGAAGCGCTGTCACTGGAAGGTCTGCTGAAAACGCTGACAGGGTTAGACATTGATCTGACAAAAGTGTCGCTGACTGATCTGTTCTCCGTTCTGGCCGTTAAAGCCGAAAGCGCCGATGGATCAGATGCAGTTTTGTATGAGCTGAACCTCGACCCGTTTATCGAACGGCTGATGAATCAGTTCACCGTCGGCAAAATCTATTACAACGCCAACTCGGTCTGTGATTTTGACACCTATCGTATGACCTACCGCGACAGTAAGGATAAGGCAGCGACCGTCACTATTCTGATGAGCATGCTGCTCGACATTCTGGAATCGCCCGACAATGCCGGTTTCCTTACGACGCTCATCGGCGACGAGGCCTATCAGACCATCTGCAACGTATACAATCTGGATGGACTTGAATTTGAATATCAGGAGCCAACCTGGCTGTTCACGGACGACGCGAACCAACTCAACATCGTTACGGCGATGGAATGCTCCAAAGTTTTCAGCGAAGACCCCTACGCCGGCAAGCTCTGGACAAGGAAGATGGCGGCGCATCTGGCGGATAACCTTGAATCCTTTGTGGAGGACACGCTCTATCTGCTGGGAATGGAGATCAACGGTGTCGAGATCCGCAGCACCCGTACGCTGATGCACGCACTCATCGGCGGTACGCTCTTCACCAACGACACGCTCAACAAAATCGCCGCCCTGCTGGGCAAGATCAAACCCCTGCTGGATCAATATGATCCGGACGGCGCCATCGCGGGCTTCGTGAAAGAACTGCTCAACGTCGACCTGCACGCCTGGGACGATTACGCGCCCGGCGGTAAATATGAACATGGCAGAGACTGGGGCTTCAAGTACGGACGCGTGGATGAAGCGGCGGTCGACGCGAACGCCGCGATCTTTGAAGAAAAGCTGATCGAGCTGCTGAGCCCGGCGGCGCCCATTCTGGCCTGGCTGCTGGCCGACAGCGACTTCACCGTGTTCGTGGAGGGCGACGGTCTGGGCGAAAACGCCGATCCCATTCAGATCACCGTACCCGGCGCGGAAGGTTACCGCTACGCTCTGATCCCGCTGTTTGAGGCGCTGAACATTGACGGCAGCCCCGAAAACCTCGTGCAGAACCTGCGCGACGGCGACACCTGCGATCCCGAGACCTATACGCAGAACGTGAAGGAAGACGTCAATTACGCCGTTGTCGGCGTGGTGCATCCGCTGGTCATGATGCTGCGCAAGCTGATGGATTCCACGGCGCCGCAGCTGCTGGAGCTGATGCCCTCCATCACCTACTTTATCAACTGCAACGGACTTGATACGGTAGTCAAGAACCTGACGCACGCCGTTCAGGTGCTTGCCAACGCGCTGCAGCCCATGCAGAACCAAATTGACCTGTTTGTCTACAATGAACAAGGCGTCGATCTTTACAAGACATTGAACGTGGAAAAGATCGTCCGCGAGAACCTCTACGAGCTGCTGGGCGTCACCGAAGCGGACGTGAAAGAGATTTACGAGCAGTGCGGCGGCACCTGGCCTGTCATTGACGGGCTGGAGGACGTTGATTTCCGCTTGCTGTTCAGCTTCGCGCTCGCCGCCGTGAACAACTATATGGCCGAACAGGGTCTGCCGTTCAAATTCACCTCGATCGCCGGACTGGCCGTCAATGAGCTGACTCACGGTTACGTGCGCTCCTACGAATCCCTGACCGGCAACATCGCTTATACGATGGTGCTCGACAAGGAGATCGACAGCTACTGCTACGGCGACCTGCTGTCGATCCTCATGCGCATCGCGCTGAAATTCCTGGCGGTTGACGGCAACGTGGATGCGCTGCTGGGTCTGATGCGTAAAAAGATGAACCTGCACGAGTCCACCTACCGGGCGACGCGTAAGTTCCTGCTGGGCGTCACCTGTTACATGCAGTCCCCCTTCGGCTTCGGCTCCGCCATGCTGTCGATCTATTGCACGGTGTTCGGCGCGTCGACCGCCTCGGGCACGGCTGTGTTCGTCTACGACGGCAGGAACGCAGTCATCCAATGGATCGTCAACCTGCTGCTGAAAACAAGGATCGCTGCCTTCCGCAACTTCCTGTTGAAGCTGCTTGCCCTTGCGGATCAGCACACCGGCGACGTGATCACCGGCGAAGGCATCGCGCCCCACGGCTACGTTCCCTTCTTCAAGCAGCTGCGCAGTTGGTTCCAACTGTTTATCCAGTTGATACGAAGTCTCTTTTACCCATAACGGAAAAGAAGACAGGTCTCCGATTTTGAAAAGTATTATGGTTATTCCACAGAAAAAGGGCTTGCTTTTGCAAGTCCTTTTTTCAACGATGTGTACCGCTGCGCGGAACGTGATGCGCCCCCCTGCGGGTAAGATGTTTGCTTGGTATGCTCGGCTTTCCTAAATGTTATCAAAAACGAATTGCAACTCCCATAAAACTCCCATAAAACATTTGTATTATTTCTTACAATCTGTTAATATTCGTTTCATGTGGGTCTTTCCTCCGGAAAGATCACCGCGAATGCTGAAACAATCGAAAGTCCGGGTTATCCGGGCGGCTCGCATGGGGAGCATGTCGTCTTTTTCCGCGCGACCTTCCGCCTGAAGGATCGGACCGCGACGGAAACGAAGGTCGATCTGAAAATGAAGGCCCTGACGGTCGGTGCTGTGTCAGCAGATAGGGTTATTGTCAAAAACGGCAGCCTCGTAGAGCATGATGCAGGCTCGTTCTATGCCAAGGTCCTGCCCGAGCCGCCGGGCGATCCGTATCCGCTCTGGGTCGGCGGCGTGCAGTTTGATTCGAAAAACCTGATCATCGATAAGGACGATACTCCCGGGGTCGGCGGCTCTGCGACCTACGATCCGCAAACCCGCACGCTCACGCTTGACAGCTTTCAATTTGCGGGCGCCGGCTATCAGTATCTGCAAGCGCCCGGCACCCAGAATGAGCAGACGTCTGCGGCGGGTATTTACTATACCGGCGCAGAAGGTGAAACGCTGACCGTCCGGCTCGTGAATGAAAACACCGTGACGGTGACCGGCGCCGCGCAGAATTCGTTCGGCTTCCGGATCGACGTGGTCTTCACCGGAACGGGCAACCTGCATCTCACCGGCGGGCAGAGCGTCTTCATGAGCGCGGGCGCCTACATCAAGGGCAACGTGACCGTGGAATCCAGCGCCGCCGTGGGGTGCGTCGGCGGTGCGTGCGATTCGGCGTCTTCCGGCATGTCGAACGTCGGAATCTCGACCGGCATCCAGGCCTATCAGCTCGACGTTTACGGCACTGTGACCGGCACCGGCGGCTCGGTCGGCGTTTTCTGCATATCGTATTCTTATTCCAAAGTGACCGTCTATGACGGCGGCACGCTCAGCGCAGCGGGCGGGAACGGCTCGACCGGCTACGGGCTGCAGACCAAAGCGCTCGATCTGCAGGGCGGCACGGTGACTGCGAAAAGCGGCACGGCAACGCTTGAAACCGATACCCGGGCGCTCTGCTTCGCCTACACGGTTCAGGATGGGATCGAGGCCAAGGGCAGCGTCAACAGAGACGGCGCCGACGCGAAGGACTATGACGCCGCCCTCAATAACAGCTATCTGTGGTTCCACGCGGAAAAGCCCGTGACCTTCTCTGTCACCGTGACCGACAAGCAGACGTATGTTGCGGGCGATAACGTGACCGTGACGATCACGATCCCCGACGACGCCGGTGTGATTCCCGGCAGCGGAGGCAACGTCACGCTGAAGCTGAACGGCGAGGAACTGACTGTTATCACCGTCGAGAACGGCACGGGTACGTACACGATCCGGTCTGTGGCGAAGGGCGAGTATACTAAAACAAACTTTTTCTTGCAAAAAGACTACAGTACATTTATAATGGTTCAAAGACGAAAGGGATCGTGTTCACGTCCTCAGTAGTATCAAACAATCACATCACGACTTATACCGGAGGAAACTAACCATGAAACAAACTGCAAAAACGCTGATTGCTCTCCTGCTTGTCTTACTGCTGGCGTTTACCGCCGTGCCCGCGGCTTTTGCCGCTGATGACGACGTGATCGCAACCGGAACCGGCGGCGAAGGCATCACCTGGACACTGACTGAAGGCGGCGTTCTGACCGTGAGCGGAAACGGTCCGATCGTGGACGACGTCAACGTCGAAATTGACGAGGAAGGGTACGAATCCTCGGAAATGCTCGACTGCATCGGCTGGCAGCTCGACAGCGTTTTGGAAGCACGCACAGCGAACATGACCGCTGCTGAAGCGGCACGCGCCCGATTTGATCTGGTGAAAGAGCTGGTCATTGCAGAAGGGATCACCGCGATCCCCAGCGATGAGTTCAGTGATTTCTATCCGCGCAGCATTACCCTGCCCGGCACGCTGAAAGAGATCGGCTACAGCGCCGTCAACGCGAGCTTCGCCGAAACGCTGACCATGCAAAGCAAAGACCTCGTCATTCTCGGCGGCACCATTATTGCCGGACACAAAAAGGACGCGGCGACTTACGCTTCGATCGATGAAGCGATCGCGGCAACGGTCGCTTATGAAACGCAGCTTGACGAGATCGAAAAGAAGACGTACGCCGTCTATGACCTCGGCGCGGCATACGAAATGCAGTGCGGTATCGACAACGGGCTGACCGAGGAAGAGTATCTCGCTAATTTCAACGAATACTACGGCACTGACTTCACGACATTAGACGAGTGCATCGCTTTCTGCATTGATCGCATCAATTCGGATTTCGGCACGCAGTACACTGCGGTCGACGAAGTCTATACGTTTGTCCAAACGGAAGACGAAAGCTATGCGCAGCGCGATGAAGAGCTCGACAATACCATAACCGAACTGTACGAAGCGGCTGACATCGAGGACTCCCTGTGCCGCGCCTACCTCGGCGAGGAAGGTCAGGAAGACGTTGCCGTATACACATGGCTGACCGTATACGGCCCCGCCGGCAGCGGCGCGGAAGAAGCGGCGGCAACCAGCGGCGTTCCCTTTGAAGCGACGACCGCGCCGGATACGCCCATCACCACGTTCTTCGGCAGGATCAAACGCGCCTATGAAACCGTGAAGGCGTTCGTGATCCGCCTTTACAATTGGATTCGCTTCAACCTTGCCATCCTGAAATAGTCAAAGCATAAACAGAACGATCTGTAACAAGCTCTGCGTAGCCTCTCAACGCTTAACGTAAATTAAGACTCTGCCGGAATCCGAGCTCCTAAATTCGGACGAAAGCAGAGTCTTTTTGTATTCGCAGTTGATTTATCCGTATGTTTTTATGATCTCTTCCGCGATCTGCCGGCGGGGCACACAGCGATCCATGGCGAGCTTTTCAATGTAGCGGTGCGCGTCGGGCTCGGTCATTTTCACTTCGCTGATGAGCAGCCACTTCGCACGGTTGACAAGGCGGATCTCCGCCATTTTTTCTTCGATGGAGAGCGTTTTCTTTTCGGTTTTTCGGATTCGCTCCCGCGCGCTGACGAGCCAGCCCGCCGCCAACTGGAACGTGGCTTTGGACAGCGGCTTCTGCATGAGGAAAACGCCGTGTTCGGCGAGCTCGTCATAGGCGTCGGTGTAGTGTTCCGCCCGCGCCAGGAACAGTACTACCGTGGGGTAAGATGAAACCGCGTCAACGGCAAAGCGCAGACCGGCGTCATCCGGCAAAGGCGAATTGACAATCAAAAAATCAAAATCGCGCTCGGATATCGCACGCTTGGCGGCGCTGATATCGCAAACGGTATTGATGGGCGAAAAAGTGGAAACGGGGAACACCTCAGGCAGAGCCTGATTGAATTTTTCCGACGCCGAAACGACCAGAACGCTGTAAATCTTCTCTTTCAGGCTCACCTTATCCCCTCCCCTCTTTTCCTAATTACTTTACTGATTACTTTGTGTAAATCCGCAGGATCTCCGCCGGGATATGCGCCTGAATGAACGCATCCGCCAACGCTGCCGCTTTGGCTTCCTGCCGATTCATCGGCAGCTTCTTCAGCGGCGCGAGCACAGTTTCGTCGGCGCTGAACAGGTTGACGTCCAGAGGCGCGGGCAGCTCGGTTTCGGCGGTCAAGCCGTAGAGCCCCGCCCAGATAATCAGGGCAAAGGCGATATACGGATTCGCCGTCGGGTCGGGCGAACGCAGCTCGGCGCGGCGATATTCGCCCGCTGCGGCAGGGATACGGATGAGCTGAGAGCGGTTTTCCGCCGACCAGGAGACGTAACGCGGCGCTTTCATCTGCCCGAGCCGCGCATAGGAAGCGTCGGACGGGTTGAAGAACAGCGTTGACGGGGCGGCTTTTTCCAGCACGCCCGCGATCATTTGACGCAGCTTTGCGGGCGAAGCGTCTGGCTTGACGGAGCAGTTGATATGGAAGCCGTTGCCGGGTGCGCCCTCTAAGGGTTTCGGCGAAAAGTCGGCGAACAGACCGTTGCGGCGCGCCACTGTTTTGACAACGGTCTGGAACGTCATCACATGATCGGCAGCCGTGAGCGCATCCGCATAACGGAAGTCGATCTCATTCTGCCCGGGACCTTCCTCATGGTGGGAGCTTTCGGGACGTATTCCCATTTGCTCCAGCGTCAGACAGATTTCACGCCGCACGTTTTCGCCTTTATCCTCCGGCGCGATGTCCATATAGCCGGCGTTGTCGTAAGGCGTTTTGGTGGGCCTATTCTTATCATCCATCTCAAAAAGATAGAATTCCTGTTCCGCGCCGAAATAGAAGGTCAGACCGGCCGCCGCCGCGTCCTGCACGGCCTGTTTGAGCAGGCTGCGGGTGTCGCAGGCGAAGAGCGTGCCGTCCGGCCGGCGAATGGAGCAGAACATGCGCACAACCTTGCCGTGTTCCGGCCGCCAGGGCAGCCAGGTGAGCGTTTCGGGTTCGGGATGAAGGAAGAGGTCGGAGTGGGTTTCATCGCCGAAACCGACAATGGCGGAAGCGTCAAAGGCGATGCCGTGCTCAAACGCGCGCGGCAGCTCCTGCGGCATAATGGAAATATTCTTTTGTTTGCCGAACACATCGCAAAAAGCGAGGCGGATGAATTTGACATCCTCCTCCGCGACGTATTGCATGACCTCTTCTTTTGAGTACTTCATAATCTCTCCCGCTTTCTGTTTCAGTTTGCCACGTATAACCGCTGATACGGGTTGCTGCTGTCCGGCGTGATGACAGTGAAGGGCGAATCCATCACTTCCGACAGATCGCCGCCAAACAGCCGACAGTATTCCGCAGCGTATTCTCTAATCTCTGTTAAGTCTTCGGGTGAAGCCGCTCTGGCCGACACCTGATCGGGGAAAACGACGTCGCGGCAGTCGGAACGAAGGATCATCTTGCCGCCGTGCATCCCCGTGCAGGGGAAATTGCTGACGATCCTGCCGCCGTCAAATCCCAGCACGACGATCACGCCGCCCGCCTGATATTCGCCCAGGAAGCTGCCGGCGCAGCCGCCGATGACCATGACCGGCACCTTATCCTGATAGGCTTTCATGTGGATGCCGGCGCGATAGCCCGCGCTGCCTTTCACGTAGATGCTGCCGCCGCGCATGGCGTAACCGGCGGCGTCGCCGATGTTGCCGTGCACCACGATGCAGCCGTCGTTCATCGTGTCGCCCACCGCGTCCTGCGCGTTGCCCATGACCGCGATCGACGCGCCGTTGAGGTAAGCGCCCAGCGCGTTGCCCGGCACGCCCTCGATCGTGAGGGAAAGATCAGACATGCCCGCCGCGATGAACCGTTGACCGATGCAGCCCGTCAGGGTGACGTCCTGTCCGGCGGCGCGGATGGCTTCGTTGATGGCGCGAAAATCAAGCCCTTCGGCTGATATTTTCATGATTATACCACACCTCCGAATCTTTTTCTACGGATTTCCCGGGAAAAGATCATATTAGAAGCTGCTTTTTTTGTCATTTCAAAGTCAATGGTATCCAGCGGCGTTTTGTCGCGGATCAGCGCCGTGTAGATCCCCGCACGATCCGTTGCGCCCAGCAGGATATAGCCGTTCAGCTTTCCGTCCTTGATAAAGAACCGTTTCAGCACGCCATCCGACCGCTCCTCCGTCATTTCGCCGTCGTAACTGCCGGCGGTCATCATATGAAAACCGAAAAAGCCGATGGAATTCATGGGGATCGCGTTGTCAAACGCCGCGCTGCCGCCCGCCATGTTGACGCCTGCCGTATGACCCTGCAGGTAGGCGTTCGGCAGAATGGCGAGCACGCGGTTCGCGCCCAGCGACGCGTCAAAGCCTTCGGCGCAGTCCCCCGCCGCCCAAACGGCGGGAAGGTCGGTCGCCATGGCTTCATTCACAACGACGCCGCGGTTGACCGTGCCTCCTGCGTCTTTAACAAGGGCGGTGTTGGCTCTGACGCCCACGGCGAGCACCAACAGGTCAAATTCCACCGTTCTGCCGCTCTTCATAAAAGCAGTGTTTTTTTCAAAGCGAACGGCGGTATCGGCCAGCAGGAATTCGATGCCGTTTTCTTCCAGATGCTGCTGCACAACGGCGGCGCAGTCGGCGTCGAGAATACTCGACAGCACGCGGTCGGCGAGATCGCAAACGGTGATATGCCCCACGCGGTCATGAATACCCTCCGCGCATTTCAGCCCGATCAGCCCCGCGCCGACAATCAGCACGCGCGCGTTGGCGGTGAGCTCTTTTTCAAGGGCGAGCGCGTCGTCCAGCGTCATAAAGCTGAACTTCTTTTCAACCGTTTCAAGCCCCTCAAACGGCGGCACAAACGGGTTCGATCCCGCCGCGACGCAAAGCGCGTCATAAGGGAGGGATTCGCCGTTATCGAGCGAAACAGTCTGACTTTGCGGGTCGATGGTATCGGCGCTAACGCCGTAGAGCACCTGACAGCCGTTGTCGTCATAAAACGAGTCGCCTCGGTATTTCATCCGCTCCAAATCGGTCTTTCCTTCGAGGTAATAGGAGATGAGCGGACGGCTGTAAACCGGATGAGGTTCTTTGGAAACGACGGTGATCGCACCGTCTTTATCCAAAGAGCGGATGCCCTCGACGCAGCCAACGGCAGCCGTACCGTTGCCGATGATGACGTAACGCTTCATCCCTTACTCTCCCCTTTCCTCGTAAACGATGGCTCTGTTCGGGCAGCCGGTCACGCATGCCGGCGCGCCGCAGGTGTTTTCCAGACAGAGCTCGCATTTCTGCATCGTGCCGTTCTCACCCGGCGCCAGCGCTCCATAGGGGCAGACCAGCACGCAGGTCAGGCAGCCGACGCATTTGGTGCGGTCGATCTTCACCACGCCGTCCTTTTTCGAGATCGCGCCCGCGATGCAGCTTTTGACGCAGATCGGATCGGTGCAGTGGCGGCACGACACGGCGAAATGGATCCGCTCGCCGTCCTCCACATGGATGCGCGGGAAGATCGGTTTGTCTTTCAGGGCAAACGCCATATCCTTCCTGCCGGAATTGGCAAAGGCGCAGTTGTATTCGCACAGATGGCAGCCGAGGCACCATTCTTCGTTGACATACACACGCTTCATAGCCTTATTCCCCCGCATGAGAGATACCGAGTATCTCCAATTCTTTCACATGCAGACCGACGCCGCGCAGCATCAGCCGGTTGCCGCGGA
>JAFTEL010000173.1 GCA_017453685.1 Clostridia bacterium
ACTTGTCGCTGTCAATCTGGAGGAAGATTGCACACGCTTTCCCAAATCTCACGGCTCCACAACCTCACATTCTCCCGGTTCGACGCCGACCTGTGCGCCGCCCATTTGGATAAAATACATGAGCTTCATCGGAGCCTTTGACTTTCCGACGACCTCGTGGACGCTACCGACCTCCGGCCGCACGATCTCAGCGACCGGCAGCTCCTCCTTGATTCTGATTTTCATTCTGCGCGCTCCTCTCACCACGGAAATTCCCGCCGCATATTCTCCTCGCCGACGATCTGGATCAAACTGTCCTTCATAAACACCGGCACGCCGCGCAGGTCGCAATCCTTAACAATTCGGTCGATCCATTCCTTTTCAGGAATGATCTTTCCGCTTCGATTTCCTGTTTCCGCGCCGACGATCACCCACTTGTAGCCGTTGTCATGTGCGTAATATCCGAGATCGTCCACCGGCCCGCTGATAGGCTCAACAGAAAGGAAAGTGTTTTTGTGTGTGCTCCAAACAGGGTACGGTGCAGCTGATCTTGCGACGCCGTTGCACAGGTAGTCGTTTCTGTTTTGGCTTGCTCCCGCTGCGAGGGCGTTTTCCGTATGCGTGTACGTCCTTCCAAGCCACCAATTATCTTCATACCGGAAATCGCACGCCCGCATATAGTTTTTTGTCAGAAACAAATAGCGGTGCTGCTGTGCCTGCATCGCCGCGTCCATGACCTCCCTGATCCACTCGTCCGGCACCCACTCGCCGAACAGGTCCGCCATGCTGCACACAAAGATCGTGCGCGGCTTCTTCCAATGCTGCGGCTCGTCCAGCCGGTAGCGGTGAAACGTAGGGTAGAAGCCCATCGGGAACGGTTGTTTTCTCCCGTCCCGCACATACGGCTTTTCAAGCTCCAGCATCGTGTCCATGCCCGCTTCGTCCGTATCGTATTTGCAAGCTCCTTCCATCCCCGGATCGCCCAGCCGCGGCGCATACGGCAATCCAAACCTGCGCGCGATCCGCGCCGCATAACAATACGGGCAATCGTGAAAGCAGCCCGTGACGGGGTTCCACGTTGCATCCGCCCACTCGATCTTCGTCTTGTTCATGCTGTCCCTCCAAATATGCTTACTTGTCCCGGATCCGCCGGCCGTTCCAGCGGCACATATTCCGTTCGCGTCCTCATGTTCGGCGTCAGCCACACGCTCCACGCGACGTCCATCAAGGACGCGCCTTGTCCCGTGAAGTCCGGCCGCCAAGTCAGCGGAAGGACGAGCGACGGGGGAGAACGGAAGAACAGCGCGCGGCGAGATCCTGCGTGCCAATACTGAGATTTGAGCAGCAGCGCAAACGGCAAGCCGTTTTCCAGCGAGCGCCGGATAAAGCTCTCCGCCGCCGAGAAAGGCGGATTTGTTACGATCGCCTGCACTCCATCCGGCACCGGCGTCGCGAGATAGTCGTCGCCCGTCGTCCGTATGTCCGTTGCGATCACGCGGTTTCCGTATCGTTCGAGCACGCGCACCATCGCGCCGTCACCGGCCGCCGGTTCCCATATCGTGCTATTCTTCCATCCCAAGAAGTCCAGCAGCGCCGTCGTCACGTCCTCCGGCGTAGGGTAGAAGTCCATTTCACGGCGTCCCTTTTCCGGGTTCCCGCCGATGTTCTTTGCGCCTAAATGGTCAGTTTTGCTCATTCCGTCCCTCCGAACAGTCCGATTTGCTCGGACACTTCTTCTTTTGCCGCCCATTTTTTCGGGCTGTACTTTGAGAAATCAGGCTCCGCCTTGAAAATCAGCCGATTGTTACACCATCGTTGAAGATCGCGTATTTCCTGCGGCGCGTGCGGCTTGTCGTAAATCATCACATACGGGTCGTAGCCAAGATCCCGCAGCGTATAGATACGATAAAGGTTTTCGTCCATCGTCGTATCGTAGTTGACCAGCGTGTAGACCGTCGCATACATCGCGTTGATCTTTCGCGTCGCCAATTCGCGGTAGAGGTTCAGCCCACGCAGCACCGCCGCGCTCTCTTTCATGTAATCCCACGCAAAATGGATCTGCTTCAGCTTGACGCGGTTGATCGCGGCGATGTTCTCCGGCGTCAGCAGCCTACAATCTAGGCCCTGCGTGAAGTCCACATAAGCGCCGCTGTCGATCAACTGTTGCAGTAACTTCATGTGCTCCGAGCACGCCAGCAGGTTCGGGTCGAGGAGCACGATGTTTTTCTGCCCGCTCCACCATTCCGAAAGCTCCGCCACGCGGCAGGAGCGCCGCCCCTCTTTTTCGGCAACGATGCAGAAGTGGCACCCGCGCGGGCATCCCCGTGTCAAAAATCCGTATGCGGTATCTTTCGTCAGCTCAGGATAGAGGGAATAGTCAGGGTAGACGTGCTCGATCTCGTCCGGCAAGGCGTTTTCGAGGCCGTACCCGGTTCCGCCCTTTACGACCTCTGACGTGTTCAGCGGCTCCGGTATATCAGGGCTGTATGTCTCGTCAAAAACCTTGCTCATATAAACGCGGTCATACTGCCCGAATCCGTCCCACCATTCCGCAACGTCGCCGCGGTCCTTGTGCCACGCGGACAGCTTCATCAATGCGAGGTTCGGGAAATTGTGCCCGTCCACGTCGATCAAACCGATCTTCACGCTACCGCCCCATGTACTCCGCGCCGATCACTTCGCCCTTGAACGGCACCGGCGCGCGGTCATATCCGACCGTCTTGACGTTTGGGTATCTCTCATTGAACGAAAAGAACGGCTGGTTATCCTTGATGATCGCCTGAAGCGCCTTGTCAAGCTGCACCTGTCGCGCGTCCTGCTCGTTGCATCGGATAAAGGCGTCGGCATAGTAGTCGCACTTCTCTTTGAGCGTCTTTGAAAGCTCCGATATGCG
>JAFTEL010000174.1 GCA_017453685.1 Clostridia bacterium
ATCACCGAAACGGCGGGCACTTTTACCGATATCGCCAAAAGCGGTTATATGAGCACGATCACGCCCAACCCGAACGAACGTGTGCGCCTCATCACGCTGGCGGAGCTCCTCACCGGCTATATGGGCGAGGATATGCCGGCGCTGATCCTCGGCTTCCTGTATGATTTCGTTTCCACCGGGCGGTGGAACGTGCGCCTGCGCTCCATTTTCATGGGCATGGGCGTGGGATGCGCGCTGATCTCGTCCGCGTTCACGTTCTGGTTCTTCCTCGTGTCGAAGGAGCGCGTGCCGCAGACGCTGGAGCGTCCCAATCTCAAGCAAGGCTTTCTCGCCATCGTCAGAAACTATCCCGTGCTGCTCATGGCGCTTTCCGATTTCTTCGGCAATTTTTCCGTCGGCGTAGCCGAACAGGATTACTGGATCGACGTTCACGGCGCCGATACGATGATCCACTTTGCTCTGGCGGGAGCCGGACTCGTCTCGGGACCGGTCGGCAGCATTTCCTATGCGTTCGTTGCCCCGCTGCGCAAGCGCTTCTCCTCCAAATTCCTGTGGGTAGGCGCCGACATGTACGGCGATATGCTCTGCCTCGGCTTCTTTCTGGTGGGTATCATCAACCACAACTACAAAAAGCTCAAACCCATGCTCATCGTATACGGTTTCCGCGAGGTCTTCGCCAAGCTGCTCTTCGGCGTCAACAAAGTCATCAACGCCGATCTGTGGAACGAGGCGATGGACTACTGCGAATGGAAGAGCGGGTTCCGCATGGAGGCCACCACGGGCGTCGCCAAGAGTCTGGTTCTCAAGCTGCAGAACGTGGTCAAGGGTTCCATTTTCAACATCATGATGAAAAAGATCGGCTACGTGCAGGGGCTTAAGATCGGCACACAGAGCGAAAAAACCAAACGCTGGGAATTCATCCTCTGCGCCATCATGCCCACCATCACCGGCGCGCTGGGCATCATTCCCAAGCTGTTCTGGCCGATCAATAAGAAACGACGCGCGCAGATGTACTACGAGCTTGCCGAGCGCAGAAACAGCATGGTCTCGGATTACATGGAAAGTCTGGACAATTCTTTTTCCGGATAAAAAGCAAGCGGATCGCTCCGACAGGGAACGATCCGCTTTGATTTTTTTGCGTTTACAGTCCGTTGATCATCACGAGCAGATCCAAATAGAACGGACGGAGATAGTTGATGTGGACGAGGTCGCCCATGAGCGACTGATGGTCGCCGCGGTAGGTCGGCATCACGTTCCAGATACCCGGGCGCACCGTGGCCGGATCGTAATCCTGCTGCGGCGCGTTATACGGCGCGCGGGCGGAAACGGTGTTCACCAAGCCGTCGTTGGGCTTCCAAGTGTCGTCGATCACGAAGCCCGCGGGCGTTACGCCCGTGTAGGCGCCCATGGCGTCGATGGTGGAAAGCACGAGCGGCTCGACCTTGACAGACTTGTCGCGCACCTGATTGCCGCTGCCGTCATCCACCGTACAGCAGCAGGGCACGGAGAAATAATAGACGTGCGAGAGCGTTTCAATGCCGTCGAGCAGCGCGCGGGCGTTATCGATGGTCATATCGTATTCGGCGCTGTCCTCGGCGATCCTGCCGTCCTTCTTGTTGCCGCCGGCAATGCCGATGGCGTGCGAGGTCACATCCTGGATCAGCGTCGGTTTTGTGGTGCCGTCCTGGAATTCATGGCGCAGCGTGTAGGCGGTGGTACCGTTCATCGGGGAGGAAAGCGCGGTGATCGAATAGATCCAGTCGCCCTTTCCGCCGGTGAACAGTTCGGACGCGTCGTTCGCCGCGGCAAGCTCTTCCTCATTGCCGTATGCCATGAGCTGCGCGAACATCAGAATGGTCGTGCCGCCGAAGGAATGGCCGAGCAGGTTGATCTTTTTTTCGGCGGAAAACTCATCGAGGAGCGCCCTGCCGGTGTAATCCTTACCGAAACGCTTGTGGTTGCAGCGCGCGGAATGAGCCGCGCCGTAATCGACGCGGGTACCCGTCAGCTGCGCGTAGAGCTCGCACGCGCGATCCCACGCGGAACCGCCGGCGTCGACCGAAGCGGCGCAGCAATCGAAACCGCGGGCGTTGAAATAGCGGATCATGTCACCGCCGAACATACCCCAGTACGGCATGACGACGTTGACGGGGCTGTATTCGCCCCAGCCGCCGAGCCCGTGGACAAAAACAAAGGAATAGTTCGTGTTCCCCGCGTTGGAGTCAACGTCCGTCTTTGGGATATTCGCCGTGGGCACAAGGTACATGATGATCGCCATAAAAAATGAAATGATTTTCTGCATGCGGAAGCCTCCTGTTCAGACAAATTGGCAAAGGAAATGGGTCATTGTGGAAATAGTATCACAAAATCAGAAATAATACAATGATTTCATCCGTGAAAATTGACAAGGCTGTCTCTCCCGCGTATAATTCAATCAAATAATACCCGACGGAGGAAATCCAATGAGAAGAATCCTTGCCGCGCTGTTCGCGGTTTTGATGGGGGTCGTGATGGTTCCGATGAGCTTTTTGAGCGTTTTTCAGGATACTGAATTTTCACTGAACAACTCGGCGTACACGCTGACCGAAAGCGGCGAAAACGCCTACGAGATCGGCGGCAAAGCCAAGGCGTTCAACTATTTCGGCGTGCAATACACCTGCGGCGGCTACATGAAGGGTACGTTCGCCTATCTCACGGCCGCGGGCAGGGAAGTCAGCGAGGACTTTTTCCTCGAGCCCGGCGAGAACGCGACCTTTTACGGCTTCACCGACGGCTACCTTGAAAAGAAAAAAGGCGTCAGACCGCTCTCGCTGCGCTTCACGCCCCTTTCGGGCGACTGCGGCAACTTTGCGCTGACCGCCTTTTCGGTGTTCAACCGCAAGGTTCTGGACAAAGAAATCTTTATTCAGAATCAAAAGCTGAAAGCGGGCGTCAATCTGGATTGGGGCGGCGCGCTGAGCTATCTGAAAGATCTGGATTCCGCCGTTGAGGTCGCCAAAAAGGACGGCAGGATCATTCTTGATTCCCATGCCGGAGAAAAAAGCGGCGGAAAAGTGCTCAGTCGCAGCGTGAACCTCATCAACTGCCACGATACCGGCCGGTTGGTGCAGCAATCGTATTACGGCGCATTTGACGGCGAAGGGTACGAGCCCGGTTATTTCATGGAGAGCCGTTGGTCGTACAACCCCGTGCAGGGCGGCAACCAGTTCGGCGGCAAAAGCAAGATCGTAGACGTGCGGCTCGCCGAAACTCAGCTCTATATCAAAGCTCGCCCGATGGACTGGGCGCTGGACGACGCACACATCACGCCCTCGTATATGGAAGCGACCTACACGCTCGACGGCGGCGTGCTGAAAACAGAATGCCGCTTTGTGGATTTTTCGGGCTATCCCAACCGCGTGAGCTCGCAGGAGCTGCCCGCGTTTTACTGCGCCGAGCCGCTGAACGATTTTATCTATCCCGATGAGAACGGCGAACTGGTCTCCGTGCCCGACCTCATCTTCTGGCCGGACGCAGGCTACCCGAATTTCAAGACGAGCGAAAACTGGTCGGCGTTCACGGCGGGCGGCACGGACGGCTTCGGCATCGGGCTGCTCACCCCGCACCACGACACGTTTCTCGCCGGCGTCTATGACCGCGGCGGCTGTTCCACCGCAGACCCCGCCGCCGAAGGTCCCACCTCTTACATCGCCTGCGTCGACACGTTTGAGTTCATGAGCTTCCGGCCATTTGAATACGAGTTCTATCTCACCACGGGCGACGCGAATGAGATCAGAAGCAATTTCGGAATAATCAAATAAGCGCCGTAAATAAAGTAAGCATAGGCTTCTCCGAAGACAGAGAAGCCTATGCTTTTTGTATGTTATCTTTGATCGCTTCGTCCGAGGAAATAGTCGGCGGAAACATTGTAATAATCGCAGAGCAAAATCAGGTGATGGACGGGCAGTTCGTTGGCGCCGCGCTCATAGCGCGCGTACATCGTTTGGGAGGTGCCGAGCAAGGCGGCGATTTCCTGCTGCGTTTTGTCGTGATCTTCGCGCAGATCGCGCATCCGCTTGAGATAGGGAAAAATCAACGCGCCGCCCCCCCTTTTTTGTTATTGAACACTCTGTTGCCATTATAACAAGTAAAGAAGTTTACTATTGACTTTAGTAAAGATATTTACTATAATTTGTAAAAAAGACTCTCTTTTATGAAATTTTCCAGTATTTTTCTCATATTTTGAACCTTCTACACTTTTCCAGTATCTATATTCATAGAGGGGTTTTTGACAGCGGAAACGCAACGTGCATCTTTGTGTCTTTTTCACTAAAACAAACTGTTGCTACCTTAACAAATAGTATTCGGCTATCTTTTCAGACTGCTCCTGTTAGGATATATTAATTCAAGAAAGGATGTGAAATCTTTGAGAGTATTAACTGAAACTGAAATGCGTGATATTGAAGCCGGTAAAGCCAGTTATTGGTATTACACGGGCGGCATGGCTGATGCTTGCACATGCTATGCATATGCCAGCAATTATTTTGCAGAGCCGGCTGCTGCTTTGAGAATCAAAGCACATAGAACGTTCTGTTCCCTGTGCCGACAAGGCGGCATGATGTTCTCTTATTCAAAGCCGCGAAACAAATCCTACAAAGTGTGATAATCTCGTACTTTGAGATTGTTCCTTGTCCTTGAAGGACACAGCACATAATTAAAAAGGGTCTGAGGCAGAGCAGTTGCCTCAGATTCTTTCTCAAATCGAGGGAGATATAAATGAGAAACAAAATAATTAAACAACACGATCAGCGCGATTGCGGAGCAGCTTGTTTAGCAACAGTCGCACGATATTATCACTGTAAACTCTCTGTATCAGACGCCCGCATGATGTGCAAGACCGATCAGATTGGAACGAATATATACGGCATGGTTTCTGCAGCTGATTCTCTTGGTTTTAACGCTTTTTCCTTGCAGGGGACAACACATGATCTGCTTCAAAGCATCGAAAGCGGAGAAGTTAAATTCCCTTTTATCGCTCATACTTTTAATGAAGCAAATATGCAGCATTTTATTGTTGTATTCAGCTTAAAAAATGGGCGCTTCTTTTGTGGAGATCCCGAAACAGGCAGTTGTAAATTATCAATCAATGAGTTTTTCAGCAAATGGACTGGATATATTATATGTTTAATCCCCCGTGAGAACAGAATCGAAAATCCCAATAAAAAAAGATTTCCTTTCGGTGTGCATATATTTAAAGGAGTCTGGCAGAGTTTAGTCATAGTTTTTATTCTATCTTTAATTGTGGCAGGTATAGGCATATGCAGTTCGTTTGTGTTTGAAATCATGATTGATGGCAATAGAATAACTGCCGAGAATAGTTCACATGAATCTCATATTCATGACGAGCACAGCGAACAAACAGAAAGTGAGAATTATGATTTAGCAACTGAAGTGGGGTTCTTCTTTGAAAAGATAGAAAACAAACTGTCTTTTTCGTCTTTTGATGTGCTTTTTTTGTCAATAATTATACTCTATTTAGTGCAAACGATCATTCAAATCATTCGCGGTAAGTTGATACTAACCGTTTCCAAAACGATTGATATTCGTATGGTTTTACGATATTTTTGCCATATCCAAGATGTTGATATTGAGTATTTGCACACTTTTAAAGCTGGTGAATATCTATCGAGGATGTCTGACGCAGATACTGTGCGTAATGCAATTTCATCATTATCTGTCAGTGCCATGCTTGACTTCGTTATGCTGTTCGGCTGCGGCATCATTCTATACGATATGAACAGGACTCTGTTTTTTATATCGCTATTTGTTTTACTGTTATACACTGTTCTCGTCTTGTCATTAAAGAATCCCCTTGAGCGATCCAACAGAACGATTATGCAAAACAACGCAGAAGTTCAGTCCTACTTTAAAGAAACAATTGATGGAGCTGAATTAATCCGCATAGGAGCATATTCAAACCAAATTATTGAAAAAGTTAAAAAGCTGTACTTAAAACTTGCAAATTCTGTGGTAAAAAACGGTATGCTGGGCGTTTCAATGAGTTCGGTTTCAGAGATGCTGGAAGCTATTGGTTCTGTTATTGTCCTCTGGATAGGGTATTCTTTAATTGAAAGAAACGCGTTGTCATTGGGTTCTCTTGTCACATTCTTTGTGTTGCTCAGTTATTTCACAACTCCAGCCAAAAACCTAATCAACTTGCAACCTGAAATACAAAGCGCTAAAATAGCAGCAGAACGTTTGCGAGATGTTCTTGATATGCCCGTTTCTAAAGAACCAGAAAATCCGAAAGAACTTCCGTGTGTTATCAACACCTGGCGTGCTAATCATATTTATTATCGGTATGGTAATCGTGATCTTGCTCTCAAGGATGTTTCTGTCTCTATTAACAAAGGGGAATGTATTGCTCTTGTTGGTGAAAGTGGCAGCGGTAAAAGCACGCTTGCGAAGTTGCTGCTCGGCCTTCTTACACCTGAAAACGGAACCGTTCTAATCAATGATGAGGATATTTCATATTTTTCCAAAGCAGATTTATGCCAAACAATTGCATATGTCAGCCAAAATACGTTTCTATTCTCAGACACGATAAAAAACAATTTAACTTTTGGAATAAAGAATATTGAGGAAGAAAAAATACGAAAGATTTGCAATATATGTCAGTTAGATTCGTTTATCGACACCTTACCACTTGGAATTGATACACCGATAGAAGAAAACGGGGTTAATCTTTCCGGCGGTCAACGTCAACGTTTAGCGCTTGCAAGAGCGTTATTGAGAGATCCAAAACTACTGATATTAGACGAAGCAACAAGCAATTTAGATACGATTACAGAAAACAGCATCCACGAAATATTGGAAACCCTTTCTAAAGAAATCACCTGTGTTGTCATCGCTCATCGATTATCCACCATAAAAAACTGTGACAAAATCTTTGTTATGAGTGGGGGCAGCATAATTGAAGAAGGAACACACAGAGATTTGCTTGAATCTAACGGATACTATTCAAAACTTTGGAAAGCAATGTCTTAACTGGCATCCATGATTCGCAAAGCAGATCATAGATCACCGCAAGCCGCGTAATCCAAAAGGATTGTGCGATTTGCGGTGTTTTTTCTTTTTAGTGTCAAAACTCCCCCCGTTTGAAAACAAAATGTGAACAGTTGACCAAAACGCGAAAAATTACACCGAAACAGGTGTAAAAAACGCCGCGTAAGCCCTTTGAGTGAGAGGAGTTTTTGAAAGTGAGCGATCAAACGCGCTTTTGCGCGCCGTTCTGCACACGGATGCGCCGCTGAAAAAACGACTCTCACAGCGGTCTCTGACGAACCGGCATGCAGGTTCATAAGAGATCGCCAAAATCCGAAAGAGGGTGAAAAAATCAGCAACAGAGTTTTGAACAAACGGGAAAAGCTGTTCTGTCTGTACTACGCGCTGCTGCACAACGGCCGCGATGCCGCCGCCCGCTCGGGGTATTCCCTGCGCCCCGAACGAACGGCCGCCAAATTGCTGGAACGCAGCGACGTGCGGCAGGAGATCGAGCGGCTCT
This sequence comes from Clostridia bacterium, assembly GCA_017453685.1. Taxonomy (GTDB): domain Bacteria; phylum Bacillota; class Clostridia; order Oscillospirales; family Acutalibacteraceae; genus UBA8612. The sequence goes on from JAFTEL010000174.1 coordinate 7,544, forward strand.
CTTCCGTTCAGGCAACCGACCGCGGCGAAACCGCCGCGGGGTTGAGGCGGCTCGCCTTCGGTTCCGTGACCGACGCGATGAAGCTGCTGCTGAGCGAAGACCTGCCGAGCGAGGAAGAACTGGAGCGAATGGACTTTTTCAACGTGGCGGAGATCAAGCGCCCCAAGGGCGGCGGATTGGAAATCAAATTCTTCGACCGCCTCAAGCCGCTGGAAAAGCTCAGCCAGCTCAGCGAAGCCGAAACGGCGGCGAACGGCGCTTTGCCGTTCTATGAAGCGCTGAACAAGAGCGCCAAAGCCCTGATCGGGAGCGACGCCGATGAGTAAAGGCAAAAGCCTTGCCACTACGTTCAAGCCGTTTTCCGAAAAACAGCTCGCGGCGCTGACGTGGTGGTGCCCCGACTCGCCCTTTCGCGATCACGACGCCATCATCTGCGACGGCGCGGTGCGCTCCGGTAAAACGGTCTGCATGGCGCTCTCGTTCGCCGCGTGGGCATTTTCCGCCTTTGACGGCGCGTCGTTCGCGCTGTGCGGCAAGACCATCGCCTCGCTGCGGCGCAACGTGATCACGCCTGTGGTGCCGATGCTGCGCGAGCTTGGCTTTGACTGCCGCGAAAAATTGTCGAGCAACAAGCTGGAGATCGCCTTTGAAAACCGCCGCAACACCTTCTGGCTGTTCGGCGGCAAGGATGAATCCTCCGCCGCGCTCATTCAGGGCATGACGCTCAGCGGCATCCTGTTCGACGAGGTGGCGCTCATGCCGCGCTCCTTTGTGGAGCAGGCGCTGGCGCGCTGTTCCGTGGAGGGCTCCAAATTCTGGTTCAACTGCAACCCCGACACGCCCATGCACTGGTTCCACACCGAGTGGATCCAAAAGCGCAAAGAAAAGAGATGCCTGTATCTCCACTTTCTGATGGAAGACAACCCGTCCCTGACGCCGAAGATCATTCAGCGATATAAGAGCCTGTATTCCGGGCCGTTCTATCAGCGGTTCGTCGAGGGACGGTGGATCGCCGCCCAGGGCGTCGTCTACCCGTTTTTTGACCCCAAGACCCATGTTTGCGCCCTGCCGCCGGAACGCTGCGAACAATACTGCGTTTCGTGCGATTACGGCACGGTCAACCCGACCTCATTTGGGCTCTGGGGCAAAAAAGACGGCGTGTGGTACCGGTTGAGAGAGTATTATTACGCTTCCCGAACGGTCGGCGTTCCGCGAACGGATGAGGAACACTACGCGGCGCTGGAAGAACTCTGTGAAGGCTTGGCGATCAGCGCCGTCGCGGTCGACCCGTCCGCCGCCAGCTTCATTGAGTGTATTCGCCGCCACGGAAGATTCCGCGTGATCCCCGCCAAAAACGACGTTTTAGACGGCATCCGAAAAACCTCGGACGCGCTGCGGACGAAAAGAATCATGATCGGCGCGGGGTGCAAGGATATCATCCGCGAGTTCTCGCTCTACCGCTGGGACGATTCCGGCGTGAAGGACAGTGTGAGAAAAGAAAACGACCACGCCATGGACGACATGCGCTACTTTGTGACCACGCTCATGGATCAAAACGACGACTGCGGATTTTTCGCCCTCGCAGCGGATAGGAAGGATGACTGATGAAAAAGAACAAAACCCCGCCGGGTGAGGCGGGCGTTTGCGCCGTGCAGACCGCCGCCTCCCCGCCCCTGTCCGGCTTCGGGCAGGACGCTTCGCCCGACTACTGCCACGCCGGATTGTACTACGCCCTGCGCGAGGCGGTGCCGGTGATCGATGCCGCCGTGACCAAGCTGGTGCGGCTCACGGGCGGCTTTTGCGTACATTGCGCCGATCAGCGGGCGCAGGCATACTTAGACGAGTTTCTGCGCCGCGTGCCGGTCAACGGCTGTTCCACGGGGATGGAAAACTTTGTTTCCTCCTACTTTGAACAGCTGCTCACCTGCGGCACGGCGATCGGCGAGATCGTGACCGACGCCGCCGGACGACCCGCCGCCCTTTACAACGCACCGCTGAAAAACGTGGAGCTGTCGCGCAATAAAAACGGCTTTGACGTTGACCTGTTCGTGACCGCGCGCGGCGTGCGCGAAGCGGTGAAGTATCCCGAACTGATCGTGCTTTCCGCCCTCAACCCCAAGCCGGGCGCTCTCAGCGGCGTTTCGCTGCTGCACGGGCTGCCCTTCGTGGGCGAGCTGCTGCTCAAAATCTTCCGCACCACCGGCGTGAACTGGGATCGCTGCGGCAACGTGCGCTTCGCCGTGACCTACAAGCCGCAGAACGACGCGCTGGACAAGGCCTACGCCAAGGAGCGCGCGATGCAGGTGGCGAAGGAATGGAGCAGCGCCATGAACAGCCACAGTGTCAAGGATTTCATCGCTGTGGGCGACGTGCAGATCAAAGCCATCGGCGCGGATATGCCGATCCTCGACAGCGAGGTGCCGGTGCGCCAGCTGATCGAACAGATCGTTGCCAAGACGGGTCTGCCGCCGTTTCTGCTGGGGCTGTCGTGGTCGACCACGGAACGCATGTCATCCCAGCAGGCGGACGCGCTGACGAGCGAGCTGGAAGCCTATCGCCGCGTGCTGACCCCCGCCATTGAAAAAATCTGCGGCACCTGCCTGCGGCTGGTCGGTCTGGACGGCGACGTGCAGGTGATGTGGGACGACATCATGCTGCAGGATATGGTCGAGCAGGCACGCGCGCAGCTGCTCAGCGCGCAGGCGGAAACGTACACGGCAGAATAAAAGGAGAAACACGATGAAAAAAAGCATTTTCACCGCGGCGCAGGACGCTGTTTTGCCCGAGGAGGAGCTGGCGCTGATCAACCGCCACACGCTCCGCGAACTGACCCGCGACGAGGTCTTTTGCTTCACGCTGACGCTGTGCGACAACTGCGTTGACCGCGACATGGAGCGCTTCGACGTTCCGGCGCTGCACAAGCTCGCCGAACTGTTTGACGGCAAAACCGGTATCGCCGACCACAGCATGAAAAGCGAAGACCAGGTGGCGCGCATCTACAAAACGTGGGTGGAGGAGGACCCGACCAATCAGACGATGAACGGCGAGCCCTACACCTGCCTGAAGGCGAAGGCCTATATGCCCGTCACCGAAGAGACCAAAGAAAAGATCACGCAGATCAAAAGCGGCATCAAAAAAGAGACCAGTGTCAGCTGCGCCGTGGGCGCGGTTCGCTGCTCGATCTGCGGCAGCAACATGAAAGCGGGCGGATGCCGCCACCAAAAAGGCAAGCTGTATGACGGCAAGGTCTGTCACGGCGTGCTCACCGACCCGACCGACGCCTATGAATGGAGCTTCGTCGCCGTGCCCGCTCAGCGCAGCGCCGGCGTGACCAAAAGCTTCACGCTGGGCAGCGCGAAAACGGCGAACGAGCCCAACGAAGAAGAGACCGTGACGCTCACGCGCAGCGCGCTGGAAAGTCTGACGGCATCGGCCGAACGGTTCCGCAGGAGTCTGGTCGAGGACGTGACCCGTCTGGGCGTTCTCGCCATGCCCGCCATGAGCAAAGCCGCGCTGGAGGAAATCTGTCAGGGGCTGACGGAAAAGCAGCTTGACGAATTCAGCAAGGCGCTGAGCCGATCCGCCGCCGAGCGGTTTCCTTTGCGCCCGCAGCTTTGCGGCGAAACCGACCCCGAACGCAATCACAACAATGAATTCATGATTTAAGGAGGATCATTATGTCCGTTTCATTTATCGGTTTTGATGAAAAAACACTCACCTTTTCCACCGCCGCCGACATCAACCCCGGCACGCTGGTCAAGCTCAGCGGCA
>JAFTEL010000015.1 GCA_017453685.1 Clostridia bacterium
CATCGCATCATTGCGACTGCAGGGAGCAACATCATTTCGACGCAAAGCGGAGAAGCATCATCAGCCGTCATCGGCGGCGACATCATAAACACCTTGCTTCGTCAGCAAAATCAATCCAAACGATTCGAGGACGAGCGGTACAGAGCAGCTGCCCCCACCGTTTCGGTGAGGGCAGCCGTTTTGTGTCACGAGCGGAACAGACCGTGTTTTTTATCAGGTTCCGTCGTGACGGAAACGAAGGTATAACCGGTGTCGTTGATTGTCCGTTTCAGCGTTGTTTCGTCGACCTCGCTTTCCGACAGAAACGTCGCTTCGCCTTTTCTGCGCGAAGCCGCGACCTTTTTCGCGGCGGGGAATGCTTTTCGGAGCGCGTCACAGAGATGAGCCTCGCACATCCCGCAGACCATGCCGTCGATCTTCACGGTGATTTTATTCATGGCTTTTTGCTCCCGTAAGCGCATCCCATCCCGCAGGTCGCGCAGTTGCCGGTGCATCCGCCGGGGCTGCGCTTTTTTTCTTTCACAAGGGAAAATACGGCAAGCCCGATCACGATCAGAATGACGGCGATGGCAATGATCGTTACCGCGTTATCGGCGATCCATGCGAACATGATGTTCCGCTCCTTTCCTTATAACTTCTTCAGATTTTTACGTTTTGCGTGAGCTTTGTTGCTTCCTTATATTTCTTAAAGAACAGCATGTAGATCATCAGCCCAAGCAGCGCGACGGCAGCAACAAGGCTGATCACGTTCACGACCGTTCCCGCGCCCGACGACAGGTTGCCGGTGAAGAGGTTGCCGAACTGGTTGATCATCAACGCGATCACATAAGCGAAGCCGCACTCGTATCCGATGGCAAACCACGTCCATCTGGGGTTGTTCATCTCGCGTTTGATCGCGCCGATCGCCGCAAAGCAGGGCGCGCACAGCAGATTGAACACCAGGAACGAGAAGCCCGCGAAGCCGGTCGCAAACGACGCCGCGATGCCTGCCCAGTCGCCGTAAAGGATACCCATGGTGCCGACGATGTTCTCCTTTGCCACAAGACCTGTGACCGAAGCGACAGCCGCTTTCCAGTTGCCCCAGCCGAGCGGCGCGAAGATCCACGCGATGCCTTTGCCGATGAACGCAAGAATCGAATGTTCCATTTCTTCCTCCGCCAGCATTCCGAACGAGCCGTCCACCCAGCCGAAGAAGGACGTAAACCAGACCACGATGGTCGAAAGCAGGATGATCGTGCCCGCCTTTTTAATGAACGACCAGCCACGCTCCCAGGTGGAACGCAGGACGTTTTTCAGCGTCGGCAGGTGATAAGCGGGCAGCTCCATGACGAACGGAGCGGGATCGCCAGCAAAGCGTTTGGTCTTTTTCAGCATGACGCCGGAAACAATGATCGCCGCCATGCCGATGAAATAAGCGGAGACGGACACCCACGGAGACCCGCCGAACAGCGCGCCCGCCACCATGGCGATGAACGGCAGCTTGGCGCCGCAGGGAATGAAGGTGGTCGTCATGATTGTCATGCGCCGGTCTCGTTCGTTTTCGATCGTGCGTGACGCCATGATGCCGGGGATGCCGCAGCCCGTACCGACGAGCATGGGAATAAAGGATTTGCCGGAAAGACCGAAGCGTCTGAAAATACGGTCGAGCACGAACGCGATACGCGCCATGTAGCCGCAGCCCTCCAGAATGGCGAGCAGGAAGAACAGCACGAGCATTTGCGGCACGAAGCCGAGCACCGCGCCGACGCCCGCGACGATACCGTTTTGGATCAGCCCATAGAGCCACGCGGGAACGCGCGGTTCTCCTTCCGCATTGAGCAGCGCTTTATCCAGCAGCGCCGGAACGCCGGGCACCCAAACGCCGTCCTCCGCGGGGTCGGGCTCGTCAAAGCCGTTAGCTTCAAAATAGGCGACGGCTTCGGTGAACGTCAGCCCGTTTGTTTCTTCTTCGTCGGCGTCTGCCGGCACTTGGTCAAAATACACGGTCACGGTCGAAACCTCAAGCGTTTCCTCGTCCGTCACATCCGTTTCGGCAAACGCCTTGTCGGTCGTAAAGCCTTTCATTTCGGTGAGAAGCGCGTTTGCGTCAAAGGCTTCGTCTTCCGTGTCGATCTCAAACCCGTAAGCGGCGAGTGCGTTGGCTGCTGCCGCGTAGGTTTCCGCCTTTTCTTCCGCCTGCGCCGTACCGATGCCGAAGAGATGATACCCGTCGCCGAACAGCCCGTCGTTCGCCCAGTCGGTCGCGGCGCTGCCGACCGTGACCATGGCAATATAGTAGACAAGGAACATGACCACCGCAAAGATCGGCAGACCAAGCCAGCGGTTGGTCACGACCTTGTCGATCTTATCGCTTTTGGTCAGCTTTTTGGCTTTCTTTTTATAACAGGCTTTGATGACCGACGCAATATAGACGTACCGTTCGTTGGTGATGATGCTTTCCGCGTCGTCATCCAGCTCGTCTTCCGCCGCTTTGATGTCTTTTTCGATGTGAGCGAGCATATTGGCGCCGAGCTTCAGCGATTCGAGCACTTTTTCATCGCGCTCAAAAATCTTGATGGCGTACCACCGCTGCTGTTCTTCGGGAAGATCGTGGACAACGGCTTCCTCAATATGCGCCAATGCGTGTTCAACGGGGCCGGAGAAGGTGTGCAGCGGCACGGTCTTGCCGCTTTTCGCGGCTTGGATGGCGGCGTCCGCCGCTTCGGCGACGCCGGTGCCCTTCAGGGCGGAGATCTCGATCACGGGGCAGCCGATCTGACGGGATAACTCCTCAATGTTGATCTTGTCGCCTTCCTTTTTCACGACGTCGATCATGTTGATCGCCACCACGACGGGGATGCCCAGTTCAATTAGCTGCGTGGTCAAATACAAGTTGCGCTCGTTGTTCGTGCCGTCCACGATGTTCAGGATTGCGTCGGGATGTTCCTTCACCAGATAGTTCCGCGCCACGACTTCTTCCAGCGTGTACGGGGAAAGGGAATAGATTCCGGGCAAGTCCTGTATCACAACGTCGTCGTGGCCTTTCAGCCGCCCTTCCTTCTTCTCGACCGTGACGCCGGGCCAGTTGCCCACGTACTGCCGGGAGCCGGTCAGGGCGTTGAACAGCGTGGTCTTGCCGCAGTTCGGATTGCCCGCCAG
>JAFTEL010000175.1 GCA_017453685.1 Clostridia bacterium
ATGTCCATCGGCAAAATTCTGCTGACGATTTTCATCATTTATTTCACCAGCGCCATTCTGCAGTTCATTCAGCATTACACCATGGCGGGCGTCGCCCAGAAGATCGTCTGCTCCCTGCGTGAACGCATCAACGACAAAATTTCCCACATGCCGCTGAGCTATCTGGACAAACAGGCCAAGGGCGAGCTGCTCAGCCGCATCATGAACGATGTGGAAAACATCAACGCAACGCTGCAGGACAATATCATCAAGCTCATCAACATTTTCATCACCTTTTTCGGCGTGCTCGGCATCATGATCTACACCAGCTGGAAGCTGACGCTGATCTCCGCCGCCGTTCTGCCGCCGTGTCTGCTCATTGCCGCCTTCGTGCTCAAGCACTCCAAAAAGCATTTCCGCAGCCAGTGGAAAACGACGGGCGAATTGAACGCGCACGTGGAAGAAATGTTCACCGGTCACAAGATCGTCCGCATTTTCAACCACGAAAACAGATCCTGCGAAGAGTTTGAGGAGCTGAACGTCAAGCTCTTTGAGCACAGCCGCAAGGCGCAGTTTTTCACCGGCATGATCATGCCGTTCGTCAACTTTGTCAACAACATCGGCTACGTCATCGTCTGCCTGGTGGGCGGCCGCATGGTCGTTCGCGGCATGATGAGTCTGGGGCAGATCACCTCGTTCATCACCTATTCCAAGCTGTTCACGCAGCCGATCGTCGACATCGCGGGACTTTCCAACAAGCTGCAGAGCGCTCTGGCCAGCGCGGAACGGGTCTACAACCTGCTCGACGAAGCGGAGGAAACGCCCGATGAAAACGGTGCGCTGCCCGCGGTGACGGGCGCCGTAACGTTCGACAACGTTTCGTTCCGCTACCTGCCGGACGTGCCGCTGATCGAGGATTTCAACCTGTCGGTCGAGCCCGGTCAGCTCGTCGCCATCGTCGGACCGACCGGCGCGGGCAAAACGACCATCGTCAACCTGCTCATGCGCTTCTATGACGTGAGCGGCGGCTCGATCTGCATCGACGGGGTCGATATCCGCTCCATCCCGCGCCGCGAGCTGCGCAACCTGTTCGGCATGGTGCTGCAGGACACGTGGCTGTTCAACGGAACTATCGCCGAGAATATTGCTTACAGCAAGGAGGGCGCGACGGAAGAAGAGATCATGGCGGCCGCCAAATCCGCCCGCGTCAACCACTTCATCAACACGCTGACCGACGGGTATGACACCGTGCTGGAGGAGGAAGGCAGCAACCTTTCGCAGGGGCAGCGCCAGCTGCTGACCATCGCGCGCAGCATCCTCGCCGATCCGGCGATCCTGATTCTGGACGAAGCCACCAGTTCGGTCGACACCCGCACCGAGGTGCTCATCCAGCAGGCGATGCACAACCTGATGAAGGGGCGCACCAATTTCGTCATCGCGCACCGTCTGTCCACCATCCGCAAAGCGGACGTGATCTTAGTGATGAACCACGGCCGCATCGTGGAAAAAGGCACCCACGACGAACTGATGGACAAGAACGGTTTTTACGCCGAGCTTTACAACAGCCAGTTCGCGGGGAATGATATCTAAGGAATTTATGATCGTATGACGGCAACGCTCACACAATTTCTCATCGTCTGCCCGCTGCTTTTTATTGCCGGGTTCGTCGACGCCGTGGCGGGCGGCGGCGGACTGATCTCGCTGCCGGCGTGTCTGATCGCCGGTCTGCCGACGCACCGCGCGCTGGGCACGAACAAGCTCAGTTCTTTCATGGGCACGACCCTCGCCACCGCGCGCTACGCCAGGCAGGGCTTTATCCCGTGGAAACAGGGCGCTTTCTGCGTCGTGTGCGCCGTGATCGGCTCCTTTTGCGGCGCGCACATCGCCCTGATGATCCACGAAGACGTCTTCCGCGTGATCATGCTGGGTATCCTGCCGCTCACGGGCGCCTATGTGCTGCGTTCCCGCGCGTTTAAGGAAGGATTATGCCCCTACCCCGAAACCAAGACCATGCTCATCGCCATGGCGGTCTCGCTCGGCGTCGGGTTGTACGACGGCTTTTACGGCCCGGGCTCGGGCACGTTTTTGCTCCTGCTCCTCACGGGCGCTGCGCACATGGAGCTGACCCGCGCCAACGGCATTGCCAAGCTGGTGAACCTGTTCACCGATATGACCACGGTGAGCGTGTATCTGTTCAACGGCAAGGTCGACTGGGTGCTGGGGCTGGTCGCGGGCGTGTTCAGCCTGGGCGGCAGTTATCTGGGTACCGTCTGGTTCACCAAAGGCGGCACGCGCAAAGTCAAGCCGATCATCGTGCTCGTGCTGGCGGTCTTTTTCGTCAAAACCGTGTGGGAACTGGCGGCGGAACGATAATCGTTCCTTGTTTTTTTCGCGATACCATGTATAATAAGGGCAGTTGAAACAAAGGAGAATCGCTATGGCGTCACGCAACATCAGCAGCCTGCTGCACAAGATCGTACCCGACAGCGTCGTGAAGGCTTACCGCAATTATCGGGCGGAAAATCGGTTTTATTTTGAAGTGCAGGTCGCCGAGCACTGCAACCTCAACTGCGCGGGCTGCACCCACTTTTCCTCGATCGCCAAGCCCGGCTTTCTGGACGCGGCGCAATATGAAAAAGATATCGCCCGTTTGAGAGAACTGTTCGGGGAGGATTATCCGTTCACGGTGCGCCTCATGGGCGGCGAGCCGCTGCTGTATGACAAACTGACCGACCTGTTCACCGTCACGCGCAAAACGCTGCCCTGCGCCGAAATCACCGTGGTGACCAACGGCATCCTGCTGCCGCAGCAGAAAGAGGAGTTCTGGGAAAGCTGCCGCGACAACAAGATCAGAATTTACGTTTCGCAATATCCCATCCGGCTCGACTACGCCGCCATTGACGAAAAGACGATCGAATACGGACTGGCGCTGACCGATTTCCGCGACAACACCCACGTCATCTTCCGCCACAACGTGATGGACTTGAACGGCGCATGCGACCCCGAAAAATCGTTCCGGAAATGCGGGCTGGCGAACTCCTGCCACAACCTCAAAAACGGGCGGCTGTTCACCTGCAGCGTCGCGGCGCACGTTCACCATTTCACCGACGCGTTCGGCATCGACGGCATGGAGCCGACCGAACGGGATTCGATCGATATTTACCAGGCGCAGTCGAAGGAGGAGATCATCCGCTTTCTCAAGCAGCCGATCCCCTTCTGCCGCTTCTGCAACGTCGAAGCCGCCACCACCGTGGACTGGAAGCGGTCGGAAGGCAAAATTGAAGAATGGACATAAGAAAAAGGGCTTGCTGATGCAAGCCCTTTTTCAGTGATATCCGTTCTGCGAACGGGTGAAATCCGCCCATGGGTCGGGTGAAATCGCTGCGCGGTGCAATCCGCTGCGGCGGATGAGATTTTTCAAATCGTTTTGACGTATTCCCCCTCCACGTAAAACACGCCGTGCGTCAGAGGCCTGTCTTCTTCGGGTGCTTCCAGGGCCCCTCTGCGAATGAGCTCCTCGGTCACATACCCCGCGAGCCGATTGGCGTAACAGGACACCCATTGATTGATCTGCGAATCCAGCCGTTTCGGCACAAAAGACGCGAACCCTTTTCTCAGATCTTTGATCCACACGGCAAGCCCATTGGTTATGACGGGGTCTTTGACTGCAAACAGGGCGGCAAACTCGTCAAACACCTCTTTGCCGAAGCAGGCAAAATTGAGCCGATAGCCGCTTGAACTTTTGAGGAGCAGGCCGCTGCCGATCAGCCGCGCGGCGGCCTCGTCGTCCAACGCGGTTTTGACCAAACCGTTTTCGCTGCTTTGGGGCAGGCTGTGCGCGCACATCCATCTGGTCCCGAAGCCGTGGTAAAGGCAGTTGTTGTAGTATTTGTTCACCCAATAATAATAGATATGCGACCCCATCGCCGAAGCGCTGCCGCTGTCGTCGCCGGCTACGTTGCACCCCGCGTCGTAATCGTCCGCTTCTTCACGCTCGTCTTCCGTTTCTTCCACGATGAACCAGCCGTATCCGCCGTCTTTTCGCACGGGATATTCGCCGTTTTCAAAATGAAGCTCCGCCTTGGTTTTTCGGATCAGATTCCGCAAAACGTAAGGCACGGCGATATACCCCAGCCGCTCCATGCCGAAGTCGCTGCCGTAAAAGCTGAGCGCTCTCACGGCGTCGGCTTTTTCGGCAAAGCTCTTTTCAAAGTGATCCGCAAGCGTTTTCACCAGCTGAGCCGAAACGTTCCGGAGCGTGCCGTCGTTTTCCAAGCTGAAGATGATAAAATCCGCCGCATATTTGTTTGAGATTTTTTTGATCGCATCGCCGTATTCGAGCCGCGGCAATTCGTCCTCGATATACAGGGCGGGAATGCCGGTGGCCACGCTGATCTCTTCCACCGTCAGCGGTTTTTCATAAGCGGCCAGACAAATGGCGCGCGCGAGCTGCGAATGCAAATACCGATCCGGCTCCGCGCTGCCGTTGCAGGTTCCGGTGTTCCAGTGGATGCGTTTATAGATTTTATCCATGTCGTTTTTTCCTATCCTGTCTTTGATTTTTCGGCGGCCTTCATTCAGCCGCCATTTGATCGTTGTTTCGGGAAGAGAATACCGGGCGGACAATTTACGAACGCTTTTTTCGCCGAGGTAATAATCCACAAAAATGTTTCTGTACGCGGCGGAAAGCGTGTGAAGACACTGAAACACGGCTTGAACCTCGTCGGTTTCATCGGCGTGAGCTTCCCCGTCTGTCGGGTCGGCAACGTCAAACACCGATTCATCACCCGATAAAACCATAACGCTTTTGCTTTGGGCATGGATGAAACGCGCGTATCGGTTGTGAGCGACGCGCCAGACCCAGGCGTCAAGCGATTGAATTTCATACTTTTTCATGCCCGTAAGCACGTGAAGGATAATATCGCCGGCAAGATCTTCGGCATCCTGACTGCTGCTCAGGCGTTTTCGGCAAAAGCACAGGATCGGCTCGACGTATTGCAGCATCTCGTTTTGATCCACGGTATTCCCTCCTTCCATTAGAGTGGTAATGCATTACATCCCTTTAGTGTCCGAAAAACGATTTGGATAGGTGATTTCATTCAAAAAATGATAAAAATACGATACCATATTGCAAAACCGTATTCAATACAGCCGTCTTCCTTGTGATGAACGGCCGTCATCAGGTCGACGCCGGTCAGACCTAATGCCAACAACTTAAGGTATCCTTTGGATGGAGCAGTTATCAGCCTCCCTTGTGCAAAGGGTGGTGGCACGCCGTAAGGCGTGATGGAGGGATTGTCATCGTTACAAAGATCGAAAACCGGTTATTCTGCACGATTAACAATCCCTCAGTCGCTTCGCGACAGCTCCCTTTGCACAAGGGAGCCAAGGAAAACCACAACTGTGTTGCGTATCAACGCTCCCTTGGATTTGAAACAACATCAACGAATGCTTTATATCGAAAAATGACATCCTCTGTACTCTGCCGTTTGGAAAATTATTAAAATTTGCGAAAACAGTTGTAACATTAACTATAATTTGATAAAATGAAAGTGCTTTTTTGGTCAATGTTCCGAAAATGCAATTTCCGCATGGCATATTGTCAAAAGAGAAAAACAACCATTTTGTTTGCAACTTTAAATTATACAAAAAGATGGAACGGAGTACAAATGATGAAAAACCACATGAAACAACTGCTTTCGGCAGTGCTGAGTGTGCTGATCTTGCTCAGTGTTTTTACCTGTGCAAATTTCGGCGGACTTCAGGCACAAGCGGCTGATCAGCCGCCGTACTGCGGGATCGACGTTTCCAAGCACAACGGTGAAATCAACTGGAGTACCGTGAAATCAAAAGGCGTCGACTTTGCCGTTTTGAGGTGTTATTCTCTCAAAAAGGATGAAACCTTTGACAAAAACTATGCCGGCGCTGCCGAAAACGGGATCGCCATCGGCGCCTACGCTTTCATGTACGCGGAAAACGAGACCGAGGCAAGGGAGGAAGCGCAGGGCACGCTGGACGCTTTGGCGGGCAAGTTTTTAGACCTCCCGCTTTTCCTTGACGTGGAATACAAAAAAGTGATCGCGCTGGACAAAGAGACCGTGACCAACCTGATGCTCATCGAACTCGAAATGTTCCGCGCCGCCGGATATCAGGCGGGAATCTATACGTCGCTGTCTTATATTGATACCTATATGGATTCGTCCAAATTGAGGGACTACGCCTGGTGGGTCGCGCGGTGGACGCGTGAGCAGCCGCAGACAGCCACCTTCCGCGACGAAACTCCCTATTCCCTCAAAAAGCCGAACTGTGACGTTTGGCAGTTTTCCAACTCGGGCGACGGCAGCGCCTTCGGCATGAGTTCGGCATACGTTGATCTGGACTTCTGCTATATGAATTTCATCACCAAACCGGCTGATCCCGAGCAGACGACCACCCCCGCAGACCCCGAACAGCCGACCACGCCCGAAAACCCCGAGCAGCCGACGGCGCCCGAAGGAACCACGCAGCCGACCACGCCGGAAGACCCCGGGCAAAACGAACTGAGCTTCCTGGAGATCTGCCTCAATCTGATCAAGTGGTTCTGGAATCTCGCCGTCGCGATTTATTCGCTTCTCACTGCGTAAATTAAAATTATATCATTAAAAGAACGCCTGCTGCAAAGCAAGCGTTCTTTTTGTGTTGTTTCCTTCCGGGATTATTAACAAAACGTTCTTATATCAGTTTTGCAAAATCGTCTCGAATTTCCATGGCACGCACGTCCTGATTGAAGAAGTGAAAGCCCCAGATCGCATAATCATTGTCATCGACATACACCTTTCTGGGTACTGCGGTTCCTTCTATTTTAAGCAGGAAATCTTCCTTCCATTTGTCCGTTTCGACAAGATGCGTTCCTTTCGGCTCAATGAACACCTGCAACTGCTTATATCCTTCGCTTTTCGGAGAATGGAGGAACAGCAGGTAGTCCGGCTCGAAGCGCTCGCCGCCTTCAAAGGAATAAATGTGTAACTGGCGTTCATTTCTCAGCAGATAGACTTTATCGTACTTTGCTTTCAACTGCGGTACATACGTTTTGAAATACGCAATAAACGCTTTTTCTTCGCTAGTACCAAAGTTGTCCTCGAAGGCAAACCAATCCTCTTTTGAAAGATCGATCTTCCATGCCGCAGGAACTGTGCTGTCATTCTGCGAGAATCCGATACCGCCATCATGCACAACGGTGTAGTTGCACCGCTTGTTTTTGAAAACGGAAGAAATGCGCTCGGGTCTGAATTCTTTTGTTCCTTCGTATATTTCCTCGATCTCGGAAACGCTGTCCGCAACCTTGCCAACCACATTCGCACAAGCGGCAAACAGTATCGCGGGCGACGGCTTTTCCTGCGCGGATACTATTTCGATCCGGATCCCGCCCATGTAATTGCAATCCTCGATAAATTCACGGGTGGATTTCAAATTCGGAAAATAGCTGCGAAGAATGTTGAACTTCAAAATGTTATACTTACACACCGCTTTATGCACGATATTGTAGTTGATTTTTGCAATTTCGCCAATGGTGATGCGATATGTATAAGTGGCAACGGTGTGTTCCATCAATTCCGGCGAGCCGAAAATCGTATCTTCGCCAGAGCTGCCGGACGCAAATCGCACCGTATATATCTTTTCACGCATAGACGGAAGCAAACCGGTCACTTCGTTTCTACCTTTTAGGACACGATCATTTGTAAAAACGAGCCCTTCGCGGTAAAGCGAATCCGTCTTGAAATCTTCCTTCAGCACATATTCGCGCACAACGACTTTTTCTATATCGACGCCGATCTCGCGGAGTGCATTGTTCAATTCACCGATATAACGGCTGTCGTTCTGGCAGTGATAATACAATTCTTCGCAAATGCGCAACGCATTGTCAATGTCCGTATCGTATTTGCGCTTATACTTTTCCTGCTCAGGATCCAATTGGAAGGGACAGTACCTTGCACCACGCCCGATCAACTGCGCTTCGGAAACTGTCGCCGGCGAAATCTTTCTACCGCCTGACTGACGCGTTTCGTATAGACGCACGATATCGAACAGGTTCAGAACATCCCAGCCCTCATCCAGCTTTTTAACCTCGAAAATGGCGCGGTATGGATTGTCCGCATCTTCAAGATGATTCAGCGCCAACTGCCGCGCTTCTGCTTCTTTATCGTCGTTTGCCGAGATGCAATGCTCGACTGAGAAATCGTCACGTAATTCCTGCGCCAGCTGGTCGAAGGAAATACCGTTTTTCTCAAAGTAGGTATAAGCCTCTTTCAGCGTATCATTATCTGTCAATTCGGAAATGCGGCGAAGCTCGTTTCCGGTAAGCCCGGAAATCGTTTCGATAAACTGTGCCATAAACGCTTCGCTGTCTGCGATCTTTGCTGATTTGAACAGTACGACCGGCTTGATGGACAGACGATGATCTTGGAACACCTTCAGCCGGTACTGACTGAGCATGATCGCCTGCAACGCCCTCTCCATGACGGAAACGTCGGTACGAAGCGTTTTGATCTCCTTTGAGTACCCGTCTGCACGGAACTTGGAAAGCGGGTAATCGTAAACGATCTTGCTTTCGTATTCGGCTCGGATCTGCGGATTATTCACGTCACAAGTTGCCGTAAATTCCAGCAAAACACTGTCTTTATTCGTCTTAAAAATGCGACGGACGGTCTGTTCCCAGCTATGATAACTTGCCTGTTCTTCTTTATTCTTTTCGAGCGTTTTTGTATCAACGTTCAGATGGTGCGCCTCGTCGGAAATGAGAACGATCTTTTTGCCATTAAAATCATCAAAAGAAATGGAATTCTCTTTTGCAAACCACATGTCCGAATGAAGTCCCTGTGTCGTCGTAAAGCAAATGTTGATGGCTCTTTCATCCGTATATTGAAAATTCGTTACTTCTTTTATCGGGACACGCTCGCCGCCGATCCGGATTTCGTCGGCAAACAGATACTTTTGCGAAAGCGGATTCAGAAAGTTTTCTTTTGTCTTTTTTACGATGTTCGACAAATTCACGAAGAACAGGAAATTGCGGTATCCCTTTTTATAGAGGTACAGCATCAGCCCTGCCATGATCATCGTTTTACCGGATCCGGTCGCCATGTGAAAAAGCGTCTGTGTCGGCTTTTTGCACATCCGGTCGTTTTCAAAATAGGTTATGAAATTCTCAAACGCCGCGATCTGATACGGACGGAGCGTAAATGTCGGATTCACATTTTCCTGTATGTAAGCCGGTATTTCAGCAAACGCGCCGTATTCACGCAACGTATCAAGTTGTTCATAAAGGAACGGCATCGTTTATTCCTCCCCGTAGAAGCTCTTTGTAAATGCTTTGTCCGCCTCTGAAACGCCAAACGTTTCGTCGTCGATATCACAATAGTTGACGTACAGTTGATTCAGATCAAGTAATTCCATCAGTAAACGCTTTTTGTTATCGAGCGAAAGAGCTTTGAAATCGTCGGCTTCGGGATCAACATCTTTCGGATCGACCTTGCTACTGATAAAACCAGTTGCCTGCATTTCAGACCAAATCTTTACAAGGTCGTCATCATCTGCGCTCTCTATGCGATCAATATACTTCTGATTTAGCTTCGCAAGCTCGCAATATATGAACGATCCACCGCCTTGCCAATCATAGTTTACAGAAACGCCCCGAGTATCTCCCATCATAGTATTGATAATCCTTTGCCTCGTTATTGTTTCGATATAATCCATTTGCTCACACAGGATAAAATGACGATGCATTTTCATCGCAACTGCCCCTGTCGTTCCAGAACCAGCAAAGAAATCAATTACTAAATCGCCCTCATTAGTACATAATTCTAAAATCCTTGCTATAAGCTTCTCAGGCTTTTTCCCCTTCTTTAATTCTACGCCACCTTCATTATGTATATCATTCGGAAGCACATCATCCCAGATGTCTGAGATAGGCTGGCTAAACGTCATTTTTCCATCAATCTCCATTAGTCGGTCTGACGCAAACAAGATCAGCTTGCCGTTTCTTACATAATAGGGCTTCTCTTCTGCCCCTCTGTCAAGAAACATCACGCAATCAGGATTTTGGATGGACAACTGCTTAAAGTCACGGGCTTGTTGACTAATATTATTGTCGTCTAATGAAGCAAATTGACATACACGTTCGGGATGCGCTAAAACAAATTGTTCGAGTGCTTCGTCATATTCTTTCCCAAAATGGGCCTTTAGCTGCGACTTTCTGATGCCGAAACTTTTTGCAAATTCTTCCAGAACGGTCGAGAACGTCCAATGTTCATAGCCCTCATCGTAATTTAGGATATAATTTCCATAGCGATCATCATATCCTCTTGCCCCATATACTCTGTTAGGTTTCCAATTATTTGCGTTTTTGCTATATAGAACAACGTACTCAACAAGGTTTACTACACCCGGATTGATGACTTTCGCACCCGTAACTGAGCCACGTTTTACTGTAATGATGTTTTTTCGATTTTCCTTTCCGAAAACCTCGTCAAGAAGAACAAGCAAGTATCCAATTTCATAGTTGTCAACCGATATGGCAATCGTCCCATCTGATGATAGCATTCTATACGCTATCTCTAAACGATTTTTCATGAAACACAACCATGTGCTGTGATTGAAGCGGTCATTATATCCAAAGCTATCATTCCCGGTGTTATATGGAACATCTATATAAATACACTTTACTCTGCGCTCATATTTTTTCTGAAGAGAGGCAATGGTAAGAAGATTATTACCTTTTACGACTAAATTTTCAGTCTCAAAAAACGTTTCAGCCTGCTCGTCTTGTATAGCACCATCAATCCATTGATATCTTGTAGCACCAACGAAGACTTTAGGAAAAAGAAGTCTATCCACCTCGTCCGGTGCAAGAGTTTCATTATAGAAAATCTCCTGACGTTTCTGATCTTCCTTTGTCTGTCCTCCCTCAAGCACACAATCCTTATACGGGAACACGAGTTCCACATCGTTTGATGTAGAAATGTATTTGCCGTTTCCATCGGCTAGACCTATCTTATTCTTATAACGCGTATATGAATCTGGCAAAAATTCACGGTTGTTGATCACCCAGCCGAAGCCAACTTTATCAAAAACGGAAATACCGTCAACGTCCGTAAAGAAACGCGCTTTTGTATCCGCGTTCTCAAATAGCATTTTGATCAGTTTCGGATCCATTTTCATTGCCGCTTCATAAACGGCATTCCGCAGCAATTCTCCTTCTTCGGTAAAAAAGCTTTCGTCCGCTTTCAATACATTGATGACGGTCTCAAAAAAATGCGCCATAATGATTTCCTCCGATATCCCTTTAACAAGCGTTTTTACAGTAACAGCATACTCCACAAACAGCACTTTTTCAAGCTCTTTTATTATTTCTGTATAATCCATATGGTAAAACTCAGCTATTATACAGAAAAAAGCAGGCAGTCGCTTGACTGCCTGCTTTGGTTTTTTGGTGAAGTTATTTTGCGTAATCGGTCGCGCGGTTTTCGCGGATGATGTTGACCTTGATCTGACCCGGATATTCCAGCTCTTCCTCGATCTTCTTGACGATATCGTGGGCGAGCAGAGGCATCTTATCGTCGGTGATGACCTCGGGCTTGACCATGATGCGGACTTCACGACCCGCCTGAATGGCGAAGGAACGCTCCACGCCTTCAAACGAACCGGTGAGCTCTTCGAGTTTTTCAAGGCGTTTGATGTAGTTCTGCACGTTTTCACGGCGGGAACCGGGACGCGCCGCCGAAATCGCATCCGCCGCCTGAACGAGGCAGGCCACCACGGTTTTAGCTTCAATATCGCCGTGGTGCGCCGCAATGGCGTGGACGATCTTTTCGTTTTCCTTATACTTGCGGGCGTATTCCACACCGAGTTCGATGTGCGAACCGTCCAGCTCGTGATCGAGCGCCTTGCCGATATCATGCAGCAAGCCGGCGCGCTTGGCCTGTTTGACGTCGGCGCCGATCTCGGCTGCCATCAGCCCTGCCAGATAGGAAACCTCCAGCGAGTGGTTGAGCACGTTCTGGCCGTAGCTGGTGCGGTACTTCAAGCGGCCGAGGATTTTGACCAGCTCGGGATGGATGCCGTTCACGCCGGCGTCGAGTACGGCGCGGTCGCCCGCCTGCTTGATGGCGTGCTCCACCTCGCGGGTGGCTTTTTCGTGCATTTCCTCAATGCGGGTGGGATGGATGCGCCCGTCGGCAATGAGCTTTTCAAGGGTCACGCGCGCGATCTCGCGGCGAACCGGATCGAAGCTGGAAAGCGTGATGGCTTCGGGCGTGTCGTCAATGATGAGGTCAACGCCGGTGATGGTCTCGAGGGTGCGGATGTTGCGGCCCTCGCGGCCGATGATGCGGCCCTTCATTTCATCGTTGGGCAGGGCGACCACGGAAACCGTCGCCTCCGCCACCTGATCCGCCGCGCAACGCTGAATAGCCGTGGAAACGACCTCGCGCGCCATATTGTCGCACTCGTCGCGCAGCTTCTGTTCGTATTCGAGGATCTTGCGGGATTTATCCGCGGCAAGATCGTCTTCCAACGATTTGAGCAAGTAGTCTCTTGCCTGCTCTTTGGTGTAATTTGAGATTTTCTCCAGCATTTCAAACTGGCTGCGCTTGAGCTTTTCCACTTCTTCCAGCTTCGCGTCAGCTTCCTTGATCTTGCCGTTGAGGATTTCCTCTTTCTTTTCGAGGTTATCGCTCTTTTTATCCAGAGATTCTTCGCGCTGCATAATGCGGCGTTCCTGCTTCTGGATCTCGGTGCGCCGTTCACGCAGTTCGTTTTCGACCATGGTACGCTCTTTGTGAATGGTGTCCTTCGCTTCAAGAATCGCTTCTTTCTTTTTCGACTCGGCCTGCGCCAGCGCGTCGCTGACGATGCGGGCCGCTTCTTTGTCCGCCGAGCCGATCTTGGCCTCGGCGACTTTACGTCTATGCAAGCCGCCCAGGATGAATCCGACAACGCCGAATACCACGGCAGCAATAGCAATAAAAGCGATCGCCAATCCTAATTTCAAATTACCTTGCACCTCCTTGTTAAATTTTGAGAATGAATCTGAGAGTAGGAATCGTTTCAGCTCGCGCCGAAAAGTGCGTTCAGATGGTTCGGCGCGGGTCATACATCTTGCGAGTGATGAAGCTAACACCCCATATATGTATAACATATTGTATAGTATACCTGAATGAGTACCCTGTCAAGCATTTCTTCGATAAAATTGAATAGTTTTTTAATGTTTATAATTTGTTTACATTCGTTTTTCTTTGGGTGCAATATACAAAGAAAAAAGCCAAAAATTACAATTGTTCAACTTTTTCATCTTTTACTTGACGGACGGCGGGTTTCGGCTATAATGGAAAAAGTGACCGTCGGTCATTTTTTGAAAGGATGAACACCATGGCGAGCGTAGCGCAGAAAAAACTCGACAAAAAATTAAGATTGCTCAAAAGCGCATATGCTTTGTTTGAAAGCAGGGGCGTGAACATGACGGCGGTGGAAGACGTGGTGAAAGCCGCCGGCGTCGCCAAGGGCACGTTTTACCTGTACTTCAAGGACAAACACGATCTGGTCGATCAGATGATGATCGCGCAGAGCCGCAGCGTGCTGCATGAGATTCTCGGCGAACTGCAGCAAAAGCGCGAGACGGAAGCCCTCTCCCCTGCCGACCGCCTGATTTTTGTGTTCGACCGCATTTTTGCCCACCTGCTCCAACACCAGAAGCTGGTTCCGCTCATCTGCACGAATTTGTCCGCCTGCTGCCGCGCCAACTGCGAAAGCGAAGACGAGGCGACGCGGGAAGATATGAAACAACTGCTCGACCCGTTTCTGGAGGCGGGACTGAACGAGATCGACGCCAAGATTCACCTGTTTTTGCTGAGCGATATGCTCGGCGGACTGTGCTGCGAGGCGCTGCTGGGCGAAGCGCCCTATGAACTGGAGCGAATCCGTCCCTGCGTGGTCTCCATCATCACCAAGAGCGTTACGCCCGGAAAGGAAGGCTGACGGCATGATCAAACGAATCGCCGCTTTCATCGCGGGTCATCCGAAACTGATAATCCTCATCGCGGTGGCGCTGCTCGTGCCCTCGCTGTTCGGCTATCTGGCGACCTTCATCAACTATGATATTCTCTCCTACCTGCCCGAAAAGCTCAACTCGGTGCAGGGCGAGCGGATCCTGGACGAAACCTTCCACAACGCGGCAAGCTCCTTCATCGTGATCGAAAACACGAGTCAGAAGGACTGCGCCGCGCTCAAGGCGAAGATCGAGCAGGTGGAGGGCGTCAACAGCGTCATCTGGGTCGACAGTCTGGCGGACACCTCCATTCCCCCCGAGATATTGCCCGAAGCGCTGACCAGCGTGTTTTATTCCAAAGACGGCTCTTCCACCATGATGATGGTGCAGTATAAACAATCCGGCGCCTCCGATGTAACCATGAAGGCGATCAACACCATCAAGGGTCTGCTCACCAAAAACTGCTTTGTCAGCGGCCTGTCCGCCATTAACGTGGAAACCAAAGAACTCGCCGACCGTGAAGCGCCCATCTACATCGCCGTGGCCATCGGTGTGGCGCTGCTGATCATGATGTTCACCATGCAGTCCTACGTTCAGCCATTCATCCTGCTGGCGGCGCTGATGCTCGCCGTGGCGTACAACATGGGCAGTAATATTATATTCGGCAGCATTTCCTACATCACCCAATGCATCGGCGCAATTTTGCAGCTGGGCGTCACCATGGACTATTCCGTGTTCCTCATGGATCGTTACGACGAGGAACTGGGCTACACGCCCGACGACCGCAAGGGCGCGATGACCCGCGCCATCGTCGGTACGTTCACGTCTTTGGCGGGCAGCTCGCTGACCACCGTGTTCGGCTTTCTCGCCCTGTGCTTCATGAGCTTCACGCTCGGGCTGGATATCGGTCTGGTCATGGTGAAAGGCGTGCTGTTCGGCGTGCTGACGGTGGTGACCGTTCTGCCGGCGTTCGTGCTGGTGTTCGACAAGGCCATCCACCGCTTTTCGCACAAAAGCCTCATCCCGAATTTTTCCGGCGTCAACGCCTTTCTGGTCAAGCACCACCGCGCGTTTTCGATCGCGTTCCTCATGCTGATCATTCCGGCGGTTATTACGAGCGAACAGGCCAAGGTCTATTACGACATGAGCAAGGCCATGCCGGAGGATATGCCCAGCGTCATTGCGCTGAACAAGCTCAAGGATGAGTTCGATATGTCCTCCACCCACTTCGTCATTGTGGACGCCGACCTGCCGGCGGAAAAGCTCACCGCCATGAGCGACGAGCTGAGCAAGACCGACGGCATCAGCGGCTGTCTTTCCCTCAACAGCTTTATCGGCGCGTCGATCCCCGCTTCGATGATTCCCGACGCGATCAAGCAGATCAGCGAGGCCGACGGCAAGCAGCTCATCATGCTCAACTCCGTCTACGCCGCCTCCACCGATGAGGCGACGCAGCAGATCAAGCAGATCCGCACCATCGTCAACCGCTACGATTCCGACGCCTACATCACGGGGGAAGCCGTGCTGACCGACGACCTGATCGAGGTGACGGCGCGCGACTTCAAGGTGACGAGCATCATTTCCATCGCCGCTGTGGCAGTCCTGATCGCCATTTTCCTCAAATCCGGCTCGCTGCCGTTTTTGCTCGTGGCGTCCATCGAGCTTGCCATTATGCTCAACAAGGGCATCGCCTTTTTGCTCGGCACGGAGATGGCGTTCATTTCGCCGACCGTCATCGGCTGCGTCCAGCTCGGCGCGACGGTGGATTACGCCATTCTGCTGTCCACCCGTTTCCGTGAAGAGCTGCACCGGGGGCTGGATAAAAAGGCCGCTTTGAAAAAGGCCGCCGACGAATCCGACCGCTCCATTTTCCAAAGCGCGCTCGTCTTTTTCGGCGCGACCTTCGCCGTCTATGTGGCGTGCGATATCGAGATCATCAAGGGCATCTGCGCTCTGCTCGCCAGAGGCGCGATCATCAGCGCGATCATCATCATTTTCTTCCAGGCGCCCGTTCTGCTCGCCTGCGAGAGCTTTATCAACAAAACGTCTTACCGCTGGCGGAAAGAAAGCCCGCTGCCGAAAGGAGATCAGAGCGATGAAACCGAATAAAAAACTGCTCAGCGCCGTGAGTATTCTGCTCGCCGTCACCGTCACGGCGGTATCGTTCACGGCATGTCAGAATAAAAAAGAGACTCCCGCCGAGGAACCTACCACGGTCGAGACCGAAACGGTTCCCATGACCTATTATACCGACGCGCCCGGCAGCGTGAAAAAGAGCGAAACCGTCTACGTCAATCTGGACGAGACCGGTCAAACGAAAAGCACGATCGTTTCCGACTGGCTGCACACAGACAAGGCGTGCGTGAAGGTCTCGGACAAGAGCGACCTGCAGAACATCGTGAACATCAAAAGCGCCATTGACCCCGTTGCGGAAAAGGATGCGCTGATCTGGCATATGGATTCCACCGACCTGTACTACCGCGGCACGAGCGCGAAGCAGCTGCCCATCACCATCACCATCAAATACTATCTGGACGGCAAGGAGATCAAGCCCGCCGCCTTAGCGGGCAAAAGCGGCAAGGTCGAAATTCGCATCGACGCGAAAAACAACGTCAGCCGCAAGGTGAAGATCGCCGGCAAAATGCAGGACGTTTACAGCCCGTTCCTGCTGGTCGGCGGTATGATCCTGCCCGAGGACAGCTTTTCCGGCATCACGGTCGAAAACGGCAAGACCATCGGCGACGGCAGCAAGGAGATCGCCGTGTTCATCGGCGCGCCCGGCATGAACGAAACGCTCAACCTTGATTCCCTCAACCTCGGTTCGCTCGATCTGAACTTTGCCGACAGCTTTGCGGTCAAGGCCGACGTGACCGATTTTGAACTTGGCAATATGTATTTTGCCGCGCTGCCGCTGGCCACGCTGGTCTCCGATCTGGAAATTCCCGAAACCGTCAGCGACATCAAAGACACGCTCGATAAGCTCAACGATCTGCAGGACGCGCTTTCCGCCATCAACCCCACCAAGCTCATCGACTCGCTCGTCGGCAGCGGCGACAAGATCAAGGAATTCACCGGCATGCTCAGCGACGCCGTGAAGCTCTACCAGACCAATAAGGCGCTGCTGGCGGTGCTGCCTAAGTATCTGACCGAGGAAAACATCGCCGCGCTGACCAAGCTGCTCAATGATCTGGACAACGCCGATCTGGACGAAGTGCAGAAGCTGCTGTCCAACCCCGTGCTGCTGCGCTTCTTCAAGGGGCTGCCCGAGCTCGCCGCAGACCTGAACGCCGTCATGCCGATCGTGGAACAATTCCGCACCGACATGGAGAATCCCGAGATCAAGGCCGCGCTCGACGCACTGCCTGAAACGCTCTCGCAGCTTGCCGCCATCCAGACCAAGATCAACGAAAACCGTGAACTGATGGACACGCTCAACACCCTGCTCAGCGAAGAGAACATCAACAAGATCACCAACCTGCTGGATTCCGCCGATCAGGCGAAGGTCTCCGACATGCTCAGCGATTACGGCGTGCTGGCGGAAAACGCCGACGTGCTCATGGCTTCCCTGTCCGCCATGCTCGACCCCGCCGGCAGCTACACCATCTATTCGCAAGCCGCCAAAGGCGCCGAAACCACCGTCATGTTCGTTTATCAGACGCCCAGCATAGCAAAACCGACGAAATAACAGGCTTTTTCTTGTCTATTCTGCACAATGTATTTTGACAGGAAATTATGCTATACTGATTTGGAATAGAGCAGCGGAGGTCTTCATCATGAAGAAAATCAATAAAATTTCAGCGGTCGTTTTGTCGCTTGCCGTGATTGCAGGCGTCTTGTTCACCAACGCGTTCGCCGCCGGAACGAAAATGGGCGACGTGGACTTCAGCGGTACGGTCGACGTGGAAGACGCGCTCGTCGTGCTCCGCGCCGTTGCGGGTCAGGATGGCGCCGCGCTGACCGCCGAGCAGCGCACCGCTGCCGACGTCACTTACGACGGCACAATCAATTCCGTTGACGCGCTTCGCATCCTGCTCTACGTTTCCGGCCAGATTTCCACGCTGGACGCGGTCGGCGGCGAAGAAGGCGACGACATCATTCTGTAACGGCGCCGTCCCTTGTGGCCCGCAGCCGCAGCGGACGCAAGATGTGGCACAGAATATTAAAGAGAAAAATTATAGCGGAAAATCCGAAAAAAATGCTTGACTTAGCCCTTTTGCTGTGGTACAATGCCTGTACCTCTGTAAGAGGGTTATTTTTTTGTGCCCTTTTTTGAGGGAGGCAATTTAATAGGAGGTGCCGAATTATGGCCGGAGATGCAAGAGTCAGAGTCACTCTCTCCTGCACTGAGTGCAAACAGCGCAACTACAACACCATGAAGAACAAGAAAAACACGCCCGACAAGCTGGAGATGAACAAGTATTGCAGATTCTGCAAGAAGCATACGCTCCACAAAGAAACCAAATAAGCGGGAGGTAACACCATGGCGAAGGATCAAAACGCCGAAGCGGCCAAAAAGGTTGCCGAAGCTGAAAAGTCCTCAAAGAAAAAGGTCGCCGGAAAAGACGGCCAGCCGAATGCTTTCGCCCGCTTTTTCAAGAAGATCGGTCAGTTTTTCAAAGACCTGAAGGGCGAAACCAAAAAAATCATTTGGCCTGACGCCAAGACCGTTTGGAAGAGCACCGGCGTAGTTATCGTCGTTGTCATCATCATCGGCGCCGGCATCTGGCTTGTTGATTTCGGTCTTTCCAAAGGCATTGACGTCGTGCTTGGCATCAACGTCAACGAAACCACGTCGGCTGTCGCGGAACTCCCCGGTGAGGAAGAAGCTGAAGCCGAAGTAGTCACGGAAGCCGCAACGGAAGCGGCGACTGAAGCGCCCACTGAGGCGGCGACCGAAGCTGTGACGGAAGCGGTCAGCGAATAACGCTTCACAGGCACGGAGGGCAACACAATGGCTGACGATGCAAGATGGTATGTGATCCATACCTATTCCGGCTACGAAAACAAAGTAGCCGACAGTATCCTGAAGATCGTCGAAAACCGCGGCATGCAGGACCTGATCTTAGACGTGAAGGTCCCCACGGAGATCGTCACCGAGATCCGTGAAGACAAGAGCACACACGAAGTGGAACGCAAGATCTTCCCCGGTTATGTGCTGGTCAAGCTCGCCGTGAATTACGACGATGAAGGTCAGGCGAAGATGACGGACGAGACCTGGTACGTGATCCGCAACACGCGCGGCGTCACCAGCTTCGTCGGTCCCGAGAGCAAGCCTGTTCCTCTCACGGAGGAAGAAGTGCTCAAGCTCGGCGTTGAAAAGCGCGTGATCGAAGTCAGCTATGAAGTTGGCGACACCGTCAACATCATGGACGGCATCATGGACGGCTTTTCGGGCGTCGTGCAGGAGATCGACCTGGACAACAACCTTGTCAAGGTCACGGTTTCCGCGTTCTTCGGCAGAGAAACGCTGGTCGAGCTGGAACTCGATCAGGTGGAACCTGCCACAGACTGATTCAGGTAACAAGGGGCGAAAGTGCCCGTGTTATGGGGCTGTCCGCAGTCCCGTGGGAGAAGCAAAAATTCAACTGTTGCTTCGCTCAACCACAATTTTGGAGGTGCAAACAAAATGGCTCAAAAGGTAGTCGGCTTTGTCAAGCTGCAAATCCCTGCCGGTAAAGCAACCCCGGCGCCCCCCGTTGGACCCGCACTTGGTCAGCATGGTCTGAACATCATGGCTTTCACCAAGGAGTTCAACGAGAGAACCAAGAACGACATGGGGCTTATCATCCCCGTCGTCATCACCGTTTATGCTGACCATACGTTCAGCTTCGTCACCAAGACGCCCCCCGCGGCCGTTCTGATCAAGAAGGCGTGCGGCATTGAAAGCGGTTCCGGTGTTCCGAACAGAACCAAGGTCGCAAATATAACCGGTGAGCAAATCAGAAAGATCGCAGAACAGAAAATGCCTGACCTGAACGCCGCCAGTATCGAGGCTGCCATGAGCATGATCGCCGGTACCGCGCGCAGCATGGGCATCACTGTTTCCGACTAATGCTCCCGGGTGGGAGGAAAATCCGATTTAACCACTCTATAGGGAGGTAAACTATGAAACACGGTAAAAAATACATCGAGAGCGCCAAGCTCGTCGACAGAACCAAGCTCTATGAGCCCGCTGAGGCTCTTGCCCTCGCCGTCAAGAGCGCGACGGCAAAATTCGACGAAA
>JAFTEL010000176.1 GCA_017453685.1 Clostridia bacterium
CACGCGGCTGCGCATCCCCGAACGCACCGCGCAGGAACGCAGATGCCGATAGCCCGCGATCGTGGTGGCGGCCGACAGCGCGCCGCCCTCGTTTTTCAGGTTCCACAGCGGGATGTTTTCCCGACTGCACAGGTTGATGAACCGTTCCGGAAAGCCGCCCGACACCCGAAACGACACCCAGCCCGCCAGCAGACGGAGGAAGCGAACAAAGATCATAGCCGGTCTCCTATTGATGTTTGTTGTGAAAGAGCGCTAAATTCCGATCGATATACGCCTGCGGCGTTCGATATATTTGCGCTGCAAATTCGATATATGGAACTTGCGTTCCATTCGATATGTTCGGCTTTGCCGAACAAGAAAAACTTGTCCCGACAGGGACATATCGAGCCGTCAGGCATATCGAACCGTAGGTATATCGAATTGCGCAGCAATATATCGAGTCGAGCGACAGCTCGACAAATTACGATTTGCGCGTCAGTAAAACTCAACGCTTTCAATTAGTCCGCTGACGTTGATGCAGTGCAGGTCAAACGAGCGGATGAGCAGCCCGCTGCCGCGCACCTTCATCGTCAGCGCGCCCAGACTCAGGCTCACCTCGTCCTCGCCGTATTCCGTGATGCCGACGCAGCCCTCCACCGTCAGCTCGCGGTTGCCCGCCAGCTCGATGCGGGCGCAGTTGCCCAGCGCCGCGCGCGGAATTTCCAGCGATTCCGTCAAGCGGTCGCTCACGGTTTTCTTTTCCGCCATATCCATCCCCCCGTAATGGAATATATGCGGGGGAGGGGAAATAATGATGAAAACAGCCGATAGCGGATAGCGGATAGCGGATAGCCGATAGCAGAAATTTCGCATTTCGCATTCCGCCTTTCGCATTATATTTGGAGTTGGTCATCATGAAAAGGTTTTCTTTCCCGCGCTTCTTGCGCTCGCTGCCGTTCTGGTGCGGGGTCGCCGCGGGGGCGGCGGTGCTGCTGCGCCCGCAGGCGGCGACCGACGGGGTCAAAAACGGTCTCGCGCTGTGCGGCGGGGTCGTGATCCCGTCGCTGTTCCCGTTTCTGGCGGTCAGTTCCTTCTGCGCCCAAACCAAAACGCCCAAAATTCTCGGCTCGCTCACGCGGGCGCTGTTCCGCCTGCCGCCCTGCGCCGCGCCCGCGGTGCTGTTCGGGCTGCTGGGCGGCTACCCCGTGGGGTGCAAAACCGCCGCGCAGCTGGAACAAAACGGGCTGATCACCAAAGAGCAGGCGCAGCGCTGCACGCTGTTCTGCGTGAACGCGGGTCCCGCCTTTGCCATTACCGCCGTGGGCGGCATGATGCTGCGTCAGCGTCGGCTCGGGCTGCTGCTGTTCGCGTCGCTCACCGTCGCCGCGCTGATGATGGGCATTTTGCTGCGTTTCACCGCCGCGCCGATCGCCGACGCGGCGCCGCTGCCGTCTGCCGCCGTTTCGCCCGCCAACGCGCTGGTGCGCGCCTGCGAGACCGCCGCCAAAGCGATGTTCGGCATTTGCGGCTGGGTGATGCTGTTTTCCTGCTTCCACGCGCTGCTGCTCGACTGCGGACTGCCCGTCGGGCTGAAAAGCGCGCTGCTCTGTCTGACGGAGGTGACCGCCGGCTGCGCCTATGCCGCCCAACACGCGAACCTTTACACCGTGGCGGCGCTGCTGGCGTGGTCGGGCGTCTGCGTGGTGTGTCAGGTGCTGCCGCAGCTCAAGCAGGTCGGCACGCCGCCGCTGCTGTTCCTGTGCTTTCGCGCCGCGCACGCCGCGCTGACCTGCGCGGTTTTGTGGGTGCTGCTGCGCCTGTTTCCGACCGACTGCGCCGTGTTTTCCACCTTCACGGGGCAGGCGGCGGCGCAGAGCTTTTCGTTTTCCGCGCCGGCGGCGGTCGCTCTGCTGGGGCTTTGTATCGTGTTCCTGTTCGACCTTGAAAGAGGGAACGCCGAACCGATCGGGTTCCGCTTGAAAAAATGAGAAAATCGTGTTAGAATAGACCCATCTTTCAACAACAGGGTGAGGATCATGAAACTGAAAAAAGTTGTGAACAGCGGCGAAAACAACCGTTCCTGCGCCAACTGCGCCTTCGGGCGCCACACGCCGCAGGGCGACGCGGTGCTGTGCGAGAAAAAGGGCGTCAAAGCGCCGGATTCCCGCTGCCGTCATTTCAAATACGATCCGCTCAACCGCATCCCGAGCAAGCCGCTTTCCCTCGGCGATCACACACCGGAGGAGTTTCAGTTATGAACATTCTGCTTGCGCCCGATTCCTTCAAGGGTTCCCTGTCCGCCGTTGAGGTGTGCCGCATCGCCGCGGCTGCTCTGCGGGAAAATATGGCGGACGTTGCCGTGCAGGCCATCCCCGTCGCGGACGGCGGCGAGGGCACGGTGGACAGCTTCGTGTTCGCGCTGGGCGCCGAACGCAAAGAAGCCGTCGTCACGGGGCCGCGCGGGCTGAAGGTCTGCGCCGCTTATGCCGTGGCGGGCGACGTCGCCGTCATCGAAATGGCGCAGGCAAGCGGTCTGCCGCTGATGCTCGGTCAGCCGAACGCCAAAAAAGCCACCACCTTCGGCACGGGCGAACTGATGAAGATCGCCGCGGCCGGCGGCTGCCGCAAGCTCGTCATCGGCATCGGCGGCAGCGCCACGACCGACGGCGGCATCGGTTGCCTGAGCGCGCTGGGCGTGCGCTTCACCGACGCAGCCGGTCAGCCCGTTTCGCCCGACGGTGAGGGGCTGGCGCAGGTGGCACATATTGATATAAGCGGGCTCGCCCCCGCGGTGCGGCAGTGTGAGATCACCGTGCTGTGCGACGTGACGAATCCTCTGTTCGGACCAAACGGCGCGGCGTATGTTTACGGGCCGCAGAAGGGCGCCGACCCCGAAACCGTGGCGTTTTTAGATGATGCGCTGCGGCACTATGCCGCCGTGGTCAAGCGTGAGCTTGGCGTCGTCGCGGCGGACGAAGCCGGCGCGGGCGCGGCGGGCGGTCTGGGCTACGCGCTGAAGGTGTTTTTGAACGCCGAAATGAAAAGCGGCGCGAAAGCCGTGCTCGATCTATGCGGCTTTGACGAAAAAGTGAAAGCCGCCGACTGGGTGCTGACCGGCGAAGGGCAGTTTGACCGACAGAGCCTGATGGGCAAGCTCCCCGGTACCATCGCCGAACGGCTGGGCGGCAAAAAGGGCGCAATCCTCTGCGGCGTGTCCCGCCTCAGTGAGGAGGAAGCGCGGCAGGCGGGCTACCGTTTCGTGCAGGAGACCAACCCCCTGCACCTGCCGTTTGAAGCCGTTTTGCCGCACTGCGCGGAGATGCTGTATGAGGCAGTCTGCGCCGCGGCGGAGCGCATCAAAAACGAATGAAAAAATTTTTTAGAAAAATGTAATTTTTTTGAAAAAAACGCTTGACAAGCGAAAAAACCGGTGCTATGATAAGTACACTTTTCGGGGGAAGACTCCGAATCAGTTGGTATCTATGACATTGAGGGTCCACCCGTTCCCATTCCGAACACGGTAGTTAAGCTCAATCGTGCCGAAAATACTTGGAGGGCGACTTCCCGGGAAAATAGGTCGGTGCCAACACCTAAAAAAGCAGCCACCCAATAGGGTGGTTGTTTTTTTGTTAATGCGGAATGCGGAGTGCGGAAGGCGGAATTATATCAGGTCAGAGGTCAGAATTGAGAGGTGTCATTGAATTATTCATTTTTCATTATTCACGATTCTTTATTCTTTTACACGGTTCTCTAATGAATAATGAAGAATGAAATCGCTGTGCTGATGAATGATGAATCATTACAATCCGGAGCGAAGCGACCCTTCATTCCGCCTTCCGCACTCCGCCTTCCGCTTTATCAAACGCCCGGGCGCTGAATTTTTCTTTTTTTAATAGTGACAAACGAAAACAGAAGTATTATAATATCTATGTATGTCTGCAAAACACACCGATTCTATCTTTCGGGAGGCTGCTATGACAACAAAACTCATTTCGCTTCTTCTGGCGCTGACCACCGCGCTGAGCGGCTTTTGCTCCAACGCGGCGGGCGCCCTGCGTTCCTTCGGGCTGCAGATCGGGCTTTACACGGATGAGAGCGGCGCGTTTTTAACGGAGCTGGACGACAAAGAGGTATCGCAGTTTGACGACAACACCGGCTACCTGAAAAACACGCTGCTGGTGTTTTTCGATGAGACCGCCAACCTGTTTGACCGCGTGAGCATTCTCGGCAAAGCGAACGCCGTCGCCGTGGGCAGCCTGCGCGCGGCGCGGCTCTATGTGCTGCGCACCGCCGGGTGCAACTATGAGCAGCTTGCGCAGAAAGCGGAGCAGCTCACCGCGCTGCCCGGCGTTGCGCTCGCCTCGGTCTGCCCCGCCCGCCGCATCGAACCGCAGGCAACGCCCAACGATCCTTTTGCCGCCGATTCCTCCCTTTACCGCGTGGATTGGACGGAGCGCTATCCCTCCGGCAACAACTGGAATATGGAAGCGATCGACGCGCGCCGTGCCTGGGGCTACGACGCTTATTACAACGAGATCAACGTCGGCATTGTCGACGCCGGTTTTCAGACCGATCACCCCGATCTGGAGGGGCTGATCAGTTTTCCGTCCGCCCGTCTGGCGCGCCGCAACAACGCGGATGACCATGGCGACCATGTTGCCGGCATCATTGCTGCCAAGGGCAACAACGGCGTCGGCGTCTGCGGGCTCTGCCAGCACTGCGAGCTGACCTGCGTGGATTGGAGCAAGGAAGAGGGTCAGTCCTGGCTCAACGACGTCGCCATCTTTTTCGGCTTCGGTCACGCCGTGAAAGGCGGTGCGAAGGTCATCAACTTTTCCGTCGGCGCCACCGGCAGCATCAAGAGCGAAGAATATGAATATCCGAAAATCTATATCGCGCTTGACGCCATGCTCTATTCCTGTTATATGAGCGCCCTGCTGTTCAACGGCTATGATTTCATCTGCGTGCAGTCCGCCGGCAACGGCAACGAGGACGGGTACGCAGTCGACGCCCTGCAAAACACGCTGTTCTGCTCCATCACCAAAAACAACGCCTTTACGCCCTTCTTCGGCGTGAGCGCGCAGTCTTTGATGGATCGCATCATTATCGTGGGCAGCGCGCGGCTGGAGAGCGGCGCGTATTATCAGGCGTCCTCTTCCAACGTGGGCGATCAGGTGAACATCTGCGCGCCCGGCGTGAACATTTTCAGCTGCATTACCGAGGACGGATACGGCTATATGTCCGGCACTTCGATGGCGGCGCCGCACGTGACGGCGATCGCCGCGATGGTGTGGTCGGTCAACCCGAAGCTGACGGCGGGCGAAGTGAAAAAAATCGTCTGCTCCAGCACGAAGGATACCGTTCAGATCGCCAAAACCCGCTATTTTGAAGATCTGAACTACAAAGAATATCCCATGGTCAACGCCGCGCTTTCGGTCGAGACCGCGCTGAAAACCATCGGCGGCGTGAGCGTCACGCTCCCGTTCACGGCGGACCCCGACAGCACCGTTGTTTTGACGGACGAGCAGGGCAGGACGTTTGAATTTGAAGCCGATAAGCAGGGCAAGGTCTCCGTCGTGCTGCTGCCCGGCGCATATACGGCGGCATACAGCGTTCTCCGTCTGCCGCACGGAGCGGATTTTTCTGTTGAAAATTCCTGACTGACTTCAGTTTTCATTATTCATTGGAATCGTCGGGCGATGCCCGTCCATTCGGAAAGGAAGGAACGGCTCATGGAAATCGGATATATCGCAGCCGCGCTCGTCGGGCTGGCGCTCGGCGGCAAGGCCGCGCCCCCGGGCGGTGAGATCGACTATGACGCGCTTTACCGCTTTGCCCACGAGCACAGCATCGTGCCGCTGGTCGCCTACGGGCTGAAAAAAGCCGACCTTTCTCCGCCGCCGGAGCAGGCGGGGCGGTTTGCCAACGATCTGCGCGTCGCCATGGCGATGGAAGCCACGCAGGAGGTCTATCTGCAGCGGCTGTCCGAAGCGTTCCGCGAACAGAATATCAAATTCATGCCCCTCAAGGGCTGCGTGATGAAGCACCTCTATCCCCAGCCGTTTCTGCGCACGATGTGCGATCTGGATATCCAGTATGACACGGCGCGCAGAGACGACGTGAACAAGATCCTGCTGGCCAACGGCTTCTTTTTTGAGGAGGCCAGCGGCACCGACGGCGTGAACGTTTCCTACCGCAAGCCGCCCTATCTCCACGTGGAGATGCACGGCGTGCTCATGGACGCGGACGTGCCGCTTTACCACGAATACTTCGGGAAAAACTTTGAGCGCACCGTGCCCAAAAACGGCAGTGAAGTGATGTATCCCGACGAAGACTTTTTCATCTTCATGGTCGCGCATCTGGCGAAGCACTATTTTATGGGCGGCACGGGGCTGCGTTCCGTCGCCGATCTTTGGCTTTATCTGAAGAAAAAGCCCGAGCTGAACGTTCGCTATCTGTATGACGAACTGAAAAAGATCGAGCTGGACGAATTTTTGAAGATCATCCTCGGCGCGGCAGGCGTTTTGTTTGACGGCAAAGAGGCGGACGAGACCCGGCAGGCGGTTTGCCGCTACCTTTTTGACAGCAAAACTTACGGCACGACCGCGCACCTGATCACCCGTCAGGCCGATTCCTCGGATCGGGGCGCTTACCTGAAAAAGCGCCTGTTCCCCGACGCGGAATTCATGGCGATCAACTACCCCGCCGTGAAAGAGTGCAAGCTTCTGCTGCCGCTGTTCTGGCTGATCCGGCTCGTCACCGTTGTGTTTACTGGCCGCGGCAGGAACAACGACGTGACCGCGGTGCTTTCCGCGAGCAAGGAAACGCTGGACGCCCGCAACATCCCCGGCAAGCCGGCTTTTATCAGAGATGAAAAATTTTACGCACAGGGTAACGCCGAGGAAAACGGCGGTTACCGGAAAGGAAATACGGAACATGATTAAGAGAAAAGACGACATGAAGACCACGGTGAAGGTGCATATGCGCGAGGGCGACGGTCAGGTGCTCGTGACCGACCTGCTCGACAAGGGCGAATACAACGGCGCCTCCCGCCTGATTGCCACGCTCACGATCGAGCCCGGCTGCTCCATCGGCGAGCATGAACACGTCAACGAAGAAGAGGTTTTCTACGTCATCGAGGGCGAAGCCTCTTATTATGATAACGGCGAATGGGTCACGCTTTACAAAGGCGACAGCTGCGTTTGCTTGGGCGGTCAGTCGCACTCCATCGCCAACCGCACCGACAAGACCCTCGTGGTCGTCGCCGTGATCCTGACCTATTGACCGAAAGGAGACCTAACGCCATGGAATGGACCGGATTGAACGAATTAAGAGAGAAATATCTGAGCTTCTTTGAGTCGAAAGGGCATCTGCGCCTGCCGAGCTTTTCCCTCGTGCCGCAGAACGACCGCAGCCTGCTGCTCATCAACGCGGGCATGTCGCCCATGAAAAAATACTTCACCGGTGAGATCACGCCGCCGCGTGAGCGCGTGACCACCTGCCAGAAATGCATCCGCACCCCCGACATCGAGCGCGTGGGCAAAACCGCCCGCCACGGCACCTATTTTGAAATGCTCGGCAACTTCTCCTTCGGCGATTATTTCAAGCGCGAGGCGATCAACTGGGCGTATGAGTTCTGCACCGAAGTCATGCAGATGGACCTGAACCGCATCTACGTCAGCGTCTATCTTGACGACGACGAGGCGTATGATATCTGGACGAAGGAAAAGGGCATCGCGCCCGACCACATGGTGCGTTTCGGCAAAGAGGACAATTTCTGGGAGCATGGTGCGGGTCCGTGCGGTCCGTGTTCCGAACTGTATTATGACCGCGGCGAGGAGTTCGGCTGCGGCAAGCCCGACTGCAAGGTCGGCTGCGAATGTGACCGCTACGTGGAATTCTGGAACCTCGTGTTCACGCAGTTTTCCAACGACGGGCAGGGCAACTACACTCCGCTGGCGCATCCCAACATCGACACCGGCATGGGGCTCGAGCGCCTTGCCTGCATCGCGCAGGGCGTGGATAACCTGTTCGAGGTCGACACCATTCAGAATATTATGAAGCACGTTTGCCGCGTGGCGAACGTCGCCTATCATTCCGACAGCAAAAAGGACGTTTCGCTGCGCGTCATCACCGACCACATCCGTTCCACCACGTTTATGATCGGCGACGGCGTCATGCCCTCCAACGAGGGCAGGGGCTACGTGCTGCGCCGCCTGCTGCGCCGCGCCGCGCGCCACGGCCGCCTGCTCGGCATCGACCGCCCGTTTCTGGCGGAAGTCTGCGAGACCGTCATTCAGGAGAACAAGAGCGCTTATCCCGAGCTGACGGCGAAGCACGATTTCATCGTGAAAGTGATCGCACAGGAGGAAGAAAACTTCCTGCGCACCATCGATATCGGGCTTTCCCTGCTGGAAGACATGATGAAGGACTGCGGCGACACCCTCAGCGGCGCCGACGCGTTCAAGCTTTCCGACACCTACGGTTTCCCGATCGATCTGACCGAGGAAATTTTAGCCGAAAAGAATATCAAAGTGGATATGGATGAATACCGCCGTCTGGTGCAGGAGCAGCGCGTCCGCGCCAGAGGCGCGCGCAAGGACGCCGGCGCGGAAGGCTGGAAGGATACCGGCGTGGTCACCAAGGGGCTGCCGCAGACGAAGTTCGTCGGGTATGAGACCATGGAGGCCGAAGCCGAGGTCATTTGCGTGCTGACCGACGGCGAACGCGCCGAATTCGCCGAGAGCGGCAAACCCGCCACCCTCGTGCTGGACGCGACGCCGTTCTACGGCGAGAGCGGCGGTCAGGTAGGCGACGTGGGCGCCATCTGCGGCGACGGCTGGCGCTTTGAAGTGACCAAGACCACCAAGACCAACGACGGTGTGTTCCTGCATTTCGGCGAACTGACCGAGGGCGAGAGCCTGAAGGTGGGCGACAAAGTCACCTGCGCCGTGGCGGTCGAGACCCGCAAGGCCATCATGCGCAACCACACGGCGGCGCACCTGCTGCAGGCGGCGCTGCGCAAACAGTTGGGCAGCCACGTGGAGCAAGCGGGTCAGTTGGTCAGCGCCAAATCCATGCGGTTCGACTTTTCGCATTTCTCCGCCCTTACTGCGGAAGAACTCAGCGAGGTCGAAAAGCAGATCAACGCCGTGATTTTGGCGGATATCCCCGTGACCTCCACCGAAATGAGCCTGGACGAAGCCAAGGCGACGGGTGCGATGGCGCTGTTCGGTGAAAAATATTCCGACCGTGTGCGCGTGGTGCAGGCGGGCGATTTCTCGCTGGAGCTGTGCGGCGGCACCCATGTGGATTCCACGGGCAAATTAGGTCTGTTCAAGATCATTTCCGAATCCTCCGTCGCGGGCGGCGTGCGCCGCATCGAGGCGGTGACCGGCACGGGCGTGCTGGATTATATCGCCGATCAGGGGCGTCTGATCGCCGAAACGGCGGCCGCCATGAAGCTGGGCAACGTGCACGAGCTGGCGCAGAAGGCGGCGGCGCTGACGGCGGAACTGAAAGAAAAAGAGAAAGAGATCAACGCGCTCTCCGCGCAGCTCACCGACCTGCGCTCGGCCGATCTGTTTGCTGACGCCAAGGCGGTCGGCGCGGTGCGGTTGGTGACGGCGGCTGTGGAAGACATGACCGCCGACGAACTCCGCGGTCTGGGTGACAAAGCCAAGGAAGCCGGCGACGATCTGGTGCTGGTCGTGTCCTGCGTCAACGGCGAAAAGGGCAACATCGCGGTCGCGGCGGGCAAAGCGGCGGTCGCGGCCGGCGCGAACGCGGGCAGGCTCGTCAAAGCCATCGCCCAGCTGGCTGGCGGCAACGGCGGCGGCAAGCCCGATTTCGCCATGGCGGGCGCGAAGGAGATCGCCAAGCTCCCCGAAGCCCTCGCGGCGGCGGAAAATCTGCTCGCCGACATGCTTCAATAAGGCGAAGTGCGAAATGCGAAATTGTGTGTCGCTTCGCTCCGCTGCTATCCGCTATCCGCTATCAGCTATCGGCTTGATTCGCTATCCGCTTTTTAGTCATCCTGCACAAATATTGACCTTCGCTATTGTGCAGGTTTGGCGGGGGCGTAGAATTCTTCCAAACGGGTCGCTAAGTCGGATTTTTCCATTGACGACATCGGTTTTTGTGGTATAATATGTACCATAAATCATTAGTACGTAAGCCGATACACACGGTTTTTCGATTGAATAGGAGATAGTTCGTTATGTATGTTAAAGATGTGACCGTTCAGAATCAGGTTGGCCTTCACGCTCGTCCGGCAACCTTTTTCATCCAGAAGGCGAACGAGTATAAGTCTTCCATTTGGGTCGAAAAAGAAGATCGCCGCGTCAACGCCAAGAGCCTGCTGGGTGTTTTGTCCCTTGGCATCATGGGCGGCACGCAGATCCGCATCATTGCCGGCGGCTCCGATGAGACGCAGGCCGTTGATGATCTGGTTCGTTTGGTCGAATCCGGCTTTTCCGAATAATTGACAAAAAAGCGTGTCCGTTTTGCGGGCGCGCTTTTCCATTACCGTATGGTAACCGCAGCCGCTCTCCCCCTCGCGGCTGCCGAACGCTTTTCTTTAAGGGCGGTACCGTGATGCCGACAAGAAACGCGCAACGCTTTTTCGCGGGTCAAACCGCGAAATTTGTTGAATGCTGTCGACCTTGCCGCATCCTGATGCGACAGGGTCTTTTTTCATGAAAAAGGAGTGCAAAGAATGACGCAGGTCAAAGCGTCCGTGATGGACGAGGCGGCTCTGAACCGCGCCGTCCGCCGCATCTCCCACGAGATCATCGAGCGCAACAAGGGCACCGACGGTCTGGTGCTCATCGGGATTCGCCGCCGCGGGCTGCCGCTGGCGCGCATGATCCGGCAGAACATCGCCGCCATCGAGGGCGTGACCCTGCCGCTGGAATCGCTGGATATCAAGTTCTACCGCGACGATCTGACCGAGATCGCCGACGCGCCGAAGGTCGGCGACGAACCGCTGAAAACCGACGTCACTGGCAAAAAGGTCGTGCTGGTCGACGACGTGCTCTATACCGGCCGCACCGCCCGCGCCGCGATCGACGCCGTGTTTGCCGCCGGACGCCCGGCGCAAATTCAACTGGCAGTGCTCATTGACCGCGGTCACCGCGAACTGCCCATCCGCGCGGACTACATCGGCAAAAGCCTCCCCACCGCGCGCGGCGAACGCGTCGCCGTTTACCTGCCGGAATACGACGGGAAGACGGGAGCGGATATTGTCGAGCTTTGCTCGACAGCGATATAAATTCCTGACGGAATTTGCGATATATCCCTTCGGGATTCGATATGTGCTTCGCACGCGATATGCCCTGCGGGGCAAGTAAGGAAATTTATATCATATCGAACGCGAACACAAGTGAGCGTATATCGAATTTGCATCGCAAATATATCGAATCGCCGTGAGGCGATATATCGACAAAACATGGGAATTACCCTTTTGGGTTCCAAATAAAATTCACACGGAGGAAAAAACATGAAACTCACCTACAACGTCAAAGACAAGCCCAAGTTCGGGCAGCTCATCATCTTCGCGTTCCAGCAGCTGCTCGCTATCCTCGCCGCGACCATCGCGGTGCCCGCCATCGTCGGCAACGAGATGCAGCAGTCCGCCGCGCTGTTCGGCGCAGGCGTCGGCACCATCGTCTATCTGCTGTTCACCCGCTTCAAGAGCCCCGTTTTCCTCGGCTCCTCCTTCGCCTTCCTCGGCTCCATGTTCGCCGCTTTCGGCGGCGCCGCTTCCATGAAAGCGGGCTACGTCGGCCTCATCCTCGGCGCCATCTTCGCCGGTCTGGTCTATGTGGTCATCGCCATCGCGGTCAAGATCGCGGGCGTCAACTGGATCAACAAGCTCATGCCCGCCGTCGTCATCGGCCCCACGGTCTCCATCATCGGTCTTTCGCTGGCCGGCAACGCTGTGGGCGACGCGCTCACCTTCGCCAAGACCGACGCCGGTTTTGTCATGGGCACCAAGGGCTGGCTCGGCTTCATCTGCGCGCTGGTCACGCTGTTCACCGTCATGCTCTGCAGCGTCTACGGCAAGAAGATGACCAAGCTCATCCCCTTCATCATCGGTATCCTCGCCGGTTACTGTGTTGCCACCATCTTCACCCTCATCGGCATGAAGACCGGCAACGACACCTTCGTTATCATTGATTTCTCCGTGTTCTCCGGTCTGAAATTCTTCGCGCTGCCCGGCTTCACCTTCCTCACCGCCGCGCAGGGTCTGAAAGAGATCGACGGCACCTACATCGGCAGCATCGCCGTGGCCTATATCCCCGTGGCGTTCGTCGTGTTCGCGGAACACATCGCCGACCACAAGAACCTTTCCTCCATCATCGAAAAAGACCTGCTCAAGGAACCCGGTCTGCACAACACCCTTCTGGGTGACGGCGTCGGCTCCATGGTGGGCGCGTTCTTCGGCGGCTGCCCGAACACCACTTACGGCGAATCCGTCGGCTGCGTCGCCATCACCGGCAACGCCTCCATCGTCACCATCTTCACCACCGCGATCATGGCGATCGTCATCTCCTTCTTCAACCCCTTCATCATGTTCCTCGCCTCCATCCCCTCCTGCGTCATGGGCGGCGTGTGCATCGCGCTCTACGGCTTCATCGCCGTCAGCGGTCTGAAAATGATCCAGAAGGTCAATCTGGATGAGAACCACAACCTGTTCGTGGTGTCCGTCATCCTCATCTGCGGCATCGGCGGCATGACCCTCAACATCGGCAAGGTCACCCTCACCGAGATCGCCTGCGCCCTCATCCTCGGCATCATCACCAACCTCGTGCTCAACAGAAAGAG
>JAFTEL010000177.1 GCA_017453685.1 Clostridia bacterium
AAAAATGAGATTATCCCGAATAAAGCCACAAGGATGGGCTACAGCTATGCGTACCGTTACATTTGCTTTTACCGGA
This sequence comes from Clostridia bacterium, assembly GCA_017453685.1. Taxonomy (GTDB): domain Bacteria; phylum Bacillota; class Clostridia; order Oscillospirales; family Acutalibacteraceae; genus UBA8612. The sequence goes on from JAFTEL010000177.1 coordinate 77, forward strand.
AAAGGCGGCGTTGGAAAAACGTCGCTTTCCGCCGCGCTGATCCGTCTTTTGTCAGAGCGTTATCCCGATAAAAAGCTCCTTGCCGTAGACGCCGATCCTGCCGTCGGGCTTGCGACAGCGCTCGACATGCAGCCGCCGATGACACTGGACGACGTGCGTCTTCAGATTGCCGAAAGCATTGAAAAGGGCGAAACCGGCGCCGCGGCGGAGCTGCTGAGCGAGGCGAGATTCCACCTGCTCGACTGTATCGTTGAGCGCGGGAATCTTTCGTTCCTTGCCATCGGGCGTCCCGAAGCCGCAGGGTGTTACTGCAAGGTGAACGCCTATCTCAAACAGGTGATCGAAACCGTTTCCGGCAATTTCGATTTTGTGGTGATCGACGGTGAAGCCGGCATTGAGCAGATCAACCGCCGCGTCATGGAAAACATTACGTATCTTGTTTTGGTCAGCGACGGCAGCCGAAAAGGTATTCAGGTCATTTCTGCCATTCGGCATGTTGCCCAACGCCTGGTGAAGTGTGAAAAAACCGGTGTGATTTTCAACCGGATCCGTCCCGGCTTTTCGCTGCCCGAAATCGAATCGCTTCCGCCCGTGCTTGCCGTGATCGGTGACGACGACGCGCAGGCGCAAAACGATATGCAGGGGGAAAACGTCTTTTCCCTTCCCGACGACTCTCCTTTGCTGCGCGGCGCAGCGCAGGCTCTGGACGCCCTGCTGCAGGAGAACAAACCATGACGCTGTTTGACGACGTGATACGGCAAATGCGCGCGCTGTTGCCGGAAAAGCCCACCCTTTCCGAAGCATACCGCGGCGAACTGTGCGCCGAAAGCGGCGACAAAAACGCGATCCTTTTCCGCAGAGATACCGCTTACGAGCTCGGCGGCAGCGGAAAGCCCGGCGTAAGCAGCGTTTTGTTCGGGGAGACCGGCGCTTCGCAGGACGAGGTGCTTGTTTTCGGAAAAGACCTGTGCGGGCTGACGCAGGACGCGGCGTTTGCCCATCTGACGATCGTGCAGCTGAAAGCGGACTGCGAAGAAGACCTGCGTTACGAACAGCTCAAGGAGATCGGCTTTCGGTTGTTTCAGCTCTACCCGAAGGGCTACCATGTCCGCATCTCACCGTCCGCGGGCAAAGAGCAGGTACGTGTCGCCAAAGACGCGTTGCGGATCACGAAGCCGCTGTCGTTTGTTAATGTTGGATGCAGTCTGATCCGGCTTCTCAGGGAGTGTCCCGATGTGGCGCGCGTGCAAACGGTTTTCATCACCGAAGAAAGCGTCGATTACACGGCGCTCGGAGCGCTTTCGCGCAGAGCAAAATCCATCACGGAGGCGGTGCAGCACACGATGCAGCCCGGCGCGCTGGATTGTGCGTCGTGCAAAATGAAACCGCTCTGCGATGAAATTGATGGTTTAAAAGAGCTGCACTTCAAAAAAGGAGGAAAAACATGAACAACGAACACCGTCATACCCACGGCACGGCAAAGGAAGAAACGCGGGCGCTTTTGAACTACATGGCGAATCACAACGAGCATCACACCGAGGAACTGTGTGAAATCGCCGATTCGCTTTCGTCTGAAGCGGCAAAAGCGGTACAGGAAGCGGTTGAACTGCTGAAACAATCCACGGAAAAATTGCGGCAGGCGATCGGAAGATTGGAGGAATAAAGAATGTGTCTGTCTTCGGTCTATCAAAAGAAAGACGGAGAGAATCTGTTTCTTTGCAGGAACATTGCGAAAGTGATCCCCGACAAGACCGGGGTTACTGTTTTTGACCTGATGGGGCAAAAAACCGTCATTCCCGGACAGATCCTTGAGATCGATCTTTTGGAAAACACGATCATAATCGGGGAGGAACCCGCATGAAATACTACGGCGGATGCGACGTTGGCTCCACCTATACCAAGGCTGTCATTCTGGACGAAAACGGGAAAATCGCCGCGTCCGTGATCCAGCGCAGCAAAATGAACGCCGCCCAGTCTTCCCAGGCGGCGATGGACGCCTGCGTTTCACAGGTGCCCGCGCTTCGCACAACGGACGACCTCGCTTACATCGTCGGCACGGGCTACGGACGCAACCGCGTCCCTTTCGCGGCTGAAAACGTTTCCGAGATCTCCTGCCACGCCATGGGCGTGCATATCACAGACCCGACGGTGAAAGCCATCATCGATATCGGCGGTCAGGACGTGAAGGGCATTGCCGTCGCGCCCGACGGCACGGTGAAAAACTTTGCGATGAACGACAAGTGCGCCGCCGGTACCGGCAGGTTTTTTGAGGCAATGGCACGCTCGTTTGAGATGACGCTCGAAGAGTTTTCCGCCCTCTCGCTGAAAGCGAAGAACGCCATTCCCATCACCGCGCAATGCACGGTCTTCGCCGAATCCGAGGTGATCGCGCTGGTCGGTGAAGGCAAGGCGCCCGAGGAAATTGCCGCCGGCATCCAGATGGCGGTGGCAAAGCGCTGTTTCGTGATGGCGAAAAAGGCCGGCGCCGTGAACAGCATCACGCTCACCGGCGGCTGCGCGAAGAACGAGGGGCTGAAAAAGGCCATTGAAAAGGTGCTGAAAATCAAAGTGACGGAATTATCCGTGGACCCGCAGCTTATGGGAGCGCTGGGCGCCGCCGAATTTGCCAGAAGAAAAGGAGGCGCAAAAGCGTGAGGGACTTAAAACACCGCGTGTTCTTTGAACACCTGCTGAGCGACGTAAAAAACGAGTTTGTCGACGAGGCGCTTGCCGGGGGCAAACTGGCGCTCGGCTATTCCTGCTATTTCGTGCCCGAGGTGCTTTTGAACCTCGACGGCTGCTTTTCGGTGCGTATGCGCGCGCCCGGCGTCACCGATACCTCCATCGCCACGTACTATATGAGCGAAAAAACGTGTATGTATTCACGCAGCCTGCTGGAGCGCGCGATCGAGGGCGGCTACAACTTTATGGCGGCGCTGATCAGCACAGAGACCTGCAGCATGATGAACCGCTGCCACGAGCACTTTGAGATGCTGAACCTTGTAAAGGAATATAACGAAAAGTTCTTTGTAAGCCACATCGATTCGCCCTTTGTAACCAAAGATTACGCGCTGAAGCATTACGAAAAACAGCTGCGCAAACACGTGCTGAACAGGCTGAGCGAGGTATACGGCGTGGACGTATCCGACGAAGCTCTGCTTGCGGCCATAAAAAAACACAACGCGCTGTGCCGCGTCGTGTCCGAGATCGGAGAATACCGCAAGCTTGAAAATCCGCCGATCACGGGGTACGAGTTCCACCTGATCGAGCTCGTGAGCGAATGCTGCCCGCACGACCTGATCCTGCCGTATCTGAAAGAAACGCTGGAGGAGCTGAAAACCAGACGCCCGGACGAAAAACCCTGGTACCGCGTGCGCGTGGTACTGGCGGGCGGCGAAAACGACGATCCGGAGTTTACAAAGCTGATCGAGGACACGGGGGCTTTTGTGGTTGCGGACCGCTACTGCTTCGGCTCTTTGCCGGGCAGAGAAGAGATCGAGATCAAGGAAGGCGAAACGCCGCTTTCGGCCATCGCCCGCCACTACATCGAAACCAACCAGTGCCCGCGTTTTATGAACCACGAAAAGGTGCAGGGCAGAAAGGCGTATCTGAAGAAGCTTGCCGAAGATTATCACGCCGACGGGCTGATCGTACAGCAGATGAAGTTCTGCGAATACTGGGAATA
>JAFTEL010000178.1 GCA_017453685.1 Clostridia bacterium
CCCTCATTTTTTCATTCAGATTTTGACAAATAAGAGATGGAAGAGATACGTCATCACCGAACGGAGGAAGCTGAGGATGCGCTCAATGGTACTCCCCTGCTCCGCCGCGGCTTCTTCCTGAGGTTTGTCGGGCGCGGTTTCATTGATCACGTTGATCTCGATCACCTGGTCAATGAGACCGCAGTATTCAAGATAAACGCTGTTCATTTGCAGTTCATCGTTCGGCAGAGTCTGGTCAACGCTTTCGAGCAGCAGACCTGCCTGTTCCAGCAGCGCCACGTCGGCGGCATCGATCACGCCGTCGTGGTTGCAGTCGGCAGCCATGCGCTGCGCATGAGTCAGAGAGTCGGCGCTGATCATGCCGTTCGCCACGAGCCTGACGAAATAGGCGTCGGTGCCGTCGTACAAACTGTCACCGCTGACGTCGCCGAAAATGACGAGCGTGAACGTGTCGACCGCGTCGCCGTACTCGTCTTTCATCGTGATGATGCTGCCGGTACCGCCGCCGTTGGCAGCGGGCGTAAAGACAAGGCTGCCGTTTGCCGTCGTGGTGAACAGCGACAGAACGTCCGCCGTGCCGGGCAGAACGCCGTAGACGAAGCGGTCGGTCTCATCCACCACCGCGCTGCTGCCCTCGGACGGGGTCAGCTGCACGGTCGGGCGTTCGGCAAGTTGGGCGATGGCGGTAAGTATGGCGGAACGGGCCGCGGCGACTTCGGCAGTCGTGGCGTATGTCTTTGCGCTGACCGCGTCTCCCTCTTGTATCGCCTCCTGCAGCGCGGCAAAGCTCTCGGGCGTATAGGAAGCGCCGTTGATGGCTCTCGCTTCGGCGAGCGCTTGATTCAGCGCAGATTTATCCACCGTGACGGAGACGGAACAGGTCGCCGTGAAGCCGCCGTCCGCCGTGATGCATCGAATCTGAGCCGTGCCGCCGTCCACCGCGGTCACGACGCCGTTATTGACCGTGGCGACCCGCGGATCGCTGCTTTCCCACAGCACGGTTTTGATCGAAGCCGATCCCATGCCGAGCGTCCCCTTCGGGGTGATCTCATTGGTGAGAGAAGCGGTTTCACCGGGCGAAAGGGAAAGCGACGTCGGGCTGACGGTGACGCCTGTCACGGGGTAGTTCGCGAAGGAAACGTAGACCCAGTCGCTGTATGTTCTGCCGTAGTAGTCCGTGACCGTGACCATGATTTTCGAGGCGACCGCGCTGTTCTTGGTGGGCTTGACGGTGCCGTTCTGATCAACGCTCATATTGCTGTCGGAAGACGTCCACGTGACGGATTTGTATTCCACGTCGGCGGGCGTGACCCTGTAGCCCAAAGAGAAGGACTGGTTCTTATAAGAGCTGCTGAGCGGAACCTTGACGGAATTGTATTTGGCGGCCGGCGAGCCGTCGTGCGTGATCACCAGCGATTCGATCACGACCAGCGGCTCCAGATTGTGCAGAGCCGCGCGCAAATCCGCTGCCGCGGCGTCAATTTGAGCCTGCGTATAGGTCAATCCGTTGTAAACCTCATCCGCTCGCTGATAAGCGGCCGCATAGACGGTATAGGTCGCGTTCGTATAATTTGAAGGAATGATGGCGGCGGCCCGCGCCTCAGCCATCGCGGCATACAGCTGCGTTTTATCGCCGAGAACCGTGATAGTTGCCGACGCGCTGAAATCGCCATCGATGCTGTAAGCCTTGACGATGGCGACGCCGCTGTCGGAAAAGCTCAGCGTGCCGCTGTCGGAGACCGAAACGATCGGGCTTTCACTGACCCAGCGCACATCCTGGATGCTTGCCGGCTGACCGTTGGCGGCGGAAACGAGCGCGCTCAGCGTGATCGGCGCCGCACTGACGGAATCAGCGGTATAAGCGGAGGGAGTGACCGAGACGCCGGTCGCGGGACGTTCGGCAAAGCAGAGCCGCACGGAATCCGTCGCCGTGTTGCCGCGATAGTCCGTCACGGTAACGGTGACGCTGCCATAGCAGGGCGCGCCCTGCGCCGGTGTGCAAACGCCGTCCTCCGAAACGGTGATGGCGGACGTGTCGGAAGAAAAGCGCACGGTGCCGAGGGTCGTGTCGGTCGGGCTGAGACGGTAATCCAGATCGACGCTCGCGCTGCCGCCGCTGACGGCAGCGGTATAGGTATCGCCGACGTCGGCGCCGTTGACCGTAAGCGTGACGGAACCGATATTCTGGATGAGCACGAGCGCGCGAATGGCAGCGGAAAGCTCCGCAGCCGCATTGTTGATCTCCGCCTGCGACGTCTTGCTGTCTTCGGTCAGATAGACGGAGACCGCGCGGGAACGCACCGCCCACATCTGCTGCCAGCTTTCCACCGTATAAAGCGTGCTGCTGAGCTGATCGGATTCGGTGATCTTTTCCAGCAGCGCGGTACGGTCCAGCGTGACGGTCACGGTGCAGCTTGCAGTTTTGCCGCCGTCAACCGTCGTAGCCGTCACCGTCGCCGTGCCGATGCCGAGATAATGCAGCGTGCCGTCGGCGTCCGCTGTCACAACGGAAGGATCGCTCGTTTCCCAGATCAGATCCTGAATATTCGCAGCGCCGACTCCTGCAACGCCCTTGGGCGCGATCGTGTATTCCACCTGCCCCGTGTCACCGGCATAGCCGGAAACCTCGGTTTGGGAGAACGTCAGATCGGTCACGGGCGTTCTGGCAAAGGCAACGTAAAGGCTGCCGGAAATCTCCCAGCCGCGATGATTCGTGATGGTGACGGTGATCTGCGAATACTGCGCGCTGTTGACCGTCGGCGAAGCCAGACCGTCCTGCGTGACGGAAACGTTATCATTGGATGACGACCATCTGACGGAGCGGATCAGCGCGCCCGCCGGATGGATCGAATAGCCGAACTGGCGCGAAACGTTGCGGTAATCTTCAATCAGACCGACGTCGACCGTATCGAAAGACACCGGCGAGCCGTCAAGGGTGACGTACACGTTTTCGGGCTCAACAATAGAAGACAGCGCTTCATATGCTTCGGCAAGTTCTTCATACGCCTCGTCGACCGTGATCTGATACACGCTCTCGTCCTGTTCCACGGCTTTTGCCAGCGCCAAAGCGGCGCGGAAAGCGTCAATATCTTCCTGCGGCGCTGCAATCTGCGTCAGATCCAGCGCATCCGAAAGAGCGATCAATTCACGCAGAGCGTCCTTATCCGAAACGACCGTCACGGTGCAGGAAGCGGTTTTCAGTCCGTCAACGGTCGTGCAGGTGATCGCAGCCGTGCCGCGATCCACCGCGTAGACCGTGCCGCTGTCATCCACTGCGGCAACGGTCGGATCGTCGCTTTTCCAAGTAACCTCTTTGATCGTTGCGCCGGTGAGCGTGCTGTCCGGCGTTACGGTTTCCTGCAGCTGCAGGGTTTTGCCCGCCTTGAGCGTCACGCTCGTTTCCGAAAGCGAAACGCCCGTCACGGCGACGTTGATAAAAGCGACCTGTGCGCTTGCCGTATAGCCGCCGTCGACCGATTTGGCGGTCACGGTGCCGTAAGCTGCCTTGTTTTCAACGGGATGTATCTGACCGTCCTGCGTCAGCTCCAGATTGACGGCGTCGCTGAGGCTCCATTTGACCTGCGGATTCGCCACTTCTTCAGGCGTCAGCGTCGCATGGAGCTGCTGAACGGTTTCGTTGTAGGTGTTGTAGATCGGCACGGTATAGGTCACGCTGGGCGCCTCTTCCAGCGTGATGCTGGTAACCGCCGCGCCGATGTTGACGGGGATCATCTCCGTCACGCCGTTGGAGGCGCGGACATACAGCTCATTTGCCCCGAGTGAAAGACCCGTGACAGTGCCGTCGCTGTAAACGCGCATACTGCTGTTAAAGGCGGAATTGCCGACCGACGCGTAAATGACCGTACCGGCGTCGGTTTTTAAGCCCCACGAAACGGTCTGATCCACACGGGCGGGGTAAACCAAAGCGGTAAAGGTAGCGGAATCCCCGGGCATGATGTGTGTCGGCCCCGACACGTCGATGCCGGCGGGTTCGGCGCCCGTGCCGTAAATGGTGAACGATCTTGTCACGGAAATGTCATTGAGCGTCGCCGTGACGCTGACCGTCTTCTGTGCGTTCACACCGCCCGCATCCAGAATACGGAGGAAGCCGTCTTCGGTGATGCTCGCCGCCGTCGGATCGCTGATCTGCCACGTCGTTTCGCCGACCAGCGCGCCGCCGGGCGTCAGATGCGTCACGTACAGCTGCTCACGGTCGCCTTCCTGATAGGCGTCGGAGCAGCTGATATCAAAGCTCTGCAGCGGCAGATCGTCCACGATGGTGAAGGTGATCTTATCGTTCGTGCTCGCTTTCATCAAAGCGTTGGAGAGGAATTTGAGTACGGAGTTGCCCGTCGTGACGTAAGAAATGTATTTGCTGACTCCGAAGAATTTTAAGCCAAGCTTGAGGGCATAGGTCAGCGCCGTGGAAACGGTGGACTGCGAAACGTTCATGCCGAGCGTGTCGATGAGCCACGCGGAAACGGAATCCATGCCCTCATCGCCGGTCTCTGTCAAATAGTCCACGATTTTGGAAAGGAACAGTTCAAATTCCGGCGAGGCCGTCACGGTCACCGTACCGGCTTTTTTGAACGTGATCACGCCGTCTTCCGTGATATCAGCGTAATTCGACGCGAGATCGAGCACGCTGTCGGTCGAAAGCGACCAGGTCGTGGTCATGCCCAAACGAACGGGTGTGATGACGTTTTGAATACGGAAGCTGGTGCCGACGGCAACGACGGTCGGCAGCGCGTCTTTATTGGTGATGCAGGTGCCGTTGGGCAGCGTGTTGCCCAGCGCCGCCGTCGATTTCATCACATGGACGTAAACAACGGCGCTTGTAAGGAGCTCGCCGTTATGATCCACGAGCGTGGCGGTGATCGGAACAGCGTCGGTCTCCACCTTTTGCGTCAACGCGTCGTGCAGTTCATTCTGCGCTGCCTGCGCAAGATCGGCAAACACCGATGAAAACGCGTTCCAAAGCTCCGCCGCGGAAAGCGATTCCACGTCGAGCTCTTTCATGATCGTTTCCACCTGCTCGCCCAGACTCGGACCCGCGCCGCGGATCGACTTAACGTCATTGTCAATCCAGAGCTGAACCCGCGCCTGACGGGAACTGTCGCGCGCACGGATGGTGCCGTCCTCATCGACGCTGGCGATCAGCCCCGTGGAAGAGTGCCAGCAAATCTGAGAGCCGTTGGGTTCCGAACAGTCGATGTAGGTCACGGAGCATTTGGTATTCTTCGCCTCTTCGAGCGTGATGGTCGAGCCGGTAATGTCGTTGCCGTTTGCATCGAGAATGCCGATGGTATAGGCAACGGCGGAGCTTTGAAAACCCGGCACGGCGCAGGTCAGCAGCAAAGCGACCGCACAAATCACGCTGCATAATTTCTTTCCAACGTTACGCATAATGCCTCACCTTTACGTCATTTTTCGTTCACAGCGAACGCTAATTCACTACTTCAATTTTCCAATAATTATATTACTTCGTGCGTAAGAATGCAATAGGACAAAATGCTCATATGGAGTCAAGCGAAAATAAATTCACACACCGCCGCCAGCACGGTATAAAAACCGACAAACAGCGTTTTTAACACCAAATAAAACGTGTGCGTGGACATCTTTGCCTCCTCCGTGAACAATGCGAAGGAAGCGATTTGCAATTGTTACATCAGAACCCGTATACCCTTTTGGTCAAAGCCTTCCAGAAAATCAGGGAAGCATCCGCAAACACTTTCCAGATTTTCACAATAAAGAGTTCAATGCGTGAAACAGCGCCCACCGCAACGAGCTGTGAACCCTCCTGCTCGGCAAGTTCGCACGTCATCAAAACCTTGCTTTCATAAGAGCCGTCCTCGCGGAGGGTAATGACCCGAGAACCCCAGTTGATCTTTCTGAGCAGAATATGCGGTTTCACGCTGGGCGTGTTGACAATATCAACGCCGTCGATCTCCACGGTAAAGCTGTTGTAATGATCGTGACCGCAAAGAATCGCGCGCACATCGCCGTTTTCGCTCATCGCGTCGAGCTGACCGTAATTGTAATAACCGGGGCAGGGTTTTTCAAAAATATAGCCGTCCTTGATATTGGAGAGGTTGGGGATCGGAACCAGATTGTAGGAGATGCCGTCATAGTTCCGGACTCCGGCGTTATAATCCTTGGCGACGGGGAAGAGCTTGTCGTAGATTTCCTGCACGATGATGTGCTGGAACACGACCGCGGGGACGTATGCCCCGCCGTTTTCGGCTTTCAGCGCTTCCGCCTTGGACTGATACCACGCGATCTGTTCCGGATGCACCGACTCGTAGCCCTTGCCCTTGACCTCACATCCGGAATCGAAGCAATAAATGCTGTATGCCACGCGGCTGCCGTCATGCGAATAAACGGGCAGACTGCAGGTGCCGCAGCCGAACAGATCGGGGTCTTCATCCGTGCCGATGAAATACGTGCCGCCGTACTCTTTATAAAAAGCGAACATCTCGTCAATCGAATAGCCGTGCATATAATCATGATTGCCGAAGGTGATGACGAAGGGGATTTTCGCCTGCATAAAGATTTCGCAGATCTCCTTGATCGCGGCGGGCTGATCCTCGTTGGCAGCCTCGGACAGATCGCCGCCCAGCACCACCAGATCGGGCTCGGCGGCAGCCAGAGATTCCATCACAAGCTGTCTGTGCGTCGCCGGCAGCGGATAGGAGCAGTGCCAATCCGTCAGATGCAGGATCGTAAAATCACCGTTCTCATCGAATTGCAGACGAGCCTGCACGCTCTGCGCAAAGCTGATCGGCTGCATAACGGCAACCATCAGAAGAACCAGAAGGGCGCAGATCGTTCTTTTCAATGCTTTCATTTGTAACACCTCGCAAAGGATTGATTAGCAAAATCAGACAGCCTCAAAACGCAGCTGTTCGTCCGCAGGGAAACTTGCCGAAACCTCAAGGAACTCATGATCGGCAGCGACAAAAGAAATGCCATCTGTCTCAAAGAAACGCCCGTTTTGATAGATCACGCGGTCATTCAGCTTCACGGTCTGCCCGTCGGCATACGGCACGCAAATATGCGCCGTTGTATCTTTCGGCACAGCCGCTTCAAGAATGAATGCGTCAGCGGTTTTGTTTGCGGTGACGCGAATATAGCCCTTGACGGACGGAACGACGCATTTGACGGTATCGGACGCGGAAAGCTGCGGCTTGATGATAAAGGAGGCGTATCCCGCTTCGGTCGGTCGGATGCCCGCAAAGTATTTGCTCATGATGACCAGCGGCCCGCCCGACCAGGCGTGATTCATGGTGCCGTCCTCTTTCGTCCAGCCCTCCCAAAGGGTCGAATAGTCTTCCCGAATCATGGCGTCATAACGCTGCAGCATCCTGTCCTTCACCGCGTCGAAGCGCTCCATCTGACAGAGGGCTTCCAGCACATAATACTCCATGTACGGGCTTGCGTTTTTCGTGTTCGTGAGCACGTAGGCGATCACGTCATACTGTTCCCGTTCCGCCAAACCGGAGAGAACGGCAAGTGCGTTTGCCCGGTCATCGGGGAAAAGAACGTCATTGCTTTTGTACCCCTTTTTTGTCCAGAGCGCCGCATATCCCGTTTTGATCTCGTTCATTTTTGAAGCGAGCGCATCGCTGTTTCTGCCGATGACGTCCGCTATTCTTTGCAGACAGGCAAGCGCGTAATAGTACCACGCGTTCTCGATCGCGGTCGTGTCGGCGTGATAGCCCCAGTCCATCCAATCCCAGGAACCGCCCCGATGATTGACCAGATGATTGCCGTTGATCGACCAGAGATCAACGTAATTGACTGCCGCGTCATAGACTTTTTCCAGAAAATCCCGATCGCCTGTGTAGAGGTAATACGTCCAGAACCCGCAAATGCCCGCCAGCTGCTGAACAGGCAGCTCAAAGTAATCCTGACTGATCGGCACCACGGTCTGCAGGACGTTTGTCTTGCCGTCGATGTGCCCCAACATGGAGGCGACGCCTTTTTGATAGAGCAAATAAGCGTTCGCATCAAGCGAATACATCGACATCGCCATTTCGTTGGTCACGTCGCCCCACCACTGCGCCCGTTCCCGATCGGGACAGTCCATGAAATTGTCGCGCATGGTGACGTAAAGGGTGCGGAGCGATTTCTGCCAGAGCGTATTCAGTTCTGCGTTTTCACATTCAAAAAGACCGGAAAACGCCGCATCATAACCCGTTTCGCGGTATTTCAGTTCAAGGATCGTGACGCCTGCCGGAATCTCATAGGTAATGTGCTCACCATTGAACCAGCCGAGCGCCTCAAATTCCTGCTCACCGTTTTTCGTGATATACGTATCGCTCACGGCGCCGAGCCACGTATTTTCCGTAAATATCCTAATCTTTTTCCCCGCTTTTGCGCTAATTTTGAGATACGGCGTGCACTGTGCGTTATACGGAATGTCAAGGGTGATGAGCTTTTTTCTCCGCATCGTGCGGCCCGTGTAATCGGCTGAGTTTTCATAGTCCTTCAGCCCATTGTCTTTCAACAGCGGAATACCGCGCGGATAGAGTTTCCCCCACGGCGCACAGCCGCCCAAACCATATTCCCGAGCGTTTTGCCAAGCGCTGTCATCAAATTCGGGCGAAAGCCAGTCGCCGATTTCTTTCCTCGCGTCATAATAAATGTTGGATTCGGGCAATCGGTAGTTGGGTTTAGACGCGCCCGTATCCTGTCGGTAGGCAGTATTTCTGCACACTTTCCAGCTTCGGTCGGAGCGGATGCTCCCCGCCTCAAACAGGAAGCCGGCCTTGCCGCTGTCCTTGCTGGAATAGCTCGTGTCCTTGCCCCAATACCAGACGAGCGCGCAAATGACGTTCCTGCCCGATTTCAGATAAGAGCCGATCTCGACGGTATCGTAGTAACTGTCCTCAGCCGTCGGTCCGCGCTTGGCGCCGCCCTCAAAAACGACAGCTTCGCCGTTGATATAGAGCCAATACTTAGAATCGGCGGAAAGATAAGCCGTCAGCGTTTCGGGCGCTTCGGAAAGAACAAAAGCCTTTCTGAAGCACATCCAAACATTTTCTTCGCTGCCGTCAGAGGAATCCCAGATATACTGCGCCGTCCAGTCGGTTTTCGGCGTCGTGTCGATCTGCCGGTACGGCGTCACTGTCTCGGGAATAGTGTATTCATTTTTAAAATACGGCTGATCGGTTTTGCCGCTGAACAGAGAAGAAAAGAAAGCAGCGACAGCCAAAAAGAAAGAGATGATGCGATTCATTCAAAAGCTCCTCGAAAAATGAAATGATTGGGAAAGCGTCGGGATTCATTCCGCTTCGGCGATGATTTCTTTGACCGCGTCGTAAGCGGGCTTGGGCGTGCCGTCCAGATTGAAAAGCCCCCATTTTGTCTCAAACGGGCACCAGGTGTGACCGCAGGCCCAACACTTTTCCATATCCTGACAGCAGTAGATGATCATGCCGGCCAGACAGTTCAGCTTTTTGAGTTCGCCCATGACCCGCCTGAAATATTCCGCCTGCCCCTCGGGCGTATGCGGGATATTTTCGATGGTTTCCGCCGCTGTCTCGCCGTAAAAATGCTGATATTCCTTTTCAAACACGATTTCTGCCCAGCGTTCCTCGTCGTCCGGATAACCGTCCTTCAGTCTCTGCTGGAACTGCGGCGGCAGCTTGCGGATGAAATTCATGCCGTCCGCAATGGCTTCTTCCTCGGTCGCATAGCCGTAATAGCCGAGAATTTCCGCCTTCTGTTCGGGCGTTTTCGGCCCGCCCACGCTCCAGAAGCCGAATTCCTGAATGATGATCGGCTTGCAGGTGATGCGGTATAATTCCTTGACCTTTTTGCAGTAGTCGCGCGCTTCGGCGTTCCCCTGATTGCCGGTGTAAAGATCGATGCCGACATAATCACAGTATTTAAGGTACGGCTTCATCAGCTTATGAAGGTTACGGCTCATATCCGCCGAATTGTAGCCGATGGGGAAGTTTTCGGTCACCTTGTCCAGCGCTTCGAGCTGAATGCCGATGAACACCGCCGCTTCTTCCAGCGTCAGCGGTTTTGTGAACGTGTCCAACCCCATTTCGTTGGTGATCTGGAACGCACCCGTGATATCCTTGAGATCGTTGTAAAGAAACACGGCGATCTCCTGCGTCTTTTCCACCTCTTCCACAGGGTTGAAGCCGCCGATGTTGAAATAATCTTTGGGATACGGCGTCACCGCCATGACCTTGAAGCCGCGGTCGGTGTAACCCTTGGCGCGGGCCTTGAAATCGAGATAATGCTGACTGATCTCGCCGATCTGATTATAGGGATAGGGAATATCAAACCGCACCCATTTCAGCCCCGCGTCGGCGAGCATTTCGTAATTCTCGTTCGGGTGACACACGCCGTACATAAACCCGCCGTTTTGCTCGATCAGGTTCTGAACGTTTTTGTCGGGCAGGTTGAAAATACTGCCGAAAAAGCAGGAAATCGTGATGAGGAGCGTTTCAAAGAATGCGATGATTTTCATGAGAAATCCTCCCGATTATTTCTTGAACGTGACGTAAAGCATGGAGCCGCTTTCGATTTTTTCGGGCAGCGGAACCTCGACCCATTCACAGTTCTCGTTGACCGTCATGCATTTGTCAACGATATAGTCCCCCGCGTCGAGCTTCAGCTTTCTGTCTCTCTTCTCGGAAACGTTTGCGATCAGCAGCGCATGCCCGTCTTCGCCCGTTGCCGCGAGGGCGTAAAGATCATCGGCAAGCCGCAGATTTTTGATCTGAGCCTGCTGACCGAGCTGATACAGCTGACCGAACGCCCAGAAGCCATAGTAAGCCGTGGAGGGCTGATGCTTGACAAACAGACCCGCCCACATCAGTCCGTCGTCGTCTCCGTCGTAGTAATGTGCCATGTCAAGCCCTTCGTTCTGGAACATAATGAGCATCGACGTCTGATTGGCGCCGTAGCGGCGATCGAGCTTGTCATTCTCCGTGGGGTTATAGTTCCATTCGTCGCAGATGATCTCCGTGTCGCCGTAACCGGCCTCGGAGAGGGTCTCTTTGACATATTCGATATATCTGGCGTTCTTCCCCGTGGTGGTATAGCTGTGCCACGAGAAGAAATCCATGGGAGAACCGTGCTCCTCAATGTAGCTGAGGAAATTTTGGTAATAGGTGATGAAATACTGATTTCTCGGGGTCGAGCCCGTGTTGATCGCGTTCGTTTTGGTCAGCGCGTAGAACCCGCAGGAACCGTAGCCGCCGATTTTCAGGTCGGGAAATCGGTTCTTCAGATGCTTCGCCGCAACATCGTAAAGGCGGAAGAATTCTTCATCGGAGCCGACCCAGAAGTGGTTGTCCGCGATATCGTCGCTGTTTTCGGGCTCGTTCCAGATTTCCCAGTACTCAATATTATAGCGGAATCCGTTTGCCCAGCCTTCGTTGTAGTGCAGGATGATATGCTCGCAAATCTGCGCCCATTTCTCATAGTCCGCAGGAGGCAGCAGAAACTCGCGATCGCGCACCGGGTCGCTGTAGCTGATCCCCAAACGGAAGAAAGGCTCCATGCCCGTGTCGACGATCGACGCGATCACCTTATCACATTCCGCAAAGCAGTAGGAGCTTTCATCATTGACGTCCTTGGAAAAATCAGGAAAGATATTATGAATGTCCGTCGCATGGATATCGTGCGTGCGGCAGGAGGTCATGTTCGCCTCGGTGAAATAACGGTTGATCTCGCTGTTCAGTTCATATTCCGGCATCCGGCCGATATTGTGGACGGGTCTGATCTCGCCCACCGTTTGGTCAAAATCGATCCGGATGACGTTTGGCGTGAAGATCAACTGGAACAGAGAGGTGAAAAAGGTGAGAATTGCCATCAATACGGCGCTGAATCTTTGCAGCATAAAATCGCCTCCACAGTTATAGAGAATATCGCGCGTTACTGCGCATCAACGGGTGTTTCTTCCCCCAGGGTATTCAGATCGGTACCTTTGGTCTCTTTCACCTTGCGTTTGAGCATGACGGCGGCGCACGCGATGAACGGGACGGCGACGACCAGACAGGTCAGCCAAACCGGCAGAACAAGCATGCCGACGATGACCAGCAGATAGCCGACGACGAGGCCGATCATGGTGAGCATGCCCACCGCGCCGACCGCGGAGGCGCGAATATCCGTCGGGACTTTTTCGGTCATCATAATGTTCATGTAATCCCTGCCGATCCAGTAGCAGCCCTGGTACAGCCCACAGAAGCCGCCGATCAGGTAAGGATTCCAAAGCCGGTTGATGCCTACAGCAAAGAGGATGAAGCCCGTAATGCTCAGCACGCTCGCCGAAAGAATGGTTTTTCTTCGACCGAGCGTGTCCGCGATGAACCCCGAAAAGAAGGTCAGCAGCGCGTAAACGATCGGCAGAACAAACAGCGCTTTGGTGATTTCCGCCGTCGTCATGCCTGCAATATGCATGGACGACTCAAAATACAGCGCGATCGCGGGCATACCCGCGTCAAAGATGATATTGGCAAGGATCAGGTACTTGGTGTCATCGCTTGAAAAAATATACTTGACGGCATTGATCACGCCGGACTGATTCCGGTGCGCTTTTTTCGATTCTTTTTCGCGCTGCTTGAGCGCCTGCCGTTCCTCATAGGGTATGGAAAGATAAGCGGTTCGCTCTTTGATAAACACTTTTGTGTCTTTCACCAGGAACAGCACCAGAAAAGCCGCCGCAAAACCGATCAGGGACGGCAGAAGGAAGATCCTTCTCCACAGCGTCGCGTCGTCGCCCATCAGGATGCGGCGCAGCACAGGGATCATCACAACGCCGAAGATGCCAAGGCTTTTCAGCACGCTGTAAATCGCGGCGCGGGAGCGGTCAGGCGCTTCTTCCAGTATGTAAATGATCTGGATATCGTGACCGATGAAGAAGCTGATAACGGCAAAACCAAGCAGGAAAACGAGATAGTTGGGCGAAAAATAGATGATCAGCAGCCCCGACGCCATGCCGAGGGTCGAAATGACGAACAGCGGCTTTCTGCCCCATTTATCCGCCAGCGCTTTGTAAAACGGCGTCACCGCGCCCAGCGCATAGCCGAGCACGCTGACGGAAGTATGCAGCGACAACCCCTGCTCGAAAGTGTAAGTCTTGCCGAGAAAAGGCTTGTTCACAAAGAATTCCGTCACAAAAGAGGACTGCACGGAGACGGACAGATTGCTCGTGATCTCATCCAGAATGTTGACAACGGCGATGATCACCAGCAGAAGCAGAAAATAATACCGCCAAGGATTGCTCTGCGCGCTTTTGGTCAGACGCGCCAGCTGTTTTTCTTCAAACCGCTTCGCCCGCAGGGCTTTGCTTTCCATATTCTTCATGGCTGCCTCCGTATTCATCATTTCTGTTTTTAATTATAACAAAATAATAGCCGCCATTCAACATAAAATCGGCAAAAAAGCAGGGGACAACGCTGTGTTTGTCCCCTGCTGATCGTGTTAAGGTTTTATGCAGATTTTCCTGTTAAGCAACTTTGACAAATAATAGATTGAACAGATACGTAAACACCGAACGGATGAAGCTGAGGATTTGAGCGACGACGCTCCCCTGCTCCGCCGCGGCTTCTTCCTGCGGCTGATCGACCGCGGGCTCGTCGAACTCGATCACCTGGTCAATGAGACCGCAGTATTCGAGATAAACGCTGTTCGTTTGCAGCTGATCATCCGGCAGCGTCTGATCAACGCTATCCAGCAGCAGACCGGCCTGTTCAAGGATCGCCGCATCCGCTTCGGTGATGGCGCCGTCGTGGTTCACGTCGCACGCCATGCGCTGCGCGTCGGTCAGCGAGTTTTCGCTGATCATGCCGTTCACAACGAGCTTGACAAAGTAAGCGTCCGTACCGTCGTACCAGACGTCACCGTTGACGTCGCCGAAGACGATGAGCGTGAACGTGTCGACCGCGTCGCCGTACTCGTCTTTCATCGTGATGATGCTGCCGGTACCGCCGCCGTTGGCAGCGGGCGTAAAGGTAAGGCTGCCGTTTGCCGTCGTGGTGAACAGCGGCAGAACGTCCGCCATGCCGGGCAGAACGCCGTAGACGAAGTGGTTGGTCTCATCCACCACCGCACTGCTGCCCTGAGCCGGAGTCAAATGCGGCACCGCCCGCTCCACGAGCTGCGCAATGGCGTTGGTGATCGCCTGCGCCATGGCATCGACTCTCGCCTGATCCGTATAGGGCAAATCATAAACGACATTATTGATCGCCTGCTGGACAGCCGCAAAGCTTTCCGTCGTATAACGGTCGGGGGTAAGCGCTTCGTACGCGCTGACCGCCTGATACAACGCCGTATAATTCGCCGGACGGATCTGCAACCCGTTGATGGCGTCATTGATGGCGTTCGTTGCCTCGCTCACTTCCGCGGTCGTGGGATATTCCTTGCTATAAACAGCAGAGCCCGTTTGGATTGCCGCCTGCAGCGCCGCATAGCTGTCTGCCGTATACGGCGTGCTGAGGTAACTGTTTGCGTTAAAGAGCGCCTGATTCAGAGCCGTTTTATCGACCGTAACGGCGACGGAGCACGTTGCCGTATAGCCGCCGTCCGCCGTGATGCAGCGGATTTCAGCCGTACCACCGTCCACTGCTGTCACCGTGCCACCGTTGACCGTTGCGACAGTCGGATCGCTGGTTTCCCAGATCACGGTCTTGATCGTTGCCGCGCCGATGCCTAAAGTGCCCCCCTGCGGAGCGACCGTGGCGGTAAGCGAGGCGGTGGAGCCGGGGGTCATGGAAAGCGACGTTGTGTTGAGGGTGACGCCGGTCGCCTGCGTTTTCACAAAGGAGACGTAGACCCAGTCGCTGAACTGTCTGCCGTTGTAATCCGTGACCGTGACGGTGATCTTCGCGGCAGCCGCGCTGTTGGAAACAGGTTTGACCGTGCCGTTCTGGTCAACGGACATCGCCGTGTCGGAGGACGACCACGTGACGGATTGATACGCCGCATCAGCGGGCGACACCGTAAAGCCCAGCGAGAAGGACTGGCTGGCGTAGTTGACAAGCGTTCCCACCTTGACGGAATTATATTTGGCGGCGGGCGAACCGTCGTGCGTGATCACAATGGAATCGATCGTGGCAAGCGGTTGCAGCGCCTGCATCGCGGCGGAAAGCGCCGCCGTCGCGTCGTCGATCTCCTGTTGGGATGACGTGGTATAGAAATCCTTTTCATTGACGGCGACCGCCTGCGCAAGCGCGTTCGCCACCGGCTGCCAGCTTTCCGCCGTGTAAAGCGTTTGGTCGAGCTGATTGGCTTCGTTGATCTTTTGCTGCAGCGCTTTGCGGTTATAATCGACGTACACCCAGCAGTTCGCGGAATAGCCGCCGTCGACCGCCGTGGCCGTAATGACCGCAGCCGGAAGCTCCGGACCCGACGCCCGGTTGAAGTGCAGCGTGCCGTCGCTGTCCACCGACACATCCTCGGAATTGGTTGACGACCAGATGATATCCTGAATGTTCGCAGTGCAGTGCCCGAGAACCTGAGGCGAAAGCGTATAGCTGATTTTGCCCGTTTCGCCCAGATAACCGGTCATCGACTCGGCGCCGAACGTCAGACCGCTCGTATGGATCTTGGCAAAGCATACGTTCAAGGTGGGGTTGTTCGTGAGCTCCCTGCCGTCATAGGTCGTAACGGTGACGGTGATCTGCGCAACCTGCGGATCGTTGACCGTGGGGGTCACGACGCCGTCCGCCGAAACGGAAACGTTCGGGTTGGAGGACGACCATCTGACCGAGCGGATGAGCGATTCATAGGGATAGGTCAGGCAGGAATACTGCTGCGAAACGTTGCGGTAATCCGTCGTCAGACCGACGGAGACCTGATCGTAATAAACGAGCCCGCCGCTGCGAAGGGTGAACACCTGATCGGGGTCGATGATGGGGGTCAGCACCGCGTAGGCAGCACCGAGGGCGTTATAGGCGGCGTTGATTTCGGCTGCGCTCGCGCCGCCGTTCTGTTCCACAGCCTTTGCCTGCGCCAGTTCAGTTTGAAACGCGTCGATATCCGATTGCGGCGCAGTGAGCTGCGTCAGATCCAGCGCGTCTGACAGCTCGATCAGATTCCGCAGACCGTAGATGTCCGCTTGAGGCGTCGCGTCGCGCGTATCGGATTGCAGACCGATGACCGCGGCGGCAAAGCCCTGAAGACCGGGCACGGCGCAGGTCATCAGCAAAGCAATTGCGCAGACCACGCAGCACAGTTTCTTTACGGAGGTATGCATAAAACCATTCCTTTCCGATTATTTTTTCTTATTATATACTTGTTTGCAGCAAAATGCAATAAAAAAAGCAAAAAAGCCTGTTTGTTTTTGTACAAACAGACGTTTTTTGTTCTGCTATTGAGTCATTTGACCAAAATCAGCAAGTCAAATCAGAATATGCCGTCATTTCGCGCCGAGCGCGCCGACAAACGCGGGCTGCGTTTTCAGCACGGTTCCGTCTGCGTCGAGCACCTCGATGACCGCGTCAAATCTGGAATCATCGGTCTGAAAACGGATCGTATAGCCGTCGCCGAGCGTGACGTCCTTGACGGAAAAATAGGCGTGATCCTCGTCGATCGCTCTGACGATAAACAGCTGCTCCGCCGGTTCCGTGAGGGTGATCTCGCGCTGTTCCCCGGCGCCGAGCGCTTTTGCGGTCGCCGTGCCCCACAGGGAGGATTTCAGGTTGTCCTCGGTCTGCGGCATGATCCAGAAGTCGGCGGTCGCCACGTTGTTGACCAGCGTGACGCGGAGACTTTCCCGTTCGGCGGCAAGCATGCTGTTATGTGATTCCACGTGCAGCGTTACGTCGTGTTTCGGCATGGTAAAGTTGAAAATATAGCCGTGCTCGTTGTCGTAATCCTGCGACAAACCCACGTCGTCATCCGCCCAAAAACGGTAATCCGTATCGGTGGCGATGAACTTGAAATAGACGGTCACCCTGTCCCCCGCGGCATACGCGGTCTTTTTGCTTTCAAACCCGTAGCCGTCGAAGTTGAGCGCATATTTTTGCCTGCCGCAGCCGAATAAGGCCAGCATCATGATCACTTCCAAACAAACGCAAATACAACAAACGATTCGCTTCATCGGTTTTCTCCTGAAAGAATATCAGTTCAGCCCAAACAGTTTGCGGAAGAAATTGGCGATTCTTGCAAAGAAAGCTTTGATGGAATCGATTGTCCGTTTGAAAAAGCTGTCGGGTTTTGGCTGAACGGGCGACGCGGGCGTCACGACATAGGAACGGGCGAGCATCGTGTCCGTTTCCATGGAAACGCAGTGCGTCTTCTGACCATTCAGATACACGACCGTGGGGCTCTCATTGAAGTTGCTTTCGTTTTTCTGCACTACCGCGAACTTATATCCCGCAGCGGGTCTGACTTCAAACACCAGCGCGTATTCCCAGCCTTCTTCAAACGCCGTGACCGGCTCATCGGCGGCCATTCTCTTGATCCAATAGCGGATCGTCGCGGTGTATTGATCGGGCTCGGCGGACTCAATGGTCAAGTCGGGCGCTTCGCCGACGACGGGTTCCGTGACGGACAGGCGGACTTCGGTGATGGTCTGCGCCTCATCCGCGAACGCGGGAATCGCCGTCAGCACGATCAGCAGCAGACAGAAGAAAACAGGCAGGATTTTTTTCATGGCAATCACTCCTTAAAGGACAGTTGAAAAAACCAATTCTTTTCGTTATAATGGTGGTAGAAATGCGAACGAGGAGGTGACGCGATGCTTTTCGGGATTATGGCAGGTATACTCTGGGCGCTGGAGACCGTGACGCTGAGCGCGGCTCTGAAACACGCCGCTTTCCCCGCGGCTGGAGCCATCGCGATTGCCGCGCCTTTTATCTGCACCTTTTTGCACGACCTATGCTCCGCCGCATGGATCGGCGGCTATAATGCGCTGAGAAGGGAACCTTTCGGCGCGTTTCGTGCGCTCGGAACGAGGGGCGGAAAGCTGATCGCGCTGGGCGCTCTGATGGGCGGACCGATCGGGATGACGGGCTATGTTCTCGCGGTCAACAGCCTCGGTTCATCGCTTGGCGCGGTCGCAAGCGCGATCTATCCCGCCATCGGCGCCGTACTGGCTTACTTTGTCCTCAAAGAAAAGCTGCAATGGTATCGGTGGATTTTTCTGCTGCTTACGCTTTGCGGCGTTTACGGTCTGAGCTTTACACCGGGTGTAGAGCCGAAGAACTACCTGCTCGGCGTCATCGGTGCTCTCGCCTGCTCCTTCGGCTGGGGCACCGAAGCGGTCATTCTCGCAAAAGGCATGGGCAGCGGGACTGTGTCGCATGAATTCGCGCTGCAGATCAGACAGAGCACGTCGGCTTGCGTCTATGCCGTGATCCTGCTGCCGATCTGCCTGATCCACCGCGATAAATTCGCCGAAGCCGCGTTTGATAAGCGCTTTTTCGCGCTGATCGCACTGGCAGCGCTGTTCGCTGCCGCCTCTTACCTCTGCTATTATCGGGCGATCACTTCCATCGGCGCCGCCAAAGCAATGGCTTTGAACGTCACTTATTCCGCGTGGGCGGTCGTCTTCACCGTACTGATCCTGAGAGATTATTCCATGCTGCGTCCCCTGCCGATCGCCTGCACGGTTTCAGTCATTGTCTGCGGTCTGCTGGCAGGAGTCGATTTCAGACACAGGCTCGATAGCTGACTCTTCTTCCGCCGGCTTCTTATTCTTGTAAATCACAAAGCGCTGAAGCGGATAGGTCCAAAGGAAGGGAACGATCATGACAGCCAGCTTCGTCAGCAGTACGATAAAAACATTTTCATGTCCGCTGTCTTTGATGAGCGTTCCGAGGAACGCGCCGAACCAGGTGCTGAAAGCGATGGTAAAAATGACCATGATCGCGAACAGTATCGTTGAAACCAGCAGGTTCGAGTTGGATTTGAACGTGAGCTTGCGGTTCATGATGTAAGAAGCTACATAGCCCGTGGTCGTGGAAATAAAATAGGCATACATATACCCTTTGTATTTGATGCCGAGAAAAGCCAAAACGGCGCTGTCCGTCACCGGCGTTTGGTTCAGGTTTCTGAACACGACATAAAACAGCAGGGAAAACACGGCGACGTCCAGCAGAGACGTGCTCGCACCGGTGAAGGTAAATTTGACAAATTTCCAAATCTCAGCATGTTTTTCCGTGAATTGATTGATTTTTTCTTTCATGGTTTCACCTCATTGGAACTTTTTGTATATTATATAACACAATTACGACTTTTTCAACCGGATACCGTAAATTGACGAAATGAGTGTGGTTTGTCATGCCAGAAGAAATATTGCCCGAAAGCACGACGCGAGCCGCCGCCTACGCGCTTTGGATGAATGCGCCGAACCCGACGGTCACCCTGTTCAAAACCTTTGACGTCACGAATCTGGTGCGGCTCAGCAGAAAAAAGCATTTGAAATTCAACATGCTTCTCGACTTCTGCATCGGGAAAGCCGCCGCCCCCATCGAAGAATTCTACACGCTGCCCGTCGGCAAAAAACTGATCCGTTATGACGCGCTTGCCGTCAGCACGATTGTGAAGAACCGAAGCGGCGGGATCAATTCCTGCGACGTCAGATTCACGGAGGAGCTGTCGGTTTTTCATCGGGATTACCTGAACCTCACCTCCCGAACTGCGGCAGCCTGCGAGGATCACGATCTATCCGAAAGCTGCATGGTCATCGGAACTTCTGCGATCACGGAAACCCAGCTCGACGGAGCGGTCGGTATGAACAGCGGCATTTTCAACAATCCCTTCCTGATTTGGGGCAAATACCGCAAACAACGCTTTCGCTTTGCTCTGCCGATCTCTTTTCAATTCCACCACACACAGATGGACGGCGCCCACGCGGGACGGTTTTTAGCGAACCTTCAAAGAGAAATCACCGATTTGAAGCCGTAAGTACTTCTTTTTCAAACAAAAAGCAGATCGGGGAAAGGGCGTGCAAATTAGGGATACAACCGGTTTTGAGCGGCTCTTTTCCGCTTATGCTTACCAAAAACCGCCGAGAATACGTCAAGTATTCCCGACGGTTTTCGCTTTACCTAAACAAAAAATAGCTCGCTCAAAACTGCTTTGCACCTCAAAAAGAAAGATTTTTGTGTCAGGCAAGGCAAAAAGCATAGGAATACTGTGGTTTGTATTCCGAGCATTTTTAACGCCGCATGGCGCAAGAAGATTCTTTTTGAGGCGATTGGCTCCCTAACTTGCACGCCCCAATCTCCCGGTCTGCTTTATTTGCGTTATTCCAAGTCGGAAACGTCCGTGTCGGGAATGATCAAGAGCGTATAATCGGGATACAAAGGTTGCACCTCCCGATAGAGTTCCTCCAGCGCCTGATGGTGGTCGACGTCAAAGCTCATCACCACGTCAAAGCGGATGGTCTTCTTATCGTCGTCCAGATAAAACCCATGCAATTGAAGCGCCCAATCATGCGCCAGAACGATTTCTTGAATCTGCTCGCGGATCTTTTTGATTTCTTCACTTTGCGTATTGAAGGAATAAATGCTCACGCCCGTAAGGATCACGCCGGTTTCGGCATAGACGCGCTCCTGTGCGCGCCGCGTCAATCGGTCGATCTCATCCGCCGTCAGCACGTCCGACACTTCCAGATGAACGGAACCGTAATCCTTTTCGGGTCCGTAATTGAACAGAACCAGATCATACGCCCCCCGAACGGCGGGGTCTTCCGATAAAATGCGCTTGATGGTCGTCACCAGCTCCCGATCGCCGCGGTGACCGAGAGTGTCATTGAGGGTTTCGATCATCATTTCAATGCCCGCTTTGATGATAAAAATCGCGATGACGACGACAACGTAGGCTTCCAGCGAAATGCCCCAAACCTTGAAAATGATCGCCGACGCCAAAACGGACGCGGAAAGAACGGCGTCAAACGAGGCGTCCGAACCTGAAGCGACGAGTGCGCCGGAATCGACTTTCTTGCCTTGCTTTTTCACATAAGCGCCCAGAATCAGCTTGACGACGACGGCAGCGGCGATAATGACCAGGGAAACAACGGTGTAATCGGCAGCCTCGGGGTGAATGATCTTCTTCACCGACTCCACCAGCGAAGTGATACCCGCGTAAAGCACGATCGCCGAAACCATCATGGAGCTGAGATATTCGATCCGACCGTAGCCCAGCGGGTGCTTTTTGTTTGGCTGTTTGGCGCCGAGCTTGGCGCCGAGAATGGTGATCACGGAGGACAACGCGTCAGACAGGTTGTTGACGGCGTCCAGAATTACTGCGATTGAACCGGACGCCAAACCGATGGCGGCCTTGAACGCGACCAGCAAGGCGTTCGCCGCAATGCCGATCACGCTTGTTTTGACAATTACTTTTTCGCGATTTAACGAAAGAGCGGCATCAGTCTGTGCCATGGTAGTCATCTCCTCTTCCTGTTTGCAACTCACAGAAGCTCCGCAACGGCTTTTTTCACGACGTCCATATCGACGGTCGGCTCAAAGCGAGCGACGACCTTCCCTTCGCGGTCAATGAGGAATTTGGTGAAATTCCACTTGATATATGCCTTATCCCCGAATTTTTTATTGTTCGCGTTGAAGATTTTGCTCATCATGGCGGCTTTGACGCCCTTGCCGAAGCTTTCAAACGGTTTTTCCGCAGCGAGGAAGGCAAAGAGCGGATCGGCAGTATCACCGTTGACGTCGATCTTGGCGAACTGCGGGAACTCCGTGCCGAATTTCAACGTGCAGAATTCGTGGATCTCGTCATCACTGCCGGGCGCCTGACCGGCAAACTGGTTGCACGGGAAATCAAGGATCTCAAATCCCTGCTCTTTGTACTCCTTATACATCGCTTCAAGGGGATCATAATGCGGCGTAAACCCGCAGCCCGTGGCGGTGTTGACAATGAGCAGCACCTTGCCATGATATTCAGCTAAACTGACCTCGTTCCCCTGCCGGTCTTTTACCGTAAAATCATAAACGGTTTTCATTTATTGCTCCTCTCTTTCTATCATTTGTCTTATTGTTATTCTTTCAAAATCGGATGGTTTTGTCAAGCTTTTTTTACTATACAAAATCTTTGAGTAAGTCTATGGATATAATAGGATATTTTCAAAAAAACGCTTGACGATAAAGAAAAACGTGATATAATAATTGCGAAATGCGCTGGTGTAGCTCAGTTGGTAGAGCAGCTGATTTGTAATCAGCAGGTCGGGGGTTCGAGTCCGTCCACCAGCTCCATTTTTATATCCGGGAGAGTTCCCGAGCGGCCAAAGGGAACAGACTGTAAATCTGTCGGCGATGCCTTCGGTGGTTCGAATCCACCCTCTCCCACCATAATGAATATGACACTTTTGTGGTTTCACTTCAAGCCGTCAGTTTTCTGTTACGGCTTGATTGTATATCAAAGATGTTGTTTTTGAGAAAGGGTGAGATAAATGAACATTATGCTGATCAATCCCAAGTTTGACCGCTATACGCGTACACTTTGTACGCCTTCCGGCTTACTCTCTATTGCCTCTTACCTGGAACAGCACGGTCACAAAGTCAAGTTTCTGAATCGCGCATTTAAAGAAACGGATATCCGCAAGGAATTCGACAGTTTTAAGCCGCAAATCATCGGTTGTTCGTTTTTATCGCCCATGCCGCTCAAGGATGCTATCGCTGTATCAACCGAAGCAAAAAAGCGCGGTATTTTCGTCGTTTGGGGCGGGCCGTTTGTCTCCAGTGTACCAGAGCTTTGTCTTTCGCTTGGCTGCTTTGACACGATCAGCCTTGGCGAGGGGGAACAAACCTGGCTGGAACTGGCTGAAACGTTTGAAAAGGGTGAAGACTGGCATAATATAAAGGGTCTGGCGTATCTTCAGGAAGGAAAACTCGTCAAAACGGAAGAACGCGAGTTTCTGGATCTTTCCACACTGCCCCCTATCAACTATGAGCATATCGAGGATTTTGAAGCGCTCTTTTTGACCTACTACGATTATGACGGCGTTTTCGGTATGTATCTTTCCAAAGGATGCACACAGAACTGCACCTTTTGTTATAATCGTGGTTTTCATAACAATTGCCGCCGCCAGCGTCCGATTGAAGTAGTGATTGAGGAAGCAAAATACCTCAAAGAAAAACACGGAATCAAAGCAATTGGTTTTCAAGATGAGCTTTTCGCCGGAAACAAACAGAATCTCGCGGAGATCTGTCACGCCTTTATCGACGCAAACCTTGGGCTGTACTGGGGATGTATGACACGAATCGGCATCTTTGATGAAGAAGATTTTCAGCTGATGTACGACGCCGGCTGCAGATGGATCGAGTTTGGTGTGGAAAGCGGCTCAAGATCGGAACTCAAACGCATGAAAAAAGGTCTCGTTCCGGAACGTGTTCCCGTCGATTTACAAATCTGCAATAAAATCGGTATTACAACTCTGTGCTATTTTATTGTCGGTTTTCCGGACGAAACCGAAGAAGAGCTCAAAGAAACCTGTAAACTGATCAACAGTATTCCATATTCCAGAGTAGTGTGTTCCTATTATAATCCTCTGCCCGGTTCCGAAGCATTTGAAAAGCTCGTTGCCGAAGGGCGTTTTACTCCGCCGACAAATATTGAGGATTATATGAAGGTTAAGGTTTTGTATTCTCCAAAACCGAATCTGTCAAAAGTCAGCACCAAAGACCTGAAAGCGGTTCGCTGTTCCATGCTGTGGAAAAGCTTTACACAGCAGCGTTTTAATAAAGGCGAAAAGAAGCTGTGGTCAACGGCTCGCAAAGATATCGCTGACGCACTTCTGCTGCTGACCGGACACGGCCTTAAACGGGGGATTGAGCAATTCTTCATCACGGCATATGAATTTTTGGATATTTTCTTCTATGCGAATTTTTTCCCGAAAACCATCAAAAAGTATGGACTTAAGCGTCACTGAGTAAACATGAGAGTTTTATTTGTAAACCCCGCCATGGAAAGATATACCCGGCAGATCGCTATGCCGCTGGGTCTTCTTTCCATTGCTTCTTATTTGCAGGCAAACGGTCATACGGTCAAAATTCTGGATCACACGCTGCGCGCTACAAACTTTAAAAAGGAACTGGAAGCCTTTCAGCCGGACATTGTCGGCGTATCCCTGCTTTCCATCAAGTCCTTTTCTGACGCCTCAAAGATTTCAATGCAGGCAAAAAAGTTCGGCGTTCCCGTAATTTGGGGCGGCATTTTTGCATCGCTTGATCCCGCGTTTATTTTCAGCAACATCGATATTGATTTTGTTTCGATTTCCGAAGGGGAAGCCACCTGGTTGGATGTCATGAATACGCTGGCCGTCGGCGGTGATCTGAAAAAGATCCCCGGTCTCTGCTACGCGGAAAACGGCAAAGTCATTTATACCGAACAGCGTCCTTTCATCGACCTGTCGATCCTGCCGCCGATGGATTTCACACTGGTCGACGTTGAAAAATATCTCGGCGGCATGTACGGCTGCAAAAAGACCGCAGCGCTCTACATGGCAAAAGGCTGCGTCGGCAATTGCGCGTTCTGCTATAACAAAACGTTCCACCGGCAGTGTTACAGAATGAGGCCTGTTGAAACGTTCCTGCAGGAAGTCAAATACCTGATCGAACATCACGGTGTTGATTGCATCTACTTTGCGGACGAGCTTTGGTGCCGTTCCCGCGAGGAAATGCTGTATCAATGCGAGGCATTCAAAAACTCCGGTCTGGATTTTAAATGGGGCGTGCAGACCCGCATCGGCATTTTCGAAAAAGAGGACTTCAAGATCATGAAGGACGCCGGATGCCTTTGGGTCGATTTCGGCGTGGAGAGCGGTTCCCCGACAACGTTAAAGAGAATCCGCAAAGGTATTCCCTACGACAAAATCCAACAAACGTTTCTTGATTGCTCTGAGGCCGGCATCATTTCGCTGGCTAACTTTATCATCGGCTTTCCGGATGAAACAGAAGAGCAGCTTCGTGAAACTGTCCGAATGGCGCGAACGATCGCCGCCACGCAAAAGACTTTCTTCTTTTTTATGCCCGGTCCCGGCGCTTCCCTGTTTGACGAGCTGGTATCGTCCGGCAAATATGATCCGCCGAAGACGTTCAGAGAGTATACAAAGATCAAGTTCTTTTATTCTCCCAAACCCAATTTTTCAAAAATTCCCACCAAAGACCTCAAGGCGGTGCGGGCACGCTTTTTATGGGAAGGCTTTTCCAGAAAATATTTCAATGAAGGAACCCGCTCGTACGACCTGGCGAAAAAAGATATTGCCGACGTATTAAAGCAGTTTCGCGGGCACGGGCTGCGATTCGCCTGGCAGCTTTTCTGGATTTCAGCCTATGAGTTTACCGATATTTTTTTCTACGCGCACTTTTTCCCGAAAGTCATGAAAAAATACGGTATCTTTGAATAACTAAACAATCAATGTGCGGCGGCAACCATCGTGTTGCTGCCTTTTTTATACCTGCACAACTTAACGGTAACACTTGTAGTCCTCATTCGTCATTTCTATTTTTCAACCAGTAACACAGCTATTACAAACCTACTCCATGGCATACCGTTTCGGGCTGAAATCATTGACAAATCCGGCTGAGTCGGATAGAATACAATATATATTCCACCGCGGAAATTTTCGCGGGGCAGCGAAACAGTTTCAGGCAAGGCGCGCAGCGGAATTCGCGTGATACCGCCTTGCTTTTGGGAGGAATTCGGGATGTCAAAATCAATCAAACGTGTTTTATCCTTTCTGCTTTGCGCCGTTCTGTTGTTTGGCGCTATGCCGCTGAACGGTCTTGCCGGACTGTCTGATTTTTCTAATATCAAGTCGCTGTTCAGCGTTACGGCGTCTGCCGAAAGCGTCACCAAGGGGACCTATGGCGTTTTGTCCTACGAGCTTGATGAAGAAGCCGAAACGATCACCATAACCGGCTGTGATAAGACGGCGAGCGGCGAACTGGTGATCCCGAAAGAAATCAACGGTTATGCCGTGCGCGCGATCGGGAATTGTGCCTTTCGAGACTGCACGGAATTGACCGGTTTGAACCTTGACGCATTCAGCGGCGTCAAACTGGATCTGTATGTGAGAATTCTGGAAGGCTGCGTGAATGTCAAAACATTTCAGTTCAAAAAAGGTTGGTATGCCTATTACAACGAAACCGAGGGCGTCCTCACGGGTTCCAGCGTGGAAGAGATATCGTTTGAACAGGGCGCTTCAAGAGCGGTAAAATGTATTGCTTCCAACTGTCCTCAACTAAAGAAGGTCAACCTGCCCGACACGCTAAAAGAAATCGGCGAGCGCGCTTTCTACAACTGCCCGTCTCTGGAGAGCATCAACATCCCCGATTCAGTTGAAAAAATCGGCTTTCAGGCATTTGCCGACTGCACCTCACTGAGCGAATTCCATTATCCATCCGCTTTGAAGGAATGTACCCCTGCCGCCTCGGGCAGCAAAAATCCCGATGAGTGCGGTCATATCTTTGAAGGCTGCCGTTCGCTTTTGACCATCCATGTGCCGGAGGGGGTCGAACACATTCCGGAATACCTGTTCTGCTATGCGGACTGCGTCGACTTCATCCATCTGCCTGCAAGCCTTTCTGCCATCTCCAATTATGCTTTCTATCACTGTTCTTCGCTGGTCGATATAAAGCTGCCTGACGGGATCGAGAATATCGGGCAATACGCTTTTGCCGATTGCGATTCTTTGTTGTCCTTTACCGCACCCGACGCCTTGACCGAGATCAAAGGATCGGCTTTTTCGGGTTGCGACGCCCTTACCGCCGTAACACTGGACAAAAAAATCGCGCGCATTGAAAACGACGCGTTTCAGGCCTGCCCCTCCTTGCAAATCATTTATTACGCCGAGGATGCGGCAAACTGGTCTAAGGTTGCCATCCATAATAATACGGCGCTTCAAAACGCCGCTTTGGTGGATCATGCCGCTCCGACCTACATGGAACCAAGTCGGATCATGAACAGCCATTTTGAGCCGTCCGATTCGCTTGCCTATGAAGACTTTTTCGGCGGAATCATTGCGGATTCCGAAACGCAACGGATGCTTGTTGACGTCAACGAAGCATCCTTCGGGGAAAACCGCCGACATACTTTCATCTCCTTCCCAACGGGATCATACATTACCTATGGCTTTATGAGACCGTTGGTATTGCCGGATCAAGCTTATCTGTTTATAGAAACCACAGGCAATATGGGTGCAGCCGCAGCAATTAATCTCTTGCTTGAAAACGGCGAAACCGTACCGGCGGGCAGCATACGGGATAATACGGAGAAGCATGTCATCGTGATACCAAGCGTTGAAGCAAACGTAACGGGCATTCAGATTCTCGGAGCCGATTCCAAAGGAGAATCCCCCTGGTTTGACATGGTCAGTCTTGCGATCATGGCCAATGAAGCGGAACCCCCTGCTCCCTGCTGGGGCGATTTCAACGGCGACAACAAGATTGATCTCAGCGATATGCAGAAATACGACCGAATTCGTCTCGGTCTCGAAACGCCGACGCAGGAAGAACGCTGCTTTATGGACGTGAACCTCGACGGCAAAATCGATGAAGATATTGCGCAAAACTTAGATGATCCGATCACCGCCGACATGCGCGCGATCCATGAATACCGGCTCGGCAATATTTATTCGTTCCCTGCCGATACGCTGGCTGTTTACGACTTTATTCCGCCGACCAAAACAGCCTATTTTGTCGGCGAAAGCTTCGACCCCTCCGGCATGAAGATCGTCGTTTCCAACCGAAACGATCCCTCTGTGAAGTATGAACTGACAGACTGCATCACGGTGAACGGCTTCAACTCCGCTCAAACGGGTCAGCAAACCGTGACCGCCTCATTGAGAGGGCTGGAATACTCGTTCACCGTGACGATCAGTAATATGCCGCATGTGAGAAAAGTCGAACTGAGCAACATGACGATCGCCTACAAATCCACGGCACAGCTTAAGCCGATCATCACTGCCGATGAGGGCGTGCAGTACACCGACATCCGGTATGCATCCTCCTATGAAAAAATCGCAAAGGTCGACAAAAACGGCAATGTGACAGGCGCGAAACGCGGCACGTCGACCATCACCTGCACGGTGACGGATCAGTACGGCGCCACCGTCACCGGCACCTGCAGAGTCACGGTCAAGTATACCGCGTGGCAGTGGCTCATCATCATCCTGCTTTTCGGTTGGATCTGGTACTGATTTAAGAGTTAAAAAGGCACTTGCCAGAGCAAGTGCCTTTTACATTTTACGGCTTAACCGAGCGCAACGTCCATGAACATCATCAGAGAAAAGCCGCTTACGAACAGGACGGCGGATTTACGGGCATGAGCGCCTGAAGTCATTTCCGGTATTAATTCCTCCGCGACGGCATACATCATCGCGCCCGCTGAAAAGCCGAGCAGATACGGCAAAACCGCCGCGATAAACCGGGCCGCGAGCAGGGTGATCAAACCGGCGATCGGTTCCACAAGGCCGGACGCCACACCGTACAGAAATGATTTCCCTTTTGACAGACCGCTGCCGTGAACGGGCATGGAGACGATCGCGCCCTCGGGAAGATTCTGCAGGGCAATGCCCAAAACGAGGGAAAAAGCCACGGCTCGGGTGATCCCGGGCTGACCTGCCAGCCATGCGGCGTAAACAACGCCGACCGCCATACCTTCGGGAATATTGTGCAGTATGATGGCAAGCACCATGGTTCCCGTTTTGCCGGGCAGCAGCTTATCTAATGCGCCGTTTTCCTGCGTCATGGGGATCAACTGATCCAGAAGCATCAGAAAAGCGGCGCCGCAGCAGAAGCCGATGATCGCCGGCAGAGCCGCCATTTTACCGTAATGCTCGCATTGTTCGATCGCGGGGATCAGCAGGCTCCAGATCGTTGCCGCCAGCATCACCCCCGCAGCGAAGCCGGTCAAAGACTTCTGCACCGACTGCTTCATTTCTTTTTTCATAAAAAACACGAGTGCCGCGCCCAGGGTCGTGCCCCAAAACGGCAGCAGCAGCCCGTTCGCTGCCACACTGTATTCCAAAGTCAATCACTCCTCATTCTTTATCCTATGAAAAAGGAAAAAGGATGTGAAATGAAAAAGCGCCCTTACGGACGCTTTGTATAAGTAGGTTCTGTTAGAGCTGTTTCATTTCTTCCATCGTCGGGTAGGAACTCATCGCGCCCCGTTTGGTAACGCTGACAGAACAGAAATCGACGGAAAAATCAATGCATTTTTGAAGCGTCCGTTCGTCCAATTCCGCGATATTTGCGGGCGTTATGCCGCTTTGATTGAGCATGAACAGGAACGAACCGATGAAGCCGTCCCCTGCCCCCGTGGTGTCAACCGCTTCGACAGCGCGCGGCGCACTGTAAGCCCGCGCGTTCTTGGTGAAAGCGTAACCGCCTTTTGCGCCGCAGGTGTAGACGAGAAGCTTGACGCCCTTAGCAAACAGCGCGGGAAGCGCCTTTTCCACATCCGTTTCGCCCGTGATGAATTCAAGCTCGTCATCGGAGATCTTGAGAATATCCGCAAACGAGATAAACTCGTTTACGGTTTGTCTGAGCTTTTCTGCGTCACCCCAGAGCTGAAACCGCAGATTCGGGTCGAAGCTCACCAGTGCGCCGCTCTGCTTTGCGTATTCGATCGCGCGCTTGTGCGCCTCCCGCATCGGGAAATCACCCAGATCGACGCTGCAGAAATGGAACGCATAGGCGTCGGTAAAATAGGCTTGATTCAATTGTTCGGGGCTGTAAAGCATATCGGCGGATGGCTTGCGATAGAAGGAAAACGTTCTGTCTCCGTTTTTGCTCAGACTGACGAAGGCAAGCGCGGTGTTCGCCGCGTCGGTTCGCGCGACCTCGGTCGTTTCAATGCCGAACATGGCAAGCTCACGCAAAATTTTATCGCCGAACGGGTCATTGCCGAGCTGCGTGATCATACCCGCTTTCCCGCCGAGCACGGCATAGGCGCAGCAGACATTGGCGGGCGCGCCGCCGACCTTCGGCTCAAAGCCCGTGACCTCATAAAACTCGCAGCCGGTCCTATCCGGTATAAAATCGATCAGAGCCTCACCTAAAGCGATCAGTTTATTCTTGTTCAATTCACTCATCTCCGAAATCTTCTTCATTTTTCACAATTTGATTATATATCAAGGCAGTCGTCGATTCAAGTCAGAAATCAGAATGACCGCCCATCTTGACAAAATTCCGGAAATTCACTAAAATATAGTCAATCGCTAACGGGAAGAGGGCTAACACGATGGATAAGCAGGAACAATCAGTCGTACCCGAACAGGAAGAAGAAGGTACCTCTTTTTCGATCAAAAACCTGATCAGCCGTTTGGTTTGCATCGCCGCTCTGGCCTATGGGTTAAAATATCTGTTGGATAAGGGGCAATTGCTGTTTGCCGCTTTTGTCGCCGTTTGTACGGCGGGATTTATTCTCTCTCTGATCATGTATATCAGCAGAGTGATCAAGGAACACAGAAAGAATAAAAAGAAATGACGAAGCTGCAAATCGAATTAAAGGGATTGGCAGACAAGGATTACCGCCGCTTTCATCAAAAACTGGTGCCGAACATTGAGCCGGAGACGATCTTAGGCGTTCGGGTGCCGAAGCTGCGGCAATTCGCCAAAGAGATCAGTACCGAGGAGCGCGAACGCTTTCTGCAAACGCTGCCGCACGCATATTACGAAGAAAACATGCTTCACGCGCTGCTGCTGGAAAAGAAAAAGGATTTCGCAGCCGCTGTCAATCTGGTCGACGCGTTTTTGCCCTTTGTGGATAACTGGGCGGTGTGCGACGTTCTCAAGCCGAAAGTGTTTTCCAAACACAAAGACGAACTGCTGCCGCACGTCAGGCGCTGGATCGATTCTCCCCTGCCCTACACCTGCCGCTTCGGGCTGGAAATGCTGATGACGCATTATCTGGACGAGGCGTTTCAAGCCGAATTCGCCGTTTTGCCGCTGAGCGTGACGAGCGAGGAATACTACGTTCGCATGATGGTGGCGTGGTATTACGCGACGGCTCTTGCCAAGCAGTGGGACGCCATCATTCCCGTCTTGGAGCAGCGAAGGCTTCCGGAATGGACGCATAGGAAAGCCATTCAAAAAGCGCGGGAAAGTTACCGCATCACGCCTCAACAAAAAGAATACCTGAACACACTTAAATAAAATCAGCGCGCCGTGGGCCAAAACCTGCGGCGCGCTTTCATGATAATTATGCTTATTCGATGGTGACAGTGCCGTCCGCGCTGACGGTGATGGTGTCCCCGTCCTTCACGGTGTCAAGGAATTCCTGACCGAGGCAATCAACGACCGGCATGGGGCTGTCCGTCCAGACAGCGGAGATCGCCGCGCCGGCAGCCGCCAGAGAATCGATATGTTCGGAAAAGAGCAGGCACGCCGGGCATTTGCCCATCGCCTTGGCGCAGAACAGGATCATGCCGCCGGTGGTGGAACCGATGGTCTGCGGCAGGCAGAGCGCTTTGTTGAGCATGGGCTTGCCGAACAGATCCTTGTTATTCTGATCGTCACATTCCGTCTGCTGATATTTTTTGCCGATGATCGGCAGATCGCCGAACTGGAGCGCGCCCTGGAAAGAGGCAAGGGTGTTGAAACCGCCGTGGGAAACGAGCGCGGGAGCTTTGCATTCGCCGGCAACGACCGGACGACCTTTGAACTGTTTCATGTTACTTGACCTCCTTCGTGATGATGGAACAAATCTCATCGCTCGTGTAGTAACGGGCGGTGGTGTATGTTCTGAGCTTGTTGGAGTTGGTGATGACGGGCATCTTCTTGGAAAGCGGGTTGTTCATATACATCAGCGGGCAAATGTAGCTGAGGATCACGCCGGTCGCGCTGAGCTGAGCGGCATATTCGGTTTTTTCAAACTGCTCGATGACGCCGGGCGCCGCGGTGAACACGGTGGGAACGGAAACCTTTTTCAGACCGCTGGCTTTCAGCCCCTCACTGACGTTCTTCGTCCACTCGATGAGCTGGGCGAGAGAGAGATGCGGGCAGCCGACGAAGCAGAGCTTGGGTTTCGCGCTCTGATCGCTCCACATCACGGGATAGCTCTTGTAGACCCGCTCCAGCTCCGCGTCGTCGATGACGTAGGTCTGCGCGTTTTCGGCGATAAGAGCCGCGCCCTGCTCTTTGGCTTCGGGCGTGAGATTCTCAATGTGATACAGACCGACTGCGCCGTTGGAAGCGGTCGCCGCGCCGAAATCCTTGAGGTAGGCGGTGGTGTCGCCGTCAAGCTCGGTGCCGAGCCATTGATCCAGACCCTTAATGAAAGGAACGTCTTCCATGACCTTCATGCCGATGGCGGAGCCGAGGATCTGCGCTTCGGGCTTTTTGGTGGTCTTGACTTCCACGATCCAGGTCGCTTTTCTGCCCTCATCGGTCAGCAGACCAAAATAAGGCACGTAGCCGACGATGGAGCCGAACAGCTCGATGATACCGGAATTGCGGTTGCAGCGCGCACCCAAAACGGAATTGGCGTAAACAACGGCGGAGGATTCCGCCCAGGAGAGGATATCGCCCTGCTGCGGCTTGTTGCCGACCTCATCCATGTAGCAGGTGCAGGTGTAGGCGTCGTCGCCGATCAAACCGAGCTTCTGAAGCTGCTGATCGTATGCATCCTGCACGGAATACATGAACTTTTTGAACACGAAATTCTGAAGGAAGTTGGCGGGGACCTTGGGATCGAGCGGCTTGGGGTCGACCGAGAATTTCTGACCGGAAAGCGCGCCGCCCTTGATGAGCTGATCCATCATCTCATGCACTGGCTTCATCACGCCGAGGCCGAAGCTGGTGACCAGATGACCCATTTTGCTGGTGACGGGCACCATCTTTTCGGCGCCGAACGCGTCGCCGTAGAGCACGAGGGTCTGCATGACCTTCGCCATGGTCTCGCCCTTTGCGCCGTGCAGAATGGCGGCCTGCTCATCGGTCAGCTCCATTTTGTAGTTGAAGTTTTCATTCATGGGGGATTTCCTCCTTTATCACTGCCGCCTTTCGACAGCCGCATAATTGATTTCCATGCTTTGTTTATTATACTGCAAACAAAAAAGAAAAGAAAGAGAAAAAAGGAAATACTTACCCTTTTCAGCAAAAAAAGGCAGGTTGCATAAAAAACCTGCCCAAACAAAATCAAAACGTAATGGTGGAGCTGCCGCCCTTGATGCCCAGCGCGTCATACTGCTGCCAGCAGGACGCCTGACTGTAAGAAAGCGTGTGCGCCGTCAGCGGGTTGGAATAAGCGCTGGTTTCAACGCTCTGATCCTTGGAATACTGCCCGAGGATGAGCGCCGCCATGCTGAGATGGGGCACGATATCGGCGCTGTCCGCCATGCGGTGCAGCGTTCCCTCGCGGGCGTCATCCGCAATATAAGGGGCGCCCATGGTGAGCACATAGGAAATGTTGTAATTCGACTTCATGGTCGAATCATCGGCAAACTGCTGAGCGATCATGCCGCCCATGCTGTGACCGATCAGCACGACCTCGCTGCCCTTGGGGATGACTTCGTTCGCCTTGGCGATCACTGCGGACAGATAGGAATTCGGCAGAGAACAGCCGCTGCGGATGGCGTTCTGCAGGCAGGTGATGCTGGATTCGTTCCACGAATAATCCGAACCGCCCAGCGCGATCAGATAAACGCCGCGACCCGCCTTGCCGCTTTCATTCAGCGTTGCGCGCCGGACGGTGATCACGTCGGTCTGCTCCAGAATATAGTTTGTGGCGTCGTTCACGTTGCTGATCTTGCTGACCTTTGCGAAACAGGGAAATGCCAGCGCCGCAAGCAGCACGACCACGGTCAGAATCGAAATCGTTCGTTTCATGGCGTAACCTCCGTAAAGTTTGGATTGCCTGTATTATAACGTATTTTTCCGAATAATTCAAGACAGAAAAAAACCGCCCGCTGCTGCGGACGGTTTTATGCTTATACAATCAGTCGTCGTTGCTGTCGTCGGTGGCTTTTTCGTAGATCGCCTGCACCTCAGCGGAGGGAGCGGCGTCGATGAGCGAAACCACGACCGCGAGAATAAAGCAGCAGATAAAGCCGGGGATGATCTCATAAACGCCGGTCTTGCCGGAGAGGAAGATCAGCCAGAGGATGTCGACCAGCGTGCCGCCGACGATGCCGGCGATGGCGCCCTTGTAGGTGAAGCGCTTCCAGAACAGAGAGAGCAGGATGACCGGACCGAACGCCGCGCCGAAGAGGCCCCATGCGTTTTCGACCAGATTCATGATCGCCTGCGCGCCCTCGCCCTTGCTGGAGGCGATGAAATAAGCGATCACGGAAACGACCAGCACCACGATGCGGCCGATCCACAGCACTTCTTTATCGGAAGCGTTCTTTCTGAAAACGGGCTTATAGATATCGCTGGTGAAGGAGGAGGAAGCCACCAGAAGCTGCGAGTCCGCCGTGGACATGGAGGCCGCGATGATGGCGGCGAGCAGCAGGCCGGCGATGAAGGTCGGGAACAGACGGCGGGCAAGCTCAATGAAAACAAGCTGCTGACCGCCGCTTTCAAGCAGCTCTTTGGCAAGAACTTCGTTGCCGAACAGCGCGATGCGGCCGAAATAGGCAATGACGATGGCGCAGGCCAACGAGATCACAACCCAGATGATGGCGACGGTCGCGCTTTTTTTGACCATGGACGGCTTTTTGATGGACATGAAGCGCACGATGATGTGCGGCATGCCGAAGTAACCGAGACCCCAGCCGAAGCCGGAAACGATATCCTGCCACGATGCGTTGAACAGACTGGGCACGAATTCGTAGGTCGTTCCATCATAACTATAAACCTCGGAAAGCAGGCCGGCGTCATAATTGCCTTTGATCGCCATGATGATCGGCACCGCCAGCAGAGCGATGAGCATGAGTGTGCCCTGGATGAAATCCGTCCAGCATACGGCCTTGAAGCCGCCGAGGAAGGTGTAAAGAATGATGATCGCCGCAAAGATGAGCATAGCCGTGCCTGAAGACAGATTCGGCACAAGGGAAGTGAACACCTTGGTGCCGGCAACAAAGGCGGAAGCGACGTAGAGCGTAAAGCTCACCAGGAACACGACCGCGCAGATCACGCTGAGCACGTGGTTATGCGCGCAGAAGCGGTTGGACAGATATTGCGGCACGGTGAAGGAATCGCCCGCCGCGGCGGAGAATTTACGCAGCCGCTTGGCCACAAAGATCCAGTTGAGAATGGTGCCGACGGCAAGGCCGATGCCGATCCACGCTTTGCCCAGGCCAAACGCCAGAATGCTGCCGGGCAAGCCCATAAGCAGCCATGCGCTCATATCGGATGCCTGCGCGCTCATGGCCGTGACCCACGGACCCATGCTGCGGCCGCCTAAAAAGTAATCTTTTTCGCCGCTGCTTTTGGACTTGATGAAAAACACCACGCCCACGCTGATAACGAGCAGAAAATAAATGGCAAATGCAAGAATTTCGCCGCTCAATTGATCTCTCTCCTCTTCAATTTGAAAAATATGCTCAATTTTACAATATCCGTGCATGAATGTCAAGTTTTTCCCCGAAAAACCTGCAAGAATATAAATAGAATCGGCGTTTTTCAACAATTTTTCAACAGACTGTCCGCACTTGCGAATCCCGACAAAATATGGTAAGATAAAACAAATCTGAACTGCTGTGGATGATACCATGAAATCTGTTCATTATGAAGCCCTCGGCCGCGGCGTATTCGCCGCCACGAACGAAACGCACACCTTCGGCACCGACGCTTTGCTGCTGGCGGATTTTGCCGCCCCGAAACGCAAGGAGCGGGTCTGCGACCTGTGCAGCGGGTGCGGGATCGTGCCGCTCATTTTTTTGCGCAACGAGCCAAAGCAAAGTCTCACGGCGGTGGAAATTCAAGCCGACGGCTGCGCGCTGATCGAGGAAGGCTTAAAAAAATCGAACAGAGAAAACGCGATCGCGATCGTGAACGCCGATCTGCGCGAATGGCAGGAGCGTCTACCCTTCGGCGGATTTGATCTGATCACGATTAACCCGCCGTATTTCAAAGTCGGGAGCGGGTATGCCTGCCAATCGGAAGAGCAGCAACTGATCCGCAGCGAGGTCTGCTGCACGGTGGACGACTTTTCCCGGTGCGCCGCCCGCCTGCTGCGCAGCGGCGGAAGGCTGTGCCTGTGTCACCGCCCCGAACGGCTGACGGACGTGATCGCCGCGCTGCGGAATAACCGTTTGGAACCGAAACGCCTGCGCTTCGTGACGGCTGACGAGGGCGCGGCGCCATGGCTGTTTTTGCTGGAAGCCAAAAAAGACGCCGCAAGCGGTCTGATCGTGGAAAAACCGCTGAGCATGAAGGACGAAGCGGAACAGAAACGAATCCTCGGCGAATACGCCGAAAGAGAATAGA
This sequence comes from Clostridia bacterium, assembly GCA_017453685.1. Lineage (GTDB taxonomy): Bacteria > Bacillota > Clostridia > Oscillospirales > Acutalibacteraceae > UBA8612. Next base: position 36,306 of record JAFTEL010000178.1, read on the forward strand.
AGGGAACCTATGGGTATGCTTTACGTGGTCGGTACGCCGATCGGAAATCTGGGCGATCTGTCCCCCCGCGCCATCGAAGCGCTGAACGGCTGCGATTTTATCGCGGCGGAAGACACGCGCGTCACCATGAAGCTCCTCAACCATTTCGGCATCAGAAAGCCGCTGGTCAGCTATTTTGAACACAACAAGCTCGAACGCGGCGAACAAATCTGCGCGCGTCTGGCGGCCGGCGAGACCGCCTGCCTCGTCACCGACGCGGGCATGCCGGCAGTGTCCGACCCGGGCGAAGATCTGGTGCGGCTGTGCCATGAAAACGGTCTGCCGGTCACGGTGGTGCCGGGTCCCTGCGCCTTTGTCAGCGCGCTGGCGCTTTCGGGGCTGCCCGCAAAACGGTTCTGCTTCGAGGGCTTTTTGAGCGTGAATAAAGTCAGCCGCCGCGAACATCTGGCGCAGCTGAAAAACGAGCCGCGCACGATGTGTTTTTATGAAGCGCCGCACAAGCTCGCCAACACGCTGAAAGATATGCTGGAAGCGTTCGGCGACCGCCCGATCGCCCTTGTGCGCGAGATCACGAAGATACACGAAGAAGTGATACACACCACGCTGGCGCAGGCAGCCGACACCTATGCCGACAATTCGCTCAAGGGCGAGATCGTGCTGATCGTGGCGGGCGCCGCCGAAGAGCAGGAAGAAACGCTCACCCTTGCAGACGCGGTGGCACAGGCGAAGCGGCTGATGGAAAAGGGCGTGAGCATCAGCGAAGCCGCCAAGCTCGCCGCCAAAGCGAGCCGATTCAAAAAGGGAGAAATCTACAAAGAGCTGTTGGAGGAAGAAACCGATGCTTGAAAATATGAAAGAATACTGGTATTTGTATCTGATCTTATTTGCGTTGATCGTGCTGACAATCTTTGTAATAAAAAAAGCGGCGGAAGCCTCAAAACGCACCCACGGGCGCAATCAGGCGCTGCTGGCGAAAGCCAAACGGGAAAAGGAACTGCGTGACGCATACGCGAACCTGACCGAAGAGGTCATTGCCGCGGCGCCGGCCGACGCGCTATTTGAAGGCGTTGCACTGATTCTGGAAAATCAATGTCAAAAAGCGGTCAGTTCCACTGCGTTTTATCAGGGCTTGACCCGACCGCAGCAGTTGATTTACGCGGTTTATTACCTGCTGACCGATGCAAAGGAAGCGACACTTTCCGCGTTTTTCCGCCGCAGCGCGCAGCCGCTCACGGGCGACGCCGCCGAAGCTGCCCAAGCCATGTTCGACCCCGACGCCGCCGAAACGGTCAAATCGATGTTTGACTGTTTTGATGAAAACAACGAAAGCGCGTCCGTGACTCCCGAGGTTCTTGACGAACTGGACGGGAGATTCGCCGCACGGCTGGCGCAGGACAACCTCTATGTTTCCTGTGGGGAATATATCAAAAAAAATTCCGCATTTTTCTGCAATAACCGTTGACAGCACCGAAAAATGGTGCTATGATGACTCCAATCTTGACAGGAGGAACGACACGTGACTGCTTTTTTCAACATCGCCATTATTATCGGCATTATCATTACCATTGATAATGTCTTAGTGCGTTGTGCTGAAAAAGCCTGAGCGTTCCGAAAAGAACCGCTATCAAGCCTTGCAGCATCTACGCTGCAAGGCTTTTCTTATTGAGGAGGTAACAAAATGAGCACGAATTCAGAACTCCAGAGCATCGCCGGACGCATCCGCGAATTGAGAACCATCATGGGGCTGACCCCCGCGCAGATGGCGGAAATTACGGGAGTGAGCCAGCGGGAGTATATTGAAAGCGAAAACGGCTACCGCGATATGTCCTTCACCTTTTTGCATAAGTGCGCCACCGCGTTCAAAACCGACCTGTCGGCGCTGGTCACCGGCGAAATGCCCAAGCTTTCCAAATACACGCTCCTGCGCAACGGCGAGGGCATGCCCATCCGCCGCAAGGAAGGCTTTGAATACCAGCACATGGCGCCGCTGTTCAAGGACCGCCTGATCGACCCGTTTCTGGTCACCGCCAAATACAGCGAAAAACTCGAAAACGCGCCTATCGCCTGCACCCAGCACGACGGGCAGGAATTTGAATACATCATCAGCGGGCGGCTGAAGGTGCAGATCGACGAACATATCGAGATTCTCGAACCAGGCGACAAAATGCTGCTCAACTCCTCCCTGCCCCACGGCATGGTCGCCATCGACGGCGAAAACTGCCAGTTCATCAGCGTGGTCGTCAAGGGCAGCGGCTCTTCCGCGACCCTGCCGAATCTGCCGGAAATGAGCGAAAGCGCCGACGTGGGCAACAACGAGCTGCTGTATAAGCGTTACGTCAATGAAACCGTGAATGAAAACGGGCTGCTGACCGATATTTCCTTCAACGTGCCCGAAAACTTCAACTTCGCTTTTGACGTGGTCGACGAGCTGGGGCGCACCAAGCCCGACAAGGTCGCCATGGTCTGGCTCTCCAACAAAAAAGAAAAGCGCGTTTTCACCTTCCGCGACATCTCCGTGCTTTCCTCTCAGGCCGCCAATTACCTCAAGTCACTTGGCATCAAGCGCGGCGACCGCGTGGTGCTCGTACTCAAGCGCCACTGGCAGTTCTGGGTCGCCATCAACGCGCTGCATAAGATCGGCGCCATTGTTATCCCCGCCACCAACCAGCTCACCGCCAAGGACTTTTCCTACCGCTTCAACGCCGCCGGTGTGCGCGCCGTGATCGCCACGAGCGACGGCGAAGTGCGCGACGCCATCGACGATGCGCATAAGGACAGCCCGACGCTGGAATTCAAGCTGTGCGTCAACGGAACGCGTGAGGGCTGGCTGAACTTCGACGAGGGCACAGCCGCCGCCTCGAGCGTATTCCCCCGCCCGACCGACCACAATGTGCGCGACAAGATGATCATGTATTTCACCTCCGGCACGACCGGTTATCCGAAGATCGCCGCGCACAGCTTCGCCTACGCCATCGGTCATATCGTTACCGCCCGCTACTGGCACAATGTTGACCCCGACGGACTGCATTTCACCATTTCCGACACCGGCTGGGGCAAGGCGGTCTGGGGCAAGCTCTACGGTCAATGGCTGTGCGAAGCGGCGGTATTCACCTATGACTTCGACCGTTTCCACGCCTCCGAAATTCTGCCGATGTTCCATGATTACAACATCACGACTTTCTGCGCACCGCCGACCATGTACCGCTTCTTCATCAAGGAAGACCTTTCCAAATACGATTTCAGCAGCGTCAAGCACGCGACCACGGCGGGTGAAGCGCTCAACGAAGAGGTGTATGAGCAGTTCAAGAACGCGACCGGACTGATGATCCACGAGGGGTTCGGTCAGACCGAGACCACGCTGACCGTCGCCAACCTCATCGGCGCCGAGATCAGACCCGGCTCCATGGGCAAGCCCACGCCGCAGTTCGACATCAAGCTCATTAACAGCGACGGCGAAGAAACCAAGGTGGGCGAGGTCGGTGAGATCTGCCTGAGCACCAAAAACGGCGTCCCCTACGGCATGTTCATCGGCTACTATCTCGACGATGAAAAGACGACCGAGGCGTGGTACGATGACCTGTATCACACCGGCGACATGGCATGGCGTGACGAGGACGGCTACCTGTGGTACTTCGGCCGCACGGACGATC